>NZ_JAODBG010000034.1 GCF_025463825.1 Cryobacterium sp.
ACCCGGCCAACCCGATCGGCCCACCCCGGCCCCAACCGCCGACCGTGGGACCGACAACCCCGAAGCGACCCGCGGACGACAGCTACCTGATGCCGCGGCACCAGCCCCCACGCCACCCCTCGCCACCGGTGCCCGAAAACCCGCCGTTCTAAGTCTCTAAGTCGGCCTCCTCAGCAGGAGTAGTCATGGATCCATCGTTGCTTCGTGTACCGGGCAGGTAGCCAGGCATCGCTGCAGGCAGCCGGCACCGCTATCGGCTTTCCCGATCGAGAACCACGTAGGTGTACGCGGCGATGGTCGCAGCATCCACGATGTCGCCCTCGCGGATCATGCGGCGGAAGTCATCTTCGCTGAACCACTGGTGCACCATGTCTTGCTCGGTGAGCTCACGCTCCGGTGGCCCCGGGGTGAGCTCGGTAGCCAAGTAGAGGTCGCAGCCCTGACTGCTGTGCCCGTAGGCGCTGTAGTAATAGCCCAGATGGCGCACCTTCGCGGCGCGCATCCCGGTCTCCTCCTGCAACTCCGCCCGAGCCAGGTCCTCCTGGCTGCCGCCTTTCGCCTCGGGCCACGATCCCTGCGGGAACTCCCACGCGCGCCGCCCGACCGGGTACCGGAATTGTTCGACCAGCCAGAACCCGTCGTCGGCGTAGGGCACGACAATGGCGAAGTCGGGCTTGTCCACCACGCCGTACAGGCCCGGAGATCCGTCCGGTCGGCGGACGACGTCTTCCCGAACGGTCATCCAGGCGTTGCGATACACCTCACGGGTTGAAACGGCTTCAGTCATGGTGCCCACTTTCGTTGGCTCGTCGTGCTCGCTCATCAGTCGTCCGCTTTTGCGCGGCGCCGCTTGCTGACACCGAGTCCCCCTGCGCCGACGATGAGAAGCAACACCACAGCCACAATGATTTGGGGATCGATGAGGTTCCTCCTTGGCAGGCGGACCCGAATCGGTAGATGAGATCTCGCTTGCCTCGACGCTAACAGCCCGGATGCCTGAAGCGCCCCACGATACGAGTTCCGTTGTCTCTACGCGCCCCACAACGGGGCCGCGGAGGCGGCCCGACGAATCGGGAACCTCCTCGGCGCATCACCCGGCCGGCAACGTGGCTAGCTAAGCGCGCTGGCGGCGCCGGAAGAGCAGCGCGCCGGCTCCGGCGGCCAGAAGGGCGAGTGCGGCACCGAGCACCGGACTAAACGAACTGACCCCGGTGTTGGCCAGCGCCGAGGTCGCGGCTCCCGAGGCCACCACGGTGAATGCGATTTCCGCGGCTTCTCCATTCGCTGCCGCCACCACAATGCGGTGAGCGCCGGCTTCGGTGTCGACCGGGATGGTGACCTGCGTGCCGAAGGTGCCCTGCGCATCCGTCATGACGGCACCGAGTCGCACCGGCGAGGAGTGCAGCACGAGCGTGAGCTCTTCAGCCGCGGTGAAGTCGTCGATGTGCCCCAGGCACTCGAGGCCCGCCATTTCGCCGCCGACGGCACACTCGTTCTGAAGGTCACCGACGGGCTGGGTCTCACGGCGGGCACCTTCTCGCTCAAGGTGCAGGGCGGCACGGCCCGGGTCACCGCATCCGATGAGGTACCCGACCTGGAGCTGGACATCGCCGCGCTCTCCTCGATCTACCTGGGCGCGGTGAACCCCGTGTCGCTGGCCGCGGCGGGCACGGTGCACGAGAACACCGCGGGTGCGGCGTTCCTGGCGGCGAGGCTCTTCGCCGTGGAGCGGCCCGCGCACTGCCTGACACACTTCTAGGCGGCGGTCACTCAGCGCTCGGCGTTGCGCTCAGCTGCAGCCACCAGTGGAAGGGCCGCCCGTGTTCGAGATATTGGATGCGTTCCTCGGCCACCGCTCGAGCTGCCGAGTCGCCGAAGGCAGTCGAGGGCTCGATCGCGACGACGGGGGTGGAGGTGAACTCGCCTCCGTCCCAATACAGACCGAGGTAGGGCAGCAGCACCCGGTCCCAGGCGAGCGTGAGGCTATCCCCGTTGGCGTGCACAACCGAGGCGCTCGCCCGCGATCCAGAGCCGAAGGCCTTGATCGCAGTGGCGCCAACGGCTGCCGGCCAGTCGCGCGGCTTTCCGCTGCGCGGGTACTCCTCGATGAGTCCTAACATCGGCCCAGGCACCACGATGCGGGTACCCGGGTCGGAGGCGAACAGTGGATGCGCGCACCAGGCCAGCGGAACCGGCCCTGACGCATCCGTCGTTGCCGTGTACGCCAACCGGATGCCCGCCGCGGTTCCCTGCACCCGCCGGCTGAGCGAGATCGGCAAGCTGGCCAGCCTCACACTGGTCTGAACATGCGTCTCGTCGAATGAGTCAAGCGCCCACGCACTTTGCCACGCGTCGCCGTGGTCCGCCAGCTCCGTTCCACTGAACGCCGTGGTGCCAGGAACCGGACCACCCTTCAGAGTGCAGGCCGCGACGGTGGGGACCACCTCATCCCAGCCGCCGCTGCCCGCCTGCACGAACACCCCCGGCCACCGAGGGCCGCTGGGGGCGAGCCACTCCCGACCGCCGGAGGTGAGACTGGTGATGCGGGCGCCGTCGGCGACATCGACCTGAACAGTGATGCCGCCGCCGCTGACCGAGCGCATCAGCCGGGCAGGCCGATGCGGCGTTCGCCCGAGCGCAGCTGCTGGATCACCACGGCCAGCACGAGCAGTGCACCCTTAGCCACGTTCTGCCAGAACGAGTTGACTCCGAGTAGGGTCATGCCGTTGGTGAGGATGCCGAGCAGGATCACGGCGAGGATGGTGCCGGCGATGGTCCCCTTGCCGCCCTTGAGCGCCGCGCCGCCGAGCGCCGCGGCGGTGATGGCCTCGAGTTCGAGGCCCTCTGAGCCCGAGACCGGCTGCCCCGACCCGGTACGGGCGGTGATCAGCAGGCCGGCGATGGCGGCGACGGCACCCGTGGCGACGTACACGCCGATGAGGTAGCGGTTGATGTTGATGCCGGCGAGGCGGGAGGCGATATCGTTCCCGCCGACGGCGTAAATGTTGCGGCCGATGCTCGTGTAGCGCAGCACCACGTGGGCGAGCAGGGCGATGATCACGAGCACCAGAATGAGCGTCGGCACCCCGAGAATGGAACCGCGGGCGAGGAAGACGAAGAAGCCGTCTGCACCGGTGTAGCCCTGAGCTCGACCGTCGGAGATCAGCTGCGCCACACCCTTGTAAGCCGCGAGAGTGGCCAACGTCGCGATCACCGGGTTGACCCGGCCGAAGACGATGATGCAGCCGTTGATCAGGCCGCAGAGCATGCCGATGCCCACGGCGCCGACCACGCCGAGGAACGGACCGGTGGCGGTGAAGATCATCGCGGACGACACCGAGGTGAGCCCGGCGATCGATCCCACCGAGATGTCGAGGGCGCCCATGATGATCACGATGGTCTGCACCACCGCGAGCAGGCCGGAGATGGCAATGGCGGTGCCGATCACCCGCAGATTGCCGACCGTGAAGAACAGCGGGTTCTGGCTGCCGATGACGGCTACGACCAGGGCGATGGCCATGAGCAGGGAGATGTTCTGCACGCCTACGACCTCGAGCACGCGCCGCCAGGCGCTCGGCCGGGCGCCGGTGTCGAGGGGAGGCTGCGACCGCAGTGTCGCGGTGGACTGTGTTGTGGGCACCGGAGTGCTCCTTTCCGGAGGGCTGCTCATGAGAGGGAAACTGTGAAGTCGGGATCGGCGGCGGATTCGTCCATGGCGAGCGCCAGGATCTGCTCTTCGGTGACACTGGCGCGGGCGAGTTCACCGGTGATGCGACCACCGGCCATCACGTAGATGCGGTCGGAGAGCCCGATCACCTCGGGCAACTCGCTCGAGACCACGAGCACGGCCACGCCGGCCTGGGCGAGTTCGTCGATGATCGCGTAGATCTCCGACTTGGCGCCCACGTCTACGCCGCGAGTGGGTTCGTCGAGCACCAGCAGGCGCGGATGCGTCGCCAGCCACCTGGCCAGCACCACCTTCTGCTGGTTGCCACCCGACAGGTTGCCCACCAGCTGTTCGCTGGAGGGGGTGCGGATGCCCAGCCGGGCAATGTACTCGGCGGCGAGAGCCTTCTCATCCGCGGACTTCACGAAGATCCAGCGGCTCAGGCTGCGCAACCGGGCCAGCGCCACGTTGTCGCGCACCGAGCGCTTGAGCAGCAGGGCCTCGGCCTTGCGCTCCTCGGGGGCGAAGCCGATGCCGGCGGCGATCGCATCCGCGGGGGCCTTGAAGCTCATCGCGGTGCCGCCCATGAGCAGCTCCCCGCTGTCGATGCGCAGGTCGCCCACGATGATCTTCATCAGCTCGCTGCGTCCGGCGCCGACCAGCCCGGAGACGCCGACGACCTCGCCGGCCTTCACCTCGAGGTTGATCTCGGTGACGTGGCTGTTGGTGACGCCGCGAAGCTCGAGCACCGTGTCCCCGGGCACAACGGGGTCGCGGTGGAAGAACTGGGACAGGTCACGGCCCACCATCATCCGCACCAGGTCGTCATGGTCGGTGTCGGCGGTGACCTTGGTGCCCACGAACTTGCCGTCGCGGAGCACCGTAATGTTGTCGGAGAGTTCGAAGATCTCCTGCATGCGGTGCGAGACGTAACCGATGGCCACTCCCTCGTCGCGCAGCTGACGAATCAGCTTGAACAGGATGACAACCTCTTCGTCGCCGAGGGAGGAGGTGGGTTCGTCGAAGCAGATCACCGAGGGACTGTCGACCAGGGCCCGCATGATCTCCACGATCTGGCGTTGCGCCGGGGAGAGGGCGCTGCCCAGGGTCTCCGGGCGGATGACCCTCTCGAAACCGTAGCGGCGCAGGTCCTCCTCGGCGCGGGCGAACAGGGCCGCCCGGTTGAAGATCATGCCCTGCCGGCCGAGCGCTCCCACGTAGATGTTCTCGGCCACGGAGACGTGCAGCAGCACCTCGGGTTCCTGCGCGATGACCCGCAGGCCCGCCAGCCGGGACTGCCGGGGATCGGTGAAGCGCACCTCGTCGCCGGCCAGGGTGAGCGTGCCGGCATCCGGCTGCAGGTCACCGGTGAGGATCTTGAGCAGCGTGGACTTGCCGGCACCGTTCTCGCCCATCAGCGCGGTGACCTCGCCGGCACGCAGCTCGAGGTGCACGCCCTGCAGCGCACGCACCGGGCCGAAGCTCTTCTCGATGCCCACGGCGCTGAGCATGACGGTGCCGGATGCCGGTGCAATTGTCTTGACCATGGCTGGATGTGCCTTTCGGTAGCCGGGTGGCTGAGGTGCGGGAAAGCAGAGGTGAGGCGGGGGTGAAACCGGGTGCCGGGGCGGGAGCGACGGATCGTTCCCGCCCCGGCAGATCGACCTCACTGCGATCGAGTGGAACGGGTGGGCCTAGGTGCAGACCACGCCCTTCTCTTCCCAGTTATCGGCGTTCACGATCTCGGTGTTGGCGATCGACACTGGCGGCAGCTCGGTGCCGTCGCGCAGCAGCGCCACCATCGAGTTGATGGCGGCCTTGCCCACCTCGGCGCCGGAGATGAACAGCGACGCCTTGTTGCCGGTGTCCTGGCCAGCGGCCCAGTCCTTGCAGGTGAGGTACGCGCCCAGGCCCACGCCGATGATGTTGGCCGGAGCCACACCGGAGTTCTGCAGTGCGGTCACAACACCGGTCTCGCTCTCGTCGTTGCAACCCCAGACGACCCAGTTCTTCACGCCCGCGTTGGCGGTGATGATCGCGCCGGCCTTGTTCTGGGCATCCGTGGCGGAGTTGTCGGTGCCGATGTCGACGATCTCGGGCATGTCAGACACGGCGTCACCGAACGCGGCAGCAGCACCCTCGACGCGCTGGGTGCACGCGGTGAGGTCCTGCTTGTAGGCGGAGATGATGCGGGTGTCCGCGGCGGTCCAGCCGGCCTCGGTGTAGAGGCGGGCGGCCTCACCACCGACGAGTTCACCCATCGAGGTGCCGTCGAAGCCGGAGAACGGGGCCTCGGCGCCGCTGGCGTCGGCGATGATGTCATCCGACGCCATCAGCGGGATGCCGGCGGCCTTGGCGGCCTCGATCACCTGCGGGCCGATCTGCTGGTCGGGCACCACGATGACGATGCCGTCGACCTTCTGGGCGATCACGGAGTCGAGCTCGCTGATGGCCTTGTTCGAGTCGGTGCCGAGGTTCACCACCTTGATGTCCACGTCGCCGAGCTCGGCTGCGGCGGCCTTGGCGCCGTCGGCCTGGTCGACGAAGTACTGCTGGTCGCCCTGCTTCTGCAGGTACGCGATGGTGAGCTTGCCGCTCTTGGGTCCGGCGGCGGCTGGCCCCTCGGTGGTCTCCATGCCCGACGAACAGGCGCTGAGCCCCACGATCGCGATCACGGCGACGGCGAGAGCGCCCATGCGGCGGCGTTGCCGAGCTGCACTGGGACGCACTGCACTGGTTACGTTCATGCTGTTTTCCTTCTTCCCTTGGTGTCTCATCAGCGTCACTGCCGGTGAGGGGTGGTGGTCGCCGAAGCGGCCTGGGCGGTCGAACCCGCGGTGAGTTCGTCCAATCTGGTGCGCAGGGTGTGCACGTAGGTGTCGTGCACACTCTGGGGGTCGTCGTGAAAGAGCAGCATCGCTGGCAGCGATGTCGCGAAGTAGTCGACATGGGCCGGGGTGACCGCGAGTTCGGTGAGGTAGTCGTCGAACGCGTCAACGAGCGTAACGGCAGCGGCGTGCTCGTCCAGTCGGCGCAGCGCCCGAATCGAGAAGAGCGTCTGTTCGCTGAACCGGCGGGTGCTCATGTCGATGAAGTCGCCGGTGGCGTGCGCGGCGTGTGTCCAGGCGGCACTGGCGCCGGCGTCGTCACCGGACGCGAACAACGCCTCGCCGAGCAAGAAGTGCAGGTCGGCCGAGTTGGCGAGCGGATGCCGGGCCTCGCCGAGCGATTCCGGCGGCGTGATCGCGGCACGCACGTGCTGCAGCGCGGCGGCAGGGTCGCCGGCATCGAGTTCCCGCTCGGCCAGGGCGGTGCAGACGTTCTGCCAGGCCAGGAGCACCTGGCCTTCGCCGCCCTCCCAGGGCTGGAACACCCGGCCGAGCATGAGCTCACGTGCCTCGGCGGGGCGGCCGACCGTGGTGAGAAGCTGCGCGTGCACCACGGTGAGGTCGTCGCGGCGGCCGGCCAGCTGCCGATGGGCCTCGATGCGGTCGAGCCTGTCGGCGGGGGTGGCGCCGGTGCGGGCGAGCAGCTGGTCGTACTCGTAGAGCAGCTTGGCGTCCTCTGGCGCGTGGGCGGCGGCGGCCTCGAAGTGCTCGAGGGCGGTCGCCGGGTCGCGCCGCACGTTGTAGGCGGCGATTCCCAGGTTGCGGTGCACGAGAGCGGATGTCTCAGCATCCGGCGCATGCTCGGCGGCCGTCTGCCACACGGCGATCGCATCGCTGTAGCGTTTCTTGTCGTAGTACCAGGAGCCGAGGAGCGCAGCGGCTCGGGCGTCGGAGGGGTCGGCGGCGAGGGCCGCTTCGAGTGCGGCGACGTCGGCGAGCCTGGAAGGCAGGCAGTGTCGGGCGGCGGAGTGGCGGGCATCCTGACGGGCAGAGGCCGCCTCGTCGGCTCGACCGACCGCCTCGAGCAGCCGGGCACGGTGGTAGTGCGCGAGCGGCGCCACCTGCACCTGACCGAGCGCGGTGTCGGTCGAAGCGAATACGGCGGTGGCCAGGAGCTCCAGGGCGGTGTCGGTGTGTCCGGTCTCGGCGTACTCCAGGGCCACGTCGAGCAGGGTGGGCGCG
Organism: Cryobacterium sp.; assembly: GCF_025463825.1. Classification (GTDB taxonomy): domain Bacteria; phylum Actinomycetota; class Actinomycetes; order Actinomycetales; family Microbacteriaceae; genus Cryobacterium. The sequence continues at coordinate 7,738 of NZ_JAODBG010000034.1, forward strand.
TCGGTGGAGAGCTCGAGACCGGCGAGGTGGCGAGTCCACTGGTCCAGAGGGTCGCGGGCGAGCTGCTCGGCGAGCACGGTATCGGCCTCCACGGCGGCGCCGCTCGTGCGCAGGGTGAGGGCCAGCAGCGCGTTGGCCTGCAGGTGTTCAGGGTTGTGGCGCAGCAGTTCCACCAGGGCATCGCGACTGGCGGCGAGGTCGCCGGATCGGGCGTGCAGCCGGGCCAGCGCGTGGCCGGCCGGCACTCGCCAGGCATCGTTCCAGGTGGCCTTGGCCAGGTAGTCCTTGGCTTCGGAGTCGCGGCCCTGGTGCACGAGAGTGATGCCGAGCCGGTAGTGCCCCTCGCCGTCTGCGGGGTTGGGCACCCGGGCGAGCAGCCGGTCGATGGCGGTACGCAGGTGCGTCTCGGCGTCGGCGAACAGGCCGGCGCGTTCGAGCCGGGCGGCCAGAGCCACGTTGCAGCGCACGTCGCCGGTGTCGCGGCGCAGGGCCTCTTCCCAATACGGCTCGGGCGCACGGGTGGCGTGCCGGTACTGGTCGAGGTACTGCCCGGTGTAGAAGAGTTCGTCGATCGAGCCGATGCTGGCGGGGTCGGCCGGCTCCGTGGCCGGGGCGGGGGCCACCGGCTCCGCGGTGGGTTCGCGCGGGGTCCAGCTCACGAGCACGGTGTCGCCGGCCAGCCCAGCGCCGCTAGCCTCAGCGCCGTTAGTCCCGGTGCCGCCGGTCTCAGCAGCACCGCTGCGCACGGTGAGGGTGAGCTCGGTGGGCTGGTAGACACCCTCGAGTTGCAGTTCGTGCCGGTAGCCGTGGCCGGGGGCGAGCGGCGCGGTGGTGGTGAAGACGACGTGGCCGTCGGCATCCGTCAGTTCGATGGTGGCCGCTTCGATCACGCGGGTGGCAGCGACGGCGATGCGCACGGTGGTGGCCGGGCCGTCGGGGGTAACGTCGAGGCGCACGGCGGCGTCGCGGGAGGCCTGGTGGGCGGCGCCGAGCTGGCTGATCGGGTACCAGTACTGGCTGAAGGTCTTGGTCTCGCCGGGGGCGATGAAGCTGAAGTCGGGCTGGTTATCGGTGAACGCGCCGGCCATCAGCTCCACATAGGGGCCGTCGCCGTCGGTGAGGTTGCGATCCCAGGCCCAGCCGAACTCGGCGTTACCCCAGGTCCACTGCTTCTTGCCCGGCGCCATGGTGTGGTCGGCCCAGTAGACAAAGCCGGCGTCGAGGCCGTGGTCGTAGCCGACGAAGAAGTCGTCTTGCGTGGCGACGTCCATATAAGAGGTGGGCACCGGGATGTTGCGGTACCAGTCGAGCCGGTCGCCGTCGGGGCGGTCGGCGGTGACCTGGGCGGGGTAGTCGACGCCGTAATAGTGGCCGTCGACGGCGGGGAAGGTGGCGACGGCGCGCTTGGCGTGGTCGGCGACGAACTCCACGTCGGTGGGGAAGAACGACTGGTAGTCGTCGTTGACGGCTGCC
>NZ_JAODBG010000043.1 GCF_025463825.1 Cryobacterium sp.
CAGATCTTCGAACACTCCGGCGCCTACTGGCTCAGGCCACCCGCGTCCGCGGACCCCGGCCAAAAGCTCATCCAGCTGCACAGCAAAAGCCCCGCCGCCTTTGAGCAGCACGACCACCAGCACGACCAGCCCTGACTCGGCCGCCTGGGATGGCGACGGAACGGCGTCGGGACGCTAGGCGGACTCGAGGGGAGGGGTCACCCGCAGGCCCTCCATGAAGCGCAAAACGTTCTCGTCGACGATGATGTCGCTGGGGCGCAGTGGGCGGGTGAGGTAGAGGCCGTTCAGGCTGGTCAGCCGACTGAGGGCCACGTAGGTCTGGCCGGGGCTGAAGACCCGGGCGCCCAGGTCCACGATCGCCCGCTCATAGGTGGCGCCCTGCGACTTGTGGATGGTGACCGCCCAGGCCAGGCGGAGCGGGAACTGGGTGAACTCGGCCACCACATCCTTGCTGAGCTTCTTGGTCGCGGCGTTGTAGGTGTACTTGTATTTCTCCCACACCGTCGGCTCGACCTCGTGGGTCGTGCCGTCGATATCGACGTAGACGGTGGAATCCACCCGGGTGACCGTGCCGATGGTGCCGTTCACCCAGCGCGGACCGCCATCGAGGGGGTTGTCGTTGCGCAGGAACATCACCTGGGCGCCGACCTTGAGTTCGAGCACCTCGTCGGCCGGGTAGGTACGACCACCGAAGTCCCCGGTCACCTCGGCCTTGGCCGACAGGGGCTTGCCGGAGAGCCGTTTGAGGGCCGCCGCGTTGATGCGGTTGACCGCGTCATTGCGGGTGGCCAGCGTGATGACGCCCTCTTCGGGAGGTTTCCGGGCGCCGGCGCCGTTGAGCGCGCCGCCGATCTCCGGCGTGACCTGGCCGTATCGCACGGCGTTCAACATGGTCTTGAAGCCCGCGTCGTGCTGACGGTGGATCTCGGTGAGCTCGAAGATCTTGAGCTCGGCACTCTGCCACACCTTCGCGTCGAAGAACCACATCGAGCGGTAGGTGTCGGCGAAGTAGGCGCGTTCCTCCGGGTCGCCCGGCACTGGAGCCAGCTGGTACGGGTCGCCGAAGAGCACGATCTGCACCCCGCCGAAGGTGTCGTGCGGGCGCTGCCGGGCCTGCCGCAGGCTGCGGTCGATGGCGTCCATGAGGTCGGCGTTGACCATGGAGACCTCGTCGATCACGACCGTGTCGATGGTGTTCAGCAGCTTACGCAGCTGGTCGTTCTGGTCGATGGAGTGGTCGGCGATGACGCCGATAGGCAACCGGAAGAGCGAGTGCAGCGTCTGGCCGCCCACGTTCAAAGCCGCGACTCCGGTCGGGGCAGCAATGACGATCTGCTTCTCGGTGTTCCAGGAGAGGTGGTTGAGCAGGGTCGACTTACCGGTGCCGGCTCGACCGGTGACGAACACGTTCTGCTTGGTGCCCTCGATGGCGGCGAACACCTCGGCCTGCTCGCGCGAGAGCGGGATCTCGGTGGGAATCGCAGTCACAGGGAAACTTTCACTGGAAGTAGTGGGGCGCATCGGCAGGGCGGCAGAAGCCGGCCGAGGACTCTTCCACTGTAACCGCCCGGCACCCCGCGGCCCACCCGGCGGCCGACCGGTGCATAACTGACCGACACCGCCGTCGAGCACGGTCAGCAGGGCTAGCGGACCTCGATCTGCACCGGGAATTCGTTGTGGACGCTGCCGTCCTTGGCGCTGTTGTCGTAGGCGACCAGGTCGTAATAGCCCGCGGCCAGATCGGTGGGGATCATCAGCGTGGCGTCAAAGTTCGATTCCTCCGAGCCGCTTTCAGCCGTTACCTGCTGCGTGAGCACCACCTCGCCCGAGGCGGTGCGCAGGTCAAGGCTCAGCTGGGCCTCGAACACGAGCGCCCGGCCCTTGACGAACAGCGGGTCGCCGGGAGCCACCCGGTCGCTGCAGATGGGCTGGTAGATGAAGATCGGCGGACGGTCCGGAGTGATGACGACCTCGCGCTCGACCACATTGATCGGGCTGCCAGCCTGGGCGCTGCGTTCGAAAGCTCTCAGGGTGGCGGGGGTGTCGTATTCCGGCGGAGAGAATCCCAGGACGGTTCGCCAGGAGCCCTCGGTGCCGGAGCCGGACGTCGCCATGACCTCGCGCACGCAGAGGATGTCCCCCACCGGGGTGACCAGCTGAACGGTGAGCGCGGCCTCGAACGTGTTGGCCCTGCCGCTCACGGTGAGGGGCGTCGTGACCCTCGCATCGGCGCCCGGCTCCTCGATGACGATGACCGCTCCGGCGGTGGCGGTGGGTGCCGGCGTCGGTGTACTGGATACACCGGTGCCGGTGGGTGAGGGACTCTCTGATTCAGCGGGCGGCTCGGCCGGTGTCGTGCTGGGCGACGCCGGCGGGGGTGGAGTGGGTGACGCTGACGGTGCGGAGCCGGGGGCGCAGGCGGCAAGTGACCCCAGTAGGAGCAACGCCAGGAGGTGCGCCCGACGATGCGGTCGCGTGGTGTTCACGGTGATCATCCTCCTTGGCTGATGCTGGGATTCTAGCTCCGGAGCCCTCCCCCGGCGCCCCCGTGGCCCTGTCAGCGCGAACGCCACAGGCGGGCACCTTAGGATGTGGAGGTGAGCAACGGGGGCGGGAATGTGGTGCGGCGGGGGCGTTATGCCCGTGCCGTGATCGCCGTGTGTCTGGTCCTGGCCCTGCTCGGCGGAGCCCTCGCTGCGGCCATCGGGTCGCTCAATCGGGACGTCTACAGCGCCGGCGGCTTCGTACGCCAGTATCTCGAGGCGCTCGCGTCCCACGACACCCACACCGCCCTGGACCTGCCGGGCGCCGAGCCCACCAACGCCGCCCTGGAGGCCGCCGGGCTCCCCCCGGACCTGCCGACGACGCTGCTGCGCTCCTCGGTGTTGAGCTCGATCACCGACATCGCGCTGGTCAGCGACACAGCGACCACCGCCGATGACCCGGAGAGCCCGCACACGGTTGTCTACGAGTTCCGGCTGGACGGCGCGAAGTCGTCAATGGAGTTCAGTGTGAAACGCGCCGGAACCGTGGCCGGTATCTTCGCCACCTGGACGTTCGCAACCAGCCCACTGGCGGTCCTGCAGGTGACGGTGCTGCACGAAGCCCACTTCACCGTCAACGAACTCACCCTCGACACCCGCGCACGCGCCGCCGAGGACGCGCCAGCCTCGTTCTCGAACCAGAGCGCGTACCTCGCCTTCGCTCCGGCGGTCTACGACATCTCGCACGACTCCACCCTGCTCAGCGCCCCGGTGCAGAGTGTTCCCGTCGTCGCTTCCGGCGCCACCGAGGTCACCGTGGATGCGGCGCCGAACGCCACGTTCACGGGCCAGGTGCAGGACAAGCTCAACGAGTTCCTCGACGCCTGCGCGACGCAAGAGGTGTTGCAGCCCTCCAACTGCCCGTTCGGCATCGAAATCGATGACCGGGTCAAGTCGGCGCCGGCCTGGTCCATCTCGCAGTATCCGGAGGTCGTGCTGACCGGCGGGGAGAGCTCATTCGACATGCCGGCCACGCCCGGCCGGGTGCACATCGTGGTCAAGGTTCAATCGCTCTACGACGGCGACCTGAGCACCCGCGACGAGGACGTGCCGTTCGAGGTGGGGATCAGCGTGACGATCCAGTCGGACGGCTCCCTGGCCATCCAGCTGCGCTGACGCGGCGCCGGGCGTCCCTACCGGTCGTGGGCGGCCAGTCGGGCGAGGCGCTCGTTGTACTCGGTCAGCTCGGCGTCGCCGGTGCGATCGGCGTTCCGGTCCCTGCGCCTGGTTTCCTTGTCGTCGCTGCGCCCCCACTGGATGGCGACGATGATGGCCAGGGCGATGGTGGGGATCTCGCCGACGCTCCAGGCGATACCCCCGCCGGCCTGCTGGTCGGCCAGGGCGCTCACGCCCCAGTTGCGGCCCATGGCGCCGTACCAGTCCGCCAGGAGCAGCCCGGTGCCGGTCATCAGGGCCAGGCCGAAGAACGCGTGGAACGCCATGGTGCCCAGCAGCAGCAGCAGGCGGAAGGTGTGCGGCAGCCGGTACGGCACCGGGTCGATGCCGATCAGGGACTGCACGAACAGGTAGCCGGTGATCAGGAAGTGCACGATCATCCACTGGTGGCCGATGTGGTCGGTCGTGGCCCAGCTGAAAATCGAGGTGTAGTAGAACACCCACAGCGACCCGGCGAAGAGCACCGCGGCCACAATCGGGTTGGAGATCACGTCGGCGAACTTGGAGTGCACGGCGAGCAGGATCCACTCCCGCGGGCCCCTGCTGCCGTCGCGGCGCATCCGAATGGCGCGGGCGGCCAGGGTGACGGGAGCGCCGGGCACCAGGAGCACGGGGACGAGCATCGTCAGGGCCATGTGGGCAAGCATGTGGGTGGAGAAGAGGTACTTCTCGTAGACGTTCACGCCGCCGTTGGTGATGTAGAACAGGATGACCAGGCCGAGAACCCAGAAGATGGTGCGGTGCAGCGGCCAGATGTCGCCACGGCGGCGCAGCCGCACCACGCCGGCGAGGTAGAAGAAGATCCCGAACGCGCAGAACAGCACCCAGGCGAGGTCGACGTTCCACTCGGTGAAGTAGCGGGCGAAGGTGAGCTCCGGCGGCAGCACTTCGCCGGTGAGGATCTGGGCGGGCGTAGCGGCGGGGATCGCTGTCGTCACGACCTGGTCGACCGGGGTGGCCGTGCGCGCCAGGGCGGCGGCGACGCCTGAGGCGATGCCCATGAAGACGATCTCGCCAACGACGAGCCACCAGAACCAGCGATCGCCGGCGCCCGTTGCGGCGCGCATCCGGCCGATCAGGTAGCGGCGCTGCAACACTCCGAAGCCGCCGAGCACCAGGAGGAGCGCCACCTTGGCCAGCACCAGGATGCCGTAGCCGGTGAGCAGGTTGTCCCAACTGCCCACCCGCAGCTCGGCGCTGACGTATCCGGAGGCGGCGACCACGACGAAGCTGACCAGGGCGAGCGTGGAGTAGCGGCCCACGATCTCGCGCAGGCGGGTCGGCGCCAGCTGCTGCTGCAACAGGATGATGGTGAGCAGTCCGCCGAGCCACACCGCGGCGAACACCAAGTGCAGCCCCAGCGCGGTGATGGCGGCGTCGTGGCCCTCGGCCCCGGCACTGTGGCCCTGTTGGGCCATCGGCAGCAGGGCGAGGAGGGCCAGCAGGGTGACGAACACCAGGGCGGTCTGGTTGCGCACCGCGAAGCAGAGCACCGTGACGGCAGCGGCGATGAGGGTGGTGGTGAGCCAGGCCTGGCCGATTTCGATCTGGCCGAAGAACTGGCCGACGGTGGCGCTGAATTGGTCGTTGAAGCTGACCGTGGCGTTGGTCACCTGCAGGAAGGTGAGGAAGCCGGTGATCGCCGATGCGATGGTGAGGAAGGCGGCCGAGGCGGCGGCCAGGTCGATCGCGGTGGAGAACTCTCGTTCCTGCGGGCTCAGCGCGAAGCAGGTGAGGACCAGTGCGCCGATGGTGCCGGCGGCGCCCAGGTTGACGAGCAGCTTGGCGACCGGGAGGCCCCACCGCACGAGGGCCCCCGGGTCGGCGAGCAGCTGGGCGTCGGCTCCGCCGCCGTAGGCCAGGCCCGCGAGAGTCGCCACAATCGCGACCAGCAGCAGGGCCGCCGGCCCGATGATACGAACGTAACGGGGCACCATCCCAGCTTAACCGCAAGGCGGAGGGCGAAGGAGGCACGGGGGGCTGCCGACGCCCCCACCCAGCTCGTTAACGAGTGGTGGGCGCCGACCGAAGTCGACGCCCACCGGAACTACGAGACCTGCAACCTACTTGGCGGCGGCCTTGAGCTTGCTACCAGCGGTCAGCTTGACGCGGTGGCCGGCAGCGATGGCGATCTCTTCGCCGGTCTGCGGGTTGCGGCCGGTACGAGCGGCGGTCGCGGTGCGCTCGACGCCGAGCCAGCCCGGGATGGTGACCTTACCGTCGTTGGCAACGGTGTCTGCGAGGGTTGCGAAGAAAGCGTTCAGAACGCCATCGACAGCAGCCTGGCTCTGGCCAGAGTCTGCAGCAACCTTGGCAACGAGCTCGGTCTTGTTCAGCGACTTATCAGCCATTGAGTGTCCTCCTCGGACCTTCGTCTGTAAAAAACAGGTATTCACGTGAAGCGGGCGACGCTGAGACAGCGCCTCCGTTGGTCGGTTCGACCGCGTTGAATCTAGCATTGATCCGCAGAGATCCGCGGATTTACGGCGTTTCGGGCCGGTTTGCAGGGTGAATTGGGGGCCTTTTCGCTGTGCGCGAACTGAACGGCCCCCGCACGGGACCGATGAACGACCGTGCGGTGCAGACACACAACAGGGGATGCCGGCCGAAGCCGGCATCCCCTGTGGATGCGGTGCGATCGTTCACACGATCAGCAACTGAGTGTTACCAGCTGGACTTGGTGATGCCGGGCAGCTCGCCGCGGTGCGCCATGTCGCGGAAACGTACGCGCGAGATGCCGAACTTGGAGAGGTGACCACGGGGACGGCCGTCAACCGCGTCGCGGTTGCGCAGGCGAACCGGCGATGCGTTGCGGGGCAGCTTCTGGAGGCCCTTGCGAGCCTCTTCGCGGGACTCGTCGGTGCCGGCCGGGTTGACCAGGGCCTTCTTGAGCTCAAGGCGCTTGGCGGCGTAGCGCTCGACGATAACCTTGCGCTTGTTGTTCTTGGCAATCATGCTCTTCTTCGCCATTTTTAGCGCTCCTCACGGAAGTCAACGTGCTTGCGCACTACGGGGTCGTACTTCTTGAGTACGAGACGGTCGGGGTTGTTGCGACGGTTCTTCTTGGTCACGTAGGTGTAACCGGTTCCTGCCGTCGAACGCAGCTTGATGATCGGACGTACGTCCTGTGCCTTAGCCATTAGATTTTCTCCCCACGTGCGAGCAGGTCCTTGACGACCGACTCGATGCCACGAGCATCGATAACCTTGATGCCCTTCGCCGAGAGGGTCAGCGTGACGTTGCGGCGAAGCGACGGCACGAAGTACTTCTTGGTCTGCACGTTCGGGTCGAAACGGCGCTTGGTGCGCCGGTGCGAGTGTGAAATGTTGTGTCCAAAGCCGGGAACGGCTCCGGTCACCTGGCAAGTAGCTGCCATGGTTTTCCTCCAATACCGAAGGGCGAATGCCCTTCCCAAGATCTCTTGTCGGCCAGTTCGCGTGGGATTCCACCCGGAAACGGCCCGCCGACTGGAAAGATTCGGTGGCCGATTCGAAGAGGGGAAAAGACACGAACGAGCAATGCACGCACAGATATGCGCAGCAGCTACCGATCCTACGGGGTCGGGCGGGCCGACGCAAGCGCGGTGCAGGCCGCGCAGAGCCCGAAAACGTCCACGACGTGGGCGGCCTGACTGAAGCCATGCTCCGCCGCCACCTCGGTGGCCCAGTGCTCGATGGCGTCCACCTCGATCTCCACCGTGAGGCCGCAGTTGCGGCAGATCAGGTGGTGATGGTGGTCGGTGGTGCTGCAGGCCCGGTAGAGGCTTTCGCCATCGGGCGACTGCAGCGAATCGGCGTCACCCTCCAGGGCCAGGTCGGCGAGCGCACGGTACACCGTGGCCAGGCCGATCGGGGAGCCACTGGTGTGCAGGGCGGAGTGCAGACCCTGGGCGCTGACGAACCCCTCGGCGCGGCTGAGCTCGGTGCGCACGGCCTCTCGCTGCCAGGTGTTTCGCTTCATGATTCCAACCGTAGCCCCGCCGGGGCGGACGCGTGAACCCCCGCCGTGCGGGTGCGCAGCGCCCGCACACCGAGGGCGAGCAGGAAGACGGCGGCCGCGGTGAGGGCGATGGCCGGCCCGGCCGCCACGTCCAGGGCGCGGGAGGCCAGGACCCCGACGACGCCGGCGCCGGCACCGAGGACCGGGGCCAGCAGTGCAATCCGGCCGGCGCTCCGCACCAGGAGTCGGGCCGCGGCGGCGGGGGCGGCGATCAGGGCGATGGCCAGGATGGCGCCGACGGCGGGCATCGCGGTGACCACGGTGACGGTGATCAGCACGAGGGTGAGCAGTTCGATGGGCCATTCCCGGTAGCCGGCGGCGCGGAACCCGGTGCGGTCGAAGGTGGAGAACAGGATCTCCTTGCCCAGGAACACCGCCACCAGCACCGCCACCACCAGGGCGGCCGCGGCCAGGATCACGTCCCCGTCGGTGACGGTGAGGATCGAACCGACCAGGTACGACTCCACGTGCACCGGCAAGGACGGGTTGAGCGCCTGCAGCAGCACGCCGAGCGCGAAGCCGGCCGTGAGCATGATGCCGGACGCCACCTGACTACCCTGCCGCCGCACCCGGCCGAGCAGGGTCATGATCGCCACGATCACGGCGGCGGCGAAGGCGGCGCCCAACGGGATGCTGATCCCCAGCAACGCCGCGCCGACGGCGCCGGGGAAGGTGGCGTGGGTGAGTGCCTGGGCGAAGAAGGTGCGCCGGCGCAGCAGCACCAGGGTGCCGACCAGGCCGGACAGCGCGCCGATCACGACGGCGGCGAGCAGGGCCTTCTCGAAGTAGCCCATCAGCGGGTCACCGATTCCGGGTGCTTGGCGGTGCCGGGCCCGGCCGGCGGCCGGCGGCGCATCCGGTCCGCGGCCAGCCGTCCGAGCAGGACGAGCAGGTAGCCGGCCACGAGCACCAGAACCACGGTTGCGCCGCTGGGCAGGTCGATGCCGGCGCCGACGGAGGCTTCGAAGCCGAGGGCCAGCCCCAGCCAGGCGCACAGGGCGGCGAATCCGGCCGCGAGCGGGAACAGCAGCCACAGCCGCACGCTGATCAGCCGGGCGACGGCGCCGGGCACGATGAGCACGGCCAGCACGAGCAGGTTGCCGACGGCGCTGGACGCCGCCACCACCACGAGGGCGATCGCCACGTTGAGCACCAGGTCCAGCAGCACCGGGCGGTAACCGACAGCGGCGACGGCGGTGCGGTCGAACGCCCGGAAGACCTGCTGCTTGAGCGTGACACCGACCAGCAGCAGGGCGATCGCGCAGATCACCAGGGTCTGTGTCACCTCGGAGCCGGTCACGGTGAGCAACCGGCCGAACAGCAACCCCTCCAGCTGGCCCGCGTAGTCGGTCTCCCGGGAGACCACCAGGATGCCGACGCTGAACATGGCGGTGAAGACGATCGCGATCGCCGCATCCCCCGACACGGCCCGTCGGGTGATCACGGTGAGGACGACGGCGGCCAGGACCGCAGCGATCATGGCCCCGACGAAGAGGCCGTCCCGGCCGCCCCAGACGAAACCGATCGCGATGCCGGGGAAGACCGAGTGGGTGAGGCCGTCGCTGATGAACTCGAGGCTGCGCAGATTGACGAGCACCCCCACCACGCCGGCGACGAGGCTGAGCGCGATCAGTACCACGAGCGCGCGGGCCATGAACGGCAGCGTAAACGCGGTGAAGAGCGGGCCGAGCAGGTCGGTCATCAGTGGCCTTCGTGGCCCGGAACGACGAGGGTGTGCTGGTCGAGTTCCACGCCGACCTCGTGGAAGGTGCGCTGCACGTTGTCGAGGGTGAGCACCTCGTCCCGTGGTCCGAAGGCCACCTGGCTGCCGTTGAGCAGCAGCACGCTTTCGCAGACGGCGCGAGCCAGTTCGAGGTCGTGGGTGGAGACGAGCACGGCGACGCCGGCAGCTTTCAGCCGCTCGACGGTGCCGACGAGGGCCTCGCGGTTAGACTGGTCCAGGCCGTTGAAGGGCTCGTCCAGGAGCAGTAGCCGAGGGCCGCCGGCCACCGCGCGGGCGAGCAGGCCGCGCTGTTGCTGGCCGCCGGAGAGCTCACCGAACCGGGTCTTGGCCCGGTGTAGGAGACCCACCGTCTCGAGGGCGGCGGCCACCGCCTGGCGGTCCTTCTTGCCGGGCAGGCGCAGCCAACCGAGGTCGCGGTAGCGGCCCATCATGACGACCTGCTCGAGGCTTACCGGGAACTCCGGATCGAGCTCGTCGGTCTGCGGCACATAGCCGATGCTGCCGGCCGGCGGAGTGGCCTGGCCGAGCACCTCCACGGTGCCGGAGGTCAGATGGATCAGGCCCAGGATGCCCTTAAGCAGCGTCGACTTGCCCGACCCGTTCGGGCCGATGAGCGCAACGGCCTCACCGGCGCGGAGCTCGAAGTCCATGCCGGTGAGGGCGGGAGTCTGGGCGTAGGCGAACGAGGCCCCGGACACGCGGAGGGCCGGCGCTGCGGGCATCCGCTGCTGAGAAGGGTTCTCGTTCACTAGTCAACTATTGCAGGTCGGCGGGCACGGCGCTGGGTGTCACGCCCCAGGACTGAAGGATCAGGCTCACATTGTGCAGCTGGGACGCGATGTACGTGGCGCCGTCGCTGCCGGCCGGGCCGAGGGAGTCGCCGTAGAGCGCTTCGTCGCCGGAGTAGACCGTGACACCCGCCTCGGTGGCGATGGTGTCGGCGGCCTTGGGGTTGATCGACGCTTCGGAGAAAACGGCCTTGACGCCGGTGGCGCTGATCGCGGCGACGAGGTCGTCGATTTCGGCGGCGCTGGGTTCGGCGTTGTCGTCGAAGCTGGGGATGACGCTGCCCACGTAGGTGATGCCGTAGGCGGCGGTGAAGTACCCGAAGGCGTCGTGGTTACTCACCAGCAACCGCTGGGCGGCCGGCACGGCGTCGATGTTCTCGTGGATCCAGCCGTCCAGGGCGGCGAGCTGGGCGGCGTAGCCGGCCTCGTTGGCCTCGAAGGCGGCGGCGTGGGTGGCGCTGGCCGCGGCGAGGCCACCCGCGATGGTAGCCGTCATGGTCTCGGCGTTTGCCACGGCGGTCCAGATGTGCGGGTTGCCACCATCGTGGTCATGCTCCTCGCCTGTCGCATCCTCGGTGGCCTCGTCCTCGCGGCCCGACTCTTCGTCGGCGCGGGCCTCGTGGCCGGCCTCGCCATCCTGGATCGCGATGCCCTCGTCGGAGTCGATGGTGACGCCGTCGAAACCCGAGGCCGCGATGGCATCGTCAAGCCATTCCTCCAGGCCCACACCGTTGATCACGAGCACGTCGGCGGCGCCGAGCGCGGTGAGGTCGGCGACGGAGGGGTCGTAACTGTGCGCGCTCTGGTTGGCCTGGATCAGCTGGGTGACCTCGACGCCGGCGGTGTCGCCGATGACATTGCGGGTGAGGTCGGCGATCTGGGTGGTCGTCGCCACGACCTTGAGGTCGTCCGCCGAGCCAACGGAAGCGGCACTGCCGGACGCGGAGCAGCCCGTCAGCACGAGGGCGGCGGAAACGGCCAGGACAAGGAGTAGGAGTCTGGGGGTGGTCACGGTCGAAACGCTACGCCTATTGATAATGATTGTCAAAACCATTAGCCGCCGGGTCGGCCCGGTGCCTCAGAGATGGCGCAGGTACCGCTCCGGCGCATCGAGGAAGCTGGCCCAGTTGGTGACCAGGTCCAGGTCCCGCCAGGCCCGCCCGCGCAGTCCCCATTCGCCCACATCGAGGATCTGCGCGCCGGGCAGCGCCGCGAGCAGCGGCGAGTGGGTCGACATGATCACCTGCGAACCGCCCGCGGCGAGCAGTGCCTTGAGGTGGCCGAGTAGCGCCAGGCAGCCGGAGAAGGAGAGCGCGCACTCCGGCTCGTCGAGCACCCACAGACCTCGGCCGCGGAACCGGTCGATCGCCAGCTCGAGGAACGACTCGCCGTGCGAGATCTCGTGGAACGCCGGCTCCGGCTTGCTGCCGGGGTTCTGCTACAGGTAGGTGAAGAAGCCGTGCATGGTCTCGGCGCGCAGGAAGTAGCCGCGGCGGGTGCTCCCGCCGCTCCGCACCAGCCGCAGGTGATCGTGCAGGAGCGATTCCGAGGGCCGGCACGAATTGCGCGCGCCCGTGGAGCCGCCCTCCGGCGACAGCCCCCACGCCAGCGCGATGGCCTCGACGAGCGTGGATTTCCCGGCGCCGTTCTCGCCCACGAACACCGTCGCACCGCCGAGGTCCAGACCGCTGTCGAGCAGCTGCGCCACCGGCGACAGGGTGGCCGGCCAGGTGCTGCGCTCGAGCGGATGCTGCGGGTCTTCCTCGACCCGGCGCAGGGGGGTGCTCTCGAATGCCATGCCCCATCCTCCCCCGCCGCCACCGACATCCGCCGAACTTCCCCTTCATCGGGCGCGAAAGGGGGCTTGTGCGGCAACTCACGGCGGCGACGGTCTCCCGTCTACTCTGATGCAATGAGAGTGCGAACCGGGAAGGGCAGAACCGCGCCCGCGCCGGTGCCGGTGCCCACGCCCACGCCCACGCCCACTCCGGAAGCGATGCTGCGGCCGTGGCGGATCGACGACGCGGCCGGCCTGCAGGCCGCCTCCACCGTCAGCGGCGACCTTGCCGCCCAGCTCGGCGCCATCGAACTGTCGACCATCGCGCGGTGCGAAACCTTTATCACCGACAACCTCGCCACCGCCACGGTCTCGCGGCAGAACTTCGCCATCAGCGTCGACGGCATCGCCGTGGGCAACGTCGGTATCGGCAGTATGGAACACCGGCACGGCACCGGCTGGGTCTACTACTGGACCTCCGCCGAGGTTCGGGGGCAGGGCCTGGCTACGCTCGCCCTCGCCTCGATCGCCGACTGGGCGTTCACCGAGCAGGGCCTGTACCGGCTGGAGCTCGGGCACCGCACCAATAACCCGGGTTCCTGCCGGGTCGCGGCCAAGGCGGGCTTCTCGGCGGAGGGGGTCGAGCGGCAGAAGCTGAAGTACGGCACCGAGCGGTTCGACGTGGAGACCCACGCCCGGCTCCGAACGGATGCCCCGCCGCTTCGCGCGGCCGAACGGGTCCTAGCCGTGGATGGGCTCGCGAACGCACGCGACCTGGGCGGCATCCCGCGCCGAAGTGGCGCCCCCACCCTCCCCGAGGCGTGTCCTTTCGTTCGGAAAACCTTGACCAGGCCACCGCCCGGGGGTGTGAGCATCTGCACGCGGCGGGCATCCGCACCGTCGTCGACCTGCGCCAGCCCGGCGAGCGCGCGCGCGACACCCAGCCGCGACCCGCTTGGCTGACGACTGTGGCCGTCGACCTGGACGGTCTGGAGAACACGGCGTTCTGGGCCGACTACTGGAACAACGGCCTGGTCGGCACGGCGTTGTATTTCCTGCCGCACCTGGCCGCGATGCCGGAGCGGACGGGCGCGGTGCTGGCGGCGCTGGCCTCCGCGCCGCCCGGTGGTGTGCTGTTCCACTGCATGGCCGGCCGGGACCGCACCGGCCAGATCGCCCTGATGCTGCTCGCCATCGCCGATGCCGACCCGGAGGCCATTGTCGAGGACTACCTCGAGACCGTGCGCCGTGGCGACCAGCGCGCCGCCGCATCCGGCCGCGCCAACGAGGAGGCGGCGAGCGAAGCCCTGTGCCGCAGCCTCGGTACGACCACCGAGGGCGCGTTCCGCTCGGCGCTGGCCGGTTTGGACCTGTCAGCGGTGCTCGCGGCGGCCGAACTCACGGATGCCGACCTGGCGGCGCTGGGCAGCTGGCGCCAGAGCCTCACGGACTGACCCCGATGCCGCTGCCGCTGACCCCGCCCGAGGTGGTCGAGCGCCTGCGCGCGGCCGGCTGCGTGTTCGCCGAAGACGAGGCCAGGCTGCTGGTGGCCGCCACCACCACCACCACCCCGGCCGAGCTGGCCGATCTCCTCACCCGACGCGTCGCCGGATTGCCCCTCGAGCAACTGCTCGGCTGGGCGGATTTCTGCGGCCTGCGCATCACCGTACGGCCGGGGGTCTTCGTTCCGCGCCGCCCCACCGAGCTGCTGGTGCGGCGGGCCGCCCGTCTCGCCGCGCCGGGCTCGGTGGTGCTCGACGTGTGCTGCGGCTCCGGCGCGGTCGGCGCGGCGCTGCTGGCGTCCGAAAACTCCCTCCAGGTCTACGCGGTGGACATCGACCCCGCCGCGACCGCCTGCGCCCGCGAGAACCTCGAAGACCGCGGCGGGCAGGTATTCACCGGTGACCTGTTCTCGCCGTTACCCCGGAGTCTGCTCGGGCGGGTCGATGTGATCGTGGCCAACGCACCGTACGTGCCGACGGATGCCATCGCGCGGATGCCGCCGGAGGCCCGGGTGCACGAGGCCAGGGTCGCCCTGGACGGCGGTGCCGAGGGCCTCGAGGTACAGCGCCGGGTTGTTCGGGCCGCCCCGGAGTGGCTGGTGCCCGGCGGCCACCTACTGGTGGAGACCAGCGCCGGCCAGGCCCCGCAGACCGCGGCAATCTTCGCCGGACACGGCCTCACCCCGCGGGTGGCGCACTCGCGCGCGCTCGACGCGACCGTGGTGATCGGCACAAGCCCCGCCTGACCGCCGGCAGGGCAGAGCTCGGCTTCCCTGCACCCGTGTGGCTCGCCGCGTCGCCTATAGCGGGCGCGGCGGGCCAGAGGGGTGCAGCGAGCGCCGCGGTGGGCTCCGCCGCGACGGGCTCGCTACTCGAGGAGCAGCGCCGGTTCCTCGATGATGCTCGCAACGTCGGCCAGGAATCGGCTGGCGACATCACCGTCGACCACGCGATGATCGAAGCTGGCGCCGATGGTGGTGACGAAGCGCGGGCGCACCTCACCGTCGACGACCCACGGCTTCTGCTTGATGGTGCCCAGGGCCACGATGCCGGCCTCACCGGCGTTGAGGATCGGCGTGCCGGTGTCCATGCCGAAGACGCCGATGTTGGTGATCGTGATGGTGCCGTTGGCCATCTCCGCGGGGCTGGTCTTGCCGTCGCGGGCGGTGATGGTGAGTTTCTCGAGGGCGCCGGCCAGCTCGAGCAGGCTCATGTCCTGGGCTTCCTTGATGTTGGGCACGATCAGGCCACGCGGAGTGGCCGCGGCGATGCCGAGGTTCACGTAGTGCTTGATGACGATCTCCTCCTCGGTGAAGACCGAGTTGACCGTGGGGTTGCGCCGCACCGCCCAGATCATGGCCTTCGCCATGATCAGCAGCGGGGAGACCTTGACGCCGGCGAAGTCGGTGGAGACCTTGAGCCGCTTGACGAATTCCATCGTGCGGGTGGCGTCCACGTCGACGAACAGGCTCACATGCGGGGCGGTGAAGGCGCTCTTGACCATGGTCTGCGCGATGACCTTGCGCACTCCCTTGACCGGGACGTGCTCCTCACGGTCGGTCGGCCACTCCGGCGTCTGGATGTTGCGGAACACCCTGGCCTGGGTGGCCTCCCGCAGCACGTCTTCGCGGGTGACGTCGCCGAACCGGCCGGTGGCCTCCACCTGGCCGAGATCGACGCCGAGGTCTTTGGCGAGCTTGCGGATCGGCGGCTTGGTGATGACCGGGCCGGCGGGCCGCGCGATCGGCGGCTTGGCGGCCGGCTTTGCGGCCGCGGCGGGTGGAGCGGCC
>NZ_JAODBG010000068.1 GCF_025463825.1 Cryobacterium sp.
CCGCCACGTTCGACCTGTGGTCGACCAGAAGCGCCTAGCCGAGGGCCACGAGCACTTCGCGGGTCAGGCGCCGCTGCGCGGGTGGCGGGCCACCCGCGCAGCGGCGTGCGACCCGCGCGACGCGACGCGACCGGCGCGGCACCGGGGTGCGGGCGGCCTAGCTGCTGGAGTTGTTCAGCGGCCGCACCAGCAGGCCGAACAGCCAGCTGAACACGCCCAGCACGAAAGCGCCGAGCACGCCCCACCAGAACCCGTCGATGACCAGGCCGAAGCCGAGCGGGCCGGAGATCCACGCGACCAACAGCAACAGCAGTCCGTTCACGATGAAGGAGACCAACCCGAGGGTGAGCACGTACAGCGGGAAGGCGACGATCCGCACGAAGCCGCCGACGACCCCGTTGACGACGCCGAAGATGAGCGCGATCAGCAGGTAGGTCAGCACGAGCGCAACCGTGTCCGGCGCGTACGCCTCCACTCGCACCCCGGCCACGATGAGAGTCGTCACCCAGAGGGCGGCGGCGTTGACGATCAGTTTGACGAGGAAGCTACCCATGCCTCCACTATGACATCGGATGCCGCCGGCCCAGCGGATTCCGGAGCGGCATATACGCCGGGAGCATGCGGCATCCCGAATATGTCGCGGCGTAGACTCGCGGAGTGAGCCCTTCTGACCAGCCATCAGTCCGTCTGCGACCGGAGATCGTTGCCCTTCCGGCGTACCGGCAGGGCAAGGCGGCCAGTGCGTCCGCCTTCAAACTCTCCAGCAACGAGAACCCGTTCGACCCGCTGCCCGGGGTCGTTGAGGCCGTCAACGCGGTTTCGGCGTTCAACCGCTACCCGGATGCCTCCGCCCTGGCGCTGCGCGAACGCCTCGCCGCCCGGTTCGAGGTGTCCCCGGACGAGGTGCACGTCGGCGCCGGATCGGTGGCGCTCCTCGCCCAGCTGATCCTCGCGGCCGCGGGTCCCGGGGATGAGGTTCTCTACTCCTGGCGCTCCTTCGAGGCCTACCCGAGCCTGGTCACCGTGGCCGGCGCTTCGAGCGTCACCGTGCCCAACCGCGCCGACCACGGCCACGACCTGCCCGCCATGGCCGCCGCGATCACCCCGCACACCCGCGTCGTGATCGTCTGCAGCCCCAACAACCCGACCGGTGTGATCGTCACCGCCGATGAGTTCGCCGCGTTCATGGCCCTGGTGCCGGCGGACCTGCTCGTCATCCTCGACGAGGCGTACGTCGAATTCGTGACGGACCCGGCTGCGGTTGACGGGACCACGTTGCTCAAGCGCTACCCCAACCTCGTGGTGCTGCGCACCTTCTCCAAGGCCTACGGCCTGGCCGGCCTCCGGGTGGGCTACGGCATCGGCCCGGTCGGCATCCTCAACGCCGCCCGCGCCACGGCGATCCCGCTCTCGGTGACCGGGCAGGCCTCGGCCGCGGCGCTGGCCTCTCTCGACGCCGAAGCCGAGCTGCTGGCCCGGGTGGGCGTTCTCGCGGAGCGCCGCGATGTCATTCGGGCCGCTCTCGGCGAGGCCGGCCTGAACATCCCGATCTCGCAGGCTAACTTCGTCTGGCTGCCGCTGGGTGAGGCGACGAACGCCACCACCACCCGTTTCACCGATGCCGGGCTCGTCGTCCGGCCCTTCCACCCGGAGGGCATCCGGGTCTCGATTGGCGAGGAGGAATCTGTGGAAACACTCCTGCAGATCTGCGCTGAGATTGTTCAGCATCTACCAACGGGGCATCCGGCCCGGCGGCTAGGTTAGTACGGTGCCAGTGACCTCCAATGACGCACCAGTGCGCACCCTCGCCTCGCCCACCGTTCAGCTGCTTGCCACGGACGGCACGTTCGCGCCGTCCGAATCGGCCGCCGAATTCCTGCCCTACTTCGACCGTCTGACCGAGGCGGACTACCGCGCCTTCTACCGCGACATGGTCGTCGTGCGGAAATTCGACACCGAAGCGGCGAACCTGCAACGCCAGGGCCAGCTGGCGCTCTGGGTGCCCAGCCACGGCCAGGAGGCCGCCCAGGTCGGCTCCGCCCACGCCACCCGCCCGCAGGATCACGTGTTCCCCTCCTACCGCGAGCACGTCGTCGGAATGATCCGGGGCCTGGACATGGTCGACATCCTGCGGATGCTGCGCGGCGTCACCCTCGGCGGCTGGGTCCCCGAAGAGCACGGCAACTTCCACCTCTACACGCTGGTGCTCGCCTCGCAGACCCTGCACGCCACCGGCTACGCCATGGGCATGCAGCTGGATGGCGCCACCGCGACCGGCAACCCGGAGACCGATCAGGCGGTGATCGTCTACTACGGCGACGGCGCCTCCTCGCAGGGCGATGCCAACGAGGCTCTGGTCTTCGCGGCCAGCTACCAGACCCCGCAGGTGTTCTTCATGCAGAACAACCACTGGGCCATTTCGGTGCCGGTGTCCCGCCAGTCCCGGTCGCCGTTGTACCTGCGCGCCGGCGGCTTCGGCATGCCCGGCATCCAGGTCGACGGCAACGACGTGCTCGCCAGTTACGCCGTCACCGCCAAGGCGATGGACGACGCCCGCGCCGGCCACGGCCCGTCGCTGATCGAGGCGCTCACCTACCGGGTCGGCGCGCACACCACGGCGGACGACCCCACCAAGTACCGGGACCCCGAAGAGCTCGCCTATTGGGTCGCCCGCGACCCGATCGTGCGCTTCCGCAGCTACCTCGAAGGCCTCGGCATCGAACGGGAATTCCTCGACTCTGTCGACGAGGAAGCCGCCGACCATGCCGCCGACGTGCGCCGCCGCGCCCTGGAGATCACCGCGCCCGACCGTTCGGTGATCTTCGACAACGTCTATGCCGAACCGCATCCGCTGGTGGTGGAGCAGAAAGCCTGGCTCGACGCCTACGAAACGTCCTTCGACGGGAGCGAGTCCTGATGAGCATGCCCGACACGACGACGCCCCCGCCCGAGACCGCCCCGGCGCCGTCGACGGCGACCCTGCCGATGGCCAAGGCCCTCAACAAGGGCCTCCGCCAGGCGATGCTGAACGACCCCAAGGTGCTCATGATGGGCGAGGACATCGGCCCGCTCGGCGGCGTCTTCCGCGTCACCGAGGGCCTGCACGCCGAGTTCGGCGAGAAGCGGGTGCTCGACACGCCGCTGGCCGAATCCGGCATCATCGGCACCGCGATCGGCCTGGCCATGCGCGGCTACCGGCCGGTCTGCGAGATCCAGTTCGACGGCTTCGTCTTCCCCGGCTTCGACCAGATCACCAGCCAGCTGGCCCGGATGCGGAACCGCCACGAGGGCGGCGTCATCATGCCCGTCGTCGTGCGGATCCCCTACGGCGGCCACATCGGCTCGATCGAACACCACCAGGAAAGTCCCGAGGCGTACTTCGCGCACACTCCGGGCCTGCGCGTGGTGAGCCCGTCGAACCCGCACGACGCGTACTGGATGATGCAGGAGGCCATCGCGTCCGACGACCCGGTGATCTTCTTCGAACCCAAGAGCCGCTACTGGCCCAAGGGTGAGGTCGACCTCAGCATCAGCGGCACCCCGCTGCACGCCAGCAAGGTCGTGCGCACCGGCACCAGCGTCACCGTGGTCGGCCACGGCGCCATGGTGAGTGTGCTGTTGCAGGCCGCCGAGCTGGCCGCCGCGGAGGGCATCAGCCTCGAGGTCATCGACCTGCGCTCGATCTCACCGATCGACTATGCGCCGATCCTCGAGTCCGTACACAAGACCGGTCACCTGGTGGTCGCGCAGGAGGCCGCCGGCTTTGTCAGCGTCGGCTCCGAGATCGCCGCGACCGTCACCGAACGAGCCTTCTACTCGCTCGAGGCCCCGGTGCTGCGAGTGTCCGGCTTCGACACCCCGTTCCCGCCCGCCGCGGTGGAGACGCACTTCCTGCCGAGCCCCGACCGGGTGCTCGAAGCCGTCGACCGCGCCCTCGCCTTCTAACCCGAACACCTGCCCCGAAAGGCACCTCATGAGCGTCTCCCGATTCACCCTGCCCGACGTGGGCGAGGGACTGACCGAGGCCGAAATCGTCGAGTGGAAGGTCGCCCCCGGCGACACCATCTCGATCAACCAGGTGCTGGTCGAGATCGAAACGGCCAAATCGCTCGTTGAGCTGCCCTCGCCCTACGTGGGCGTCGTCGGCGAGATCCTGGTCGAATCCGGAACCACCGTCGACGTGGGCACCGTGATCATCACCATCCTCTCCGAAGCCGGAGACGGTGCCCCGGAGGCGCCGGCGCCGGCCGATGAGGATGTCGCTGCCGCGGCCGAGGATGCCGGTGCCACCATTTCCCAGGAACCGGCAGAGGACTCCCCGGCCGTGCTCGTCGGCCGTGGAGCTGCAGCGTCGATGCC
>NZ_JAODBG010000069.1 GCF_025463825.1 Cryobacterium sp.
GCCGTCGGCGCCGACCCAGCCCACGGGGCCGGCGTACCGGCCCCGGTCGAAGGGCTCGAGTTCGCGGATGAGCGCGAGCGCGTCCTGCGTGGGGGTGCCGGCGACCGCCGCGGTCGGGTGCATCGCCGCGATCAGGTCCAGCGAGGTGGACCCGTCGCTCAGGGTGCCCTCGAGGTCGGTGGCCAGGTGCCAGAGGTTCGGCAGCTTCACCGTGAACGGGATCTCGCTCGTGGTGAGCACCGAGGTGTGCGGCCGGAGCGCCGCCAGCACGCTCTGCACGGCGAACTCGTGTTCGTCGCCGTCCTTGCTCGAGGTAGCCAGGGCGAGCGCCGCTTCGATGTCGGCTGCGGCGTCGACGCCGCGGGAGATGGTGCCGGCCAGCACTCGCGCATTGACCTCGTTGTGGTCAGCGCGGATGAGGGTCTCCGGGCTGGACCCGACCAGGCCGTCGACGGCGTAGGTCCAGCAGTCCGGGTAGCCCAGTGCCAGGTCGGTCAGCAGCCGGCGCAGGTCGGACTCGGCGGGCAGCCGGCCGACGAGATCACGGGCCAGCACCACCTTGCTCACGTCCTGGGCGCCGATGCGGTCAACCGCGACGGCGACAGCCTCCCGGTAGCCGGCCGGCTGCAACGCCCCCGGCTGCAGCGAGATGCGGTACTCGTCGCCGAGCGGATGCAGCGCCAGTGGGATCTCGGGCGCGGCCTGCCCGGTTGGCCAGATCCGAGTGACCCAGCACTGGCCGTCCTCGCGGCCCACGATCACCTCGGGCACGATCAGCACGCTCGTCTGGCTGGAGGAATCGTCGAAGGCGAAGGTGCCGAACGCCAACAGCCCGGTGCCCGTGCGCGCGAGCGGGTCGGTCACCGTCGCCGCGGCGACGACCTCGCGCCACGCGGCGGCGGCATCCGTCATGCGGGTCGGCCCCGAGAACTCGAGGCGGAGCGCCGTGCCGATCCCGGCCAGGCCCTGGTTGCGGCGCATCCAGAGCAGCGGCTCGCGGGCGTCGAGCAGCAGGATCAGCTGGCGAATGTCGGCAATCGGGGAGGTTTCAACCGTTAGAGCGGGCGCATTCACTCGTCTACCCTACGCCTGCGCCTCCGGATACCCGGGCCGCGCCCCGCAATCTAGACTGGACCGGTGAGTAGAGCAGATCTTAATAAGCAGCCAGCACAGGTCGCCGCCATGTTCGATCTGGTCTCGACGCACTATGACCGCACCAACGCGGTGCTCTCCGTGGGCAACGCGTCGCTGTGGCGCGTCGCGACCACCCGGGCCGTCAACCCGAAACCGGGCGAGCGGATCCTCGACATCGCCGCCGGCACCGGCACCTCCAGCGTCGCCCTGGCGCACACGGGCGCGCACGTCGTGGCCGCCGACTTCTCCGAGGGCATGATCAAGGTCGGCCGCGAACGGCACGCCGACAACCCCAACGTGGAGTTCGTGCAGGCTGACGCCACCCAACTGCCGTTCACGGACGGCGAGTTCGACGCCGTCACCATCTCCTTCGGCCTGCGTAACGTCGTGGAGCCAAAGAAGGCGCTCGCCGAGTTCTACCGGGTCACCAAGCCCGGCGGCCGCGTGGTCATCTGCGAATTCTCCACCCCGCCGTTCTCCCCGGTGCGGGTGGGCTATTTCGCCTACCTCAACCACGTGATGCCGCGCATCGTCAAGCTGGCCTCCTCCAACGCCGAGGCCTACGACTACCTGGGCGAGTCCATCGCCGCCTGGCCCGACCAGCCCACCCTCAGCGCCTGGTTGCGGGACGCCGGATACGACGCCGTCGCGTATCGCAACCTCAGTCTCGGTATCGTGGCTCTGCACCGCGGAATCAAGGCCGCGGACGCCCCCGCTGCAACCTCCTGAAACTCCCAGATCCGATCGTTAGGCTGACAGAGTGAAATTGACCGCCCCCGTGGCCCGCCGGAGCCCGTCGGTAACGTCGCAACTGGGCCTGAGCGATCGAATCTTCTCCACCCCCGCCGACCGCGGCCTGGCGACCAGCATCGACAACGGCCTGGAAGAAGTGACGACGACCCTGCTCGGCGAGCTGGTCTTCGCCGACGAGATCGCCGCCGTCACCAGCCGCTACCTGCTCGACGCGGGCGGCAAGCGGGTACGCCCGATGCTCGCCCTGCTCACCGCGCACCTGGGAGACGGGACCGTCCCCGACGTCATCCGGGCCGCGGCCGCCATCGAGATCACCCACCTGGCCTCGCTGTATCACGACGACGTGATGGATGACGCCGACAAGCGCCGTGGCGTGCCGAGCGCCCAGGTGGTCTGGGGCAACTCCATCGCTATCCTCGCCGGCGACCTGCTCTTCTCCCGCGCCAACCAGCTGATGGGGCGGCTCGGCGAACGCGCCGTGCGCCTGCAGGGCGACACCTTCGAACGCCTCGTCCTCGGCCAGTTGCACGAGACCGTCGGCCCGAAGAACGGCGAAGACCCCGTCGACCACTACATCCAGGTGCTCGCCGACAAGACCGGTTCCCTGATCGCGGCCGCCGCGCAGGCCGGCGTCATCTTCTCCAATGCGCCGGCCGAGTTCGAGGCCCCGGTCGTGCAGTTCGGCGAGCGGATCGGCGTCGCCTTCCAGCTCATCGACGACGTGCTCGACCTGTCACCGCAGCCGAAGGAGACCGGCAAGGTGCCCGGCACCGACCTGCGCGCCGGCGTCGCCACCCTGCCGCTGCTGCGCCTGCGTGAGCGAGCCACCACGGATGCGCGCGCCGCGTCGCTGGTCGCCCGCCTCGAGGCCGATGTGATGAGGAGTGAGGGCGTCGCCACCGACGCCGCCGACGCGGCCATCACCGCGCTGCGCGAACACGACGTGACCACCCAGACCCTCGCGGAGGCCCACGGATGGGCCCGTGATGCCGTTGCCGCCCTTGCCCCCCTGCCCAACGGCTCGGTCAAGAAGGCGCTCACCCGCTTCGCCGAGACGATCGTCGAGCGATCCAGCTAGAAAGGCTTTCATGACCAAGTTGCGATTGGCCATAATCGGTGCCGGCCCGGCCGGCATCTACGCCGCAGACATCCTCCTGAAGGCCGAGCGGAACTTCGACGTGTCGATCGACCTGTTCGACCACCTGCCGGCTCCATACGGTCTGGTGCGTTACGGCGTCGCCCCTGACCACCCACGCATCAAGGGCATCATCAACGCACTCCGCGACGTGCTGGACCGCGGCGACATCCGCCTGTTCGGCAATGTGCGCTACGGCACCGACATCACCCTCGACGACCTCAAGAAGCACTACAACGCGGTCATCTTCGCAACCGGCGCGGTGCATGACGCCGACTTGGCGATCCCCGGCATCGAGCTCGAGGGCTCCTACGGCGCCGCCCGGTTCGTGAGCTGGTTCGACGGCCACCCCGACGTGCCGCGCACCTGGCCACTCGAAGCCAAGTCCGTCGCCGTGATCGGCAATGGCAACGTGGCCTTGGACGTCTCCCGGATCCTCGCCAAGCACGCCGACGACCTGCTGCCCACCGAGATTCCCGCGAACGTTTACGACGGCCTCAAGGCCTCGCCGGTGACCGATGTGCACGTGTTCGGCCGCCGTGGACCCACCTCGGTGAAGTTCACCCCCCTGGAACTGCGCGAACTTGGCGAACTGCCCGACGTGGACATCATCGTCTACGACGAGGACTTCGACTATGACGATGCCGCTCGCGCCGCCGTGGCGAGCAACAAGCAGGTCTTCGTGATCGACAAGGTTCTCAACCAGTGGCGCAAGCGCGAGACCGGGGCCGCCTCGCGTCGGCTGCACCTGCACTTCTTCGCCCGCCCGGTCGAGGTCACCGACGACGGCAACGGCCGGGTCGGCGGCTTCAAGTACGAGCGCACCGCACCGGATGGCCACGGCGGCGTGCACGGCACCGGAGAGATCCGCGAGCTGCCGATCCAGGCCATCTACCGGGCCGTCGGCTACTACGGCTCCTCGCTGCCGGGCATCCCGTTCGACAAGAAGCGCGGCGTGATCCCCAACCGTGAGGGCCAGGTGCTCTGGAAGGGCGAGCCCGGCTTCGAGTCCAGCACCGGCAGCCAGCAGATGTACGGCGTCTACGCCACCGGCTGGATCAAGCGCGGGCCGGTGGGCCTCATCGGGCACACCAAGTCCGATGCCATGGAGACCGTGCGGCACCTGATCAACGACGTGGGCAACTGGTGGCGCCCGGAGGCGCCCGCAGAGCAGAGCATCGTGGAGCTGCTCGAGTCTCGCGGCGTGGCCTACACCAACCTCGACGGCTGGCACCGCCTCGACCAGCACGAACTCGGTCTCGGCGCCGAGCAGGGTCGCATCCGCGTCAAGGTCGTTCCCCGCCACGAAATGGTCGAGGTCTCCCGAGCCCAGGTTCCCGCCCAGATCTAACGCACGTCGCGCTCTAGGGTGGGGTCATGAGCGACGTTGTCTGGCAGGAGGATCTGCTGGGCAGCGGGTATCAGGCGGCCACACTCCGGCTGGGCGAGGACAACGAGGGAAAGGTCGTCGCCACGCTGGTGCGCTACTGGCCGCCGCCGACCCACCCGGTGCCGCCGTTCGCCCCCGCGCACGGCACCGACGTGCTGTATCTGCACGGCTGGTCGGACTACTTCTTCCAGACCGGCCTCGCTGAGCATTGGCACAGTCTCGGCGCCCGCTTCCACGCCCTCGACCTACGCAAGTACGGACGCAGCCTGCGTGATCATCAGACCCCCGGCTACGTGGCCGACCTGGCCACCTACGATGCCGATATCGAGGCCGCCCTCACCGCGATGGGCCACGGCGTGGACGCCGGCCGGTCGTCGCGCCGGCGCCCTCGTGCTGAACAGCCCGTGGCTGGAGTTTCAGACCGGCGGGGCCGGGCGGGCCTTCATTTCGCCGCTGGTGCAGGTGGGCACCCGCGTGCAGCCGCTGGGAACCCTGCCGCAGGTCGACTGGGCTTCTACAGTCGATCGGTCTCGGCCGAGCTTGGTGGCGAATGGTCCTACGAGTCGCGCTGGCGTCCGGCGCGCGGTTTTCCGGCGCACCGGGCGTGGCTGAGTGCCGTGCTCGCGGGCCACGCCGCGGTGGCGGCCGGGTTGGGCATCGGCGTGCCGATCCTCACGCTGCTTTCGGCCAGGTCCACCATCCTGCCGCGCTGGAGCGACCAGATGAGGCAGTTCGGCAGTGTGCTGGTCGTGGACGACATCGCCCGCGCGGCTGTCCGGCTCGTTTCCACCGTGACGGTGGCCCGCATCGAGGGCGCCCTGCATGACGTCATCCTGTCGGCCGAGGCTCCGCGCAACGCGGCCTACGCATCTCTCACCCGGTGGTTGCGCGCCTACGCGCGAGGGAGCTAGCGGAAGTTCACGAACTGGAGGGCCACGTCCAGGTCCTTGCCCTTGAGGAGGGCCATCGTGGACTGCAGGTCGTCGCGGCTCTTGGAGGAGACTCGGAGCTCGTCGCCCTGGATCTGGCTCTTGACGCCCTTGGGGCCCTCATCGCGGATGATCTTGTTGATCTTCTTCGCGTTCTCCTGGTCGATGCCCGCCTTCATGCTGGCCTCGATGCGGTACTCCTTGCCCGACGGGTACGGGTCGCCGGCGTCGAGGCTGCGCAGCGAGATACCCCGCTTGATCAGCTTGGACTCGAACACCTCGAGAATCGCCTTGACGCGCTCCTCGGTGTTCGCCTTCATGAGCACCTTCTCGCCGCTCATCTCGATCGATGCGCCGACGTTCTTGAAGTCGTAGCGCTGCGCCACCTCTTTGTGAGCCTGGTTGAGCGCGTTGTCGACCTCCATGGGGTCGACCTTGCTGACGATGTCGAACGTTGAATCTGCCACTTGCTCGCTCCAATTTACTCAGTTTACGCGCTTTGATCTGGCAATTCCCCAAACCATTTGTCGCCTTGGGGCGAACGTGTCACAACCACAGCCACAATAGGCGACCGAAACACCCCTATACGGGGGTCAGGTGGTAATGGTGCAACTCCTTTGAGTCTAGAACGGTCAGCTGTCTGTCAGTCGATCAAACAGCGAGTCGACGGCGTGCAGGGAGGTCCGACGGCACTGGGAGAGCCGCGGATCGCGCTCGACGGAGTCGGTCGGTGAGGTCCCGGAGAATCCGGTGCGGCGGGCAGAAACGGCCGACCTATTCCAACCGGGTGACAGAGGTCGTAGACCCGCCACCCTCAATGGAAACCGTGCACAGGCACGCCGTCCGGATCATGGCGCCGAAGGAGTTCTCGGAGTCGACGGTGCCTCGAGCCTTCCATAAACGGGGACGTGATCAAAAACATAACGAGCCAGGGCGTCGGCGCCCTCGGGGTGCGGGCTGGCGGATTGAGCGTCAGTCTTGGAGCGCGATCGGTGGCCTTACCGGCGGGTTTTCAAGGTAGTAACGGAACTCGTCTTGCGTCATGCTGCCCCCCTTTGCGACCAGGTGGCGCAGCTTGACGGCTGGGCAATAAACCACGCAGAGCCCGAGCGCATCTTGCAGCTTTTGCCGACGCAACCCAAATTCGGCAGGAACGCGGCCACACGAGTCACCCTGCCCCGCAAATATGGCATCGGGATAGTTAGAAGATGCGTTTAGTCACAGGACGATGTTTCGGTAGCGGCGCATGTACATACGCCGCTTCGCCGCGCGTCCCAGGGTCAATGTCGGTGGTACGTAATAGCGTCCGTTCTCCCATGAGAATGCCTTGCAGGTGCAGCCGCATGACGGTCAACCTTCAAATTCACACATACCGGAGGAGTTCCTTGTGACCAGTTCGAACAGAGACGGGAGTGTTGGGGCAGCCGCACGGCGACATGCGGTGAGTCGGGGGTATCCCCGATCGTTGGCCGAGACTCAGCCGAGTGAAATCGCTGGCGTGACAGGCGTGGAGCGGCCATTGTGCGGCGACGCGAACGAAGCCATCGGTCAACGGGCATCATCCTGCCGCATTTCCAACGTGTAGCTGTGAACGTCGACGTTCGCCGTAATACATGGAGAAATCGGCCATCTCTAGCGGAGACATTCCCCCTCGTCGCTGCGATGTGGTCGATAACGCATAACGGGTCCGTGACCCCATGGGACGTGTGCCCATGGTCCAACAAGCCGAGGTTTTGGAGTTGCGATGGGCACGTGTGGGAG
>NZ_JAODBG010000096.1 GCF_025463825.1 Cryobacterium sp.
CCCAAGAACCCGGCGGAGTTTTGGTCTGGACCTCACCGGGCAAGCGCACCTACCGCACCGACCCGGCCAACCCGATCGGCCCACCCCGGCCCCAACCGCCGACCGTGGGACCGACAACCCCGAAGCGGCCCGCGGACGACAGCTACCTGATGCCCCGGCACCAGCCCCCACGCCACCCCTCGCCACCGGTGCCCGAAAACCCGCCGTTCTAATGACCTGTGAACGAACGAACGGACGCAATCCTCTTCACCGGGACTGCTACAAGAGAAGCTTGAATCCCACGTGGGAAGAGGTGAAACCCAGGCGCTCGTAAAACCTGTGGGCGTCCAGACGGGACGCGTCTGACGTCAGTTGCACGAGGCGGCAACCCCGGCTGCGCCCATACTCCACCGCCCAGGCGATCATCTCTCCGCCGAGTCCGTTGCCGCGGACGTCGGCACTCACCCGCACCGCCTCGATCTGCAGGCGGGTGGCCCCCGACCGGGCGAGGCCGGGCAACACCGTCAGCTGTTGCGTTCCCACCACGCGCCCGGCCGGGTCCTCGGCCACGACGAGCAGGTGCGCCGGGTCGCCGTCGATGGCGGTGAACGCGGCGAGGTACGGCGCCAGGTCTTCCGGCGCGACGGATTCCTCGGCGCTTCTCAGCTGATCGTCGGCGAGGAGACTGACGATGGCGGCCACATCCGTCGAGGCAGCCGGGCGCAGGGTGAACGGGCCGCCGGGCAGATCGAAGACAGTCTCAGTCATGCATCCAGCATGCCAGTGCCCGGCGGCGCCGTGCTCGTCAGCACCCGCGCACCCGGCCAACGATGTGCCTCCGACAGAATGGACCGATGAACATCGAGGAGATCTCCCCCGCCGCCTTCCCGGCCGTCATCGCGCTGTGGGAAGAGGCCGGCCTGACCCGGCCGTGGAATCCCCCGGCCGCCGACCTGCAACGCGCGCTCGACACCCCGACGTCGACCGTGCTCGGAGCCGTCATCGACAACCGGCTCGTCGGCACGGTGATGGTGGGGCACGACGGACATCGTGGCTGGGTGTACTACCTGGCTGTCGCCCTGACCGAACGCGGTTCGGGCCTCGGCCGCACGCTGATGCAGGCGGCCGAAGCCTGGCTCGTGGAGCGCGGAGCCGTTAAGGTGCAGCTTATGGTGCGGGAGACCAACGCCGCCGTTTCCGGCTTCTACGATCGGCTGGGCTACACGGATGCCGACGTGCGGGTGCTTGCCAAACGGCTCGACTGACGCTGCGGCCCGGGTTCGCAGGGATCGTTGGCCGGCGTGCCCTTCCTGATCAAGGACAGCGGCCCGTTCGCCCAGGGGGTGCGCTTCGCGCTCGGCAGCCGCAGCATCCAGGGCGTGGCCGCCGAGGTCGACCACGAGATGATGGTGCGGTTCCGGGCGGCCGGACTGGTGGCGATCGGCCAAAGCACGGCCCCGGAATTCGGTCTGAACTTTGCGACCGAACCCGTTCGCACCGGCCCCACCCGCAACCCGTGGGACCTCGGCCGAGGGGTCGGCGGGTCCAGCGGAGGCGCGGCCGCCCTGGTCGCCGCCGGCGCCGTGCCCCTCGCCCACGCCAACGACGCGGCCGGCTCCATCCGGGTGCCGGCAGCGTGCTGCGGCCTGGTCGGCCTCAAACCGAGCCGCGGTCGCACCCCGAACGGTCCGCTGGCCGGTGAGGCCGCGTTCGGGCTCATCGGTGAATTCGCTCTCACCCGCAGTGTGCGGGATGCCGCACACCTGCTCGACGCCGTCGGCGCCCCCAGCGTCGGCGAGAAGTACACCCTGCCGGCCCCGGCCACGAGCTTCGCCCGCACGATCCAGCAGGACCCGGGCCGGCTGCGCGTCGCGCTGATGCGCAGAGCCTGGTCCGGAGTTCCCGTGGATGCTCAGATGGCCGCCGCCGCCGAGGCCGTTGCCCGCACCTTGGAGTGGATCGGGCATGCGGTGCTTGAGGACGCGCCGGTACTTGATCCGGAGGACATCCTCGAAGCCGAGATGCTGGGCGTGTTCGCCACCGGCACCGCCCTGCTGCGGGCGCCCCGACGGCCCGACCCAACTCGCCTCGAGGCCGTCTCCCGGGCAGTGCTCGCGGAAACCGCGAACGCCAGCGCCCTGGATGTAGCCGCCGCGATCGACGCCCAGCACCGGGTGACCCGCTCGATCGGTGTCTTCCTTGGCCGGTACAACCTGTTGGTGACCCCGACTTTGGCGCAGCTGCCGCCCCGCCACGGCACCCTGGACTACAACGCCCCCGGCCACACCGCCCGCTCGTGGATCGGGCGCATCCTCGAGTTCGGACCGTTCACCGCGCCGTTCAACATCTCCGGGCACCCCG
Organism: Cryobacterium sp.; assembly: GCF_025463825.1. Classification (GTDB taxonomy): domain Bacteria; phylum Actinomycetota; class Actinomycetes; order Actinomycetales; family Microbacteriaceae; genus Cryobacterium. The sequence goes on from NZ_JAODBG010000096.1 coordinate 2,341, forward strand.
CGATAAGCCTCCCGCTCGGCCCGAGCCGCGAGGGCCTGCCCGTCGGGGTGCAACTGGTGGCAGCCTACGGCCGCGACGACCTGCTGCTGCAGGTGGCCGGCCGCCCAGCTGGAGCAGGCGATGCCCTGGGCCGGCCGGCTGCCGCCGATCCACGTCGACCAGGCCTGAGCGCCTTCCGCACGGCAACTGTTACCCCTCCGGACAACTGGTCCCGGTGTGCCGGTCACAATTGTCCGAAACGGGAACAGTTGTAGCCGGGCACCGGTCGTGACGCTTGGAATTCGGGCTGGAAGGTGCTTCGCTGGGGACATGTCGAACCACGCGAACCCGCCCGACGAGCCCGGAACCCCGGACCTGTCGTCTGGCGCGCGCGCGGAGGCCGGCACCATCGGCTTGCCGATGTTCCCGCTCGGTTCGGTCCTGTTCCCGCATATGCCGCTGCAGCTGCGGGTCTTCGAGCAGCGATACCTGATGATGCTCGCGCGCATCCTCGAGTCTGAACCCGCCGAGTTCGGGGTGGTGCTGATCGAACGCGGCCAGGAGGTCGGCGGCGGTGAGCATCCGTTCAGCACCGGCACCGTCGCCCAGGTTATAGAGCTGGTGGCGCCCGAGGGTTTCGTGGGTCTCGTCGCCCAGGGCGACCGGCGCATCGAGGTGGTGGAGTGGAGCGATGACGCCCCTTACCCGCAGGCGGTGGTGCGGGAGCTACCGGCCCTGGTCTGGGACGACGCCCTGACGCCCCTGCGGGTCCTCGCCGAGCAGACCGTGCGCCGCACCCTTGCCCTTGCCAGCGAATTCACCGATGACGCTTGGGCAGCGGATGTCGCCCTGTCGGAAGATCCGGTGGAGTCCGCCTGGCAGTTGGCCGGCATCGCCCCGGTGGGCCCGCTCGACCAGGTGGCGATGCTGCGCTCCACCACCATGGCCGGGCTGCTGCGCTCGATCTTCGACCACACCGAAACCGCCGCCGACGCGTACCGGCTGCCGAGCCCCGACCAGTCTGACGACCTGGACCCAGACGAGCTCGGTCCAGACCAACTCGGTCCAGACGAGTTCGGTCCCGACGGCCTGGGTCCGGACGCCTGAGCGCACCCGACCACCCATACCCTAGAACGTGGCACCATTCCGGGGCAGCATGGGGACATGCCAGACTCTCTGCCCGCCCACGCGGCCGCCCCTGACCCCGCTCCGGTCGGCACACCCATCCCTCGGCACGACAGGTTCTCGGACGGCTCGATGAAGGCAAGCGGGCTGGAGTTGGATGGCGCATTGCACGGACAGTGGGATCGGTTCCGGACCGACGGAACCCTGCTGCGTTCCGGCCGATTCCACCTCGGCGAGCAGGTCGGCGCCTGGCGCACCGGGGATCGCACCGGACGTCTCTCGTCAAGGAAACCGAGTTCCGCGCAGCACCATCACCAGCGGCGGAGTCGGCGACGGAACCGGGTCCGCGGTAAGACCGTGGCCAGGGCGCCTGGACCTGCGGGCTTCGACACCGACGTCCTGATCGTCGGCGCCGGACCCACCGGGCTTACCCTGGCCAGGGAACTGCACACCCTCGGCGTGGGCGCGTGGCTCGTCGACAGCGCCCCGGATGCCGTGCACGAGTCCCGGGCGCTGGCCATCCAGGCGCGCACCCTCGAAGTGCTCGCCCGCAACGGGCTCGCGGACGACCTGGTCGCCGCCGGCGACCCGACGGGAACCCTGCTACTCCATCCGAGCGGGTCCGCCGCCACCGGCTGACCGGCCTCGAGCAGGACGCCGCCGGCGTCACGGCCACCCTCGAGTCGCCCGGCGTGCCGCCCCGGGTCGTGCGCGCCCGCTTCGTTGTGGGGTGTGACGGCGCCCACAGCGCGACCCGACGCCTGGCGGGAATCGACTTCGCCGGCCGGTCCTTCCCGCAACGATTCCTGCTGGCCGACGTAGAGGCGGACGGTCTGGAACGAGGCAGGGTGCACGTCTTCCTCGCCAGGACCGGCCCGATGTTCCTGTTCCCGCTCGGCACCCCCGCCAGCTGGCGGCTGATCGTGACTCTGCCACGGTCTGCGCCCCGCGGACCCGTCACCCTGCCCGTCGTGCAGGCCGCCGTCGCCAGCCACACTCGGGAGCACATCGTGGTGCACCACCCCGCCTGGCTCACGGAGTTCACCGTCAGCAGCCGCCTGGCCGAGGCGTTCCGGCGCGGCCGGGTGTTCCTTGCCGGCGACGCGGCGCATATCCACAGCCCGGCCGGCGCCCAGGGCATGAACACCGGCATCCAGGATGCCGTGAACCTCGGCTGGAAGCTCGCCCTCGTCTGCCACGGCGAGGCCGTCCCCGCCCTGCTGCGCAGCCACGAACGCGAACGGATGCCGGTTGCGCGCGCGGTGCTGGCGATGACCGACCGTGCCTTCCGGGTGGCGACCGTCCAGATCCCCGTCCAAGGGCCGGGGTCAGCAGACCGTCAGTCCCCCGATAGCCGCCGCTTAGGCACGCCAGTGCGGGCGCATAGAAACGCCGCCTAAACAGGAGGAATGCGACCCACCTCCACCGGAAAACCCCGACGCACCCGACGCCGGGTGATCATCAGCTCGGCTTTGGCACTCACCCTGGCGCTGGGCGGCAGCACCACCTGGGCGCTCGACCGATTCGTCATCGAGCACGCCGAGATCACGGATGTCGACGCCTACGAGGCCGAGAATTCGTCGGTCACCGCCACCGACGACGACACCGCCGACGGCAGCACCGACAGCACGGACGAAACCACGGTCACGGACACCGGCTACGACTCCGACGACGCGGACGTGTCGATTTCCACCGTCGTCACCGGCACCGGCGACGAGACGGTCACCTACTACGTGGCCGACGTCACCCTCACCGACGCCACGGCCCTGCGCTCGGCGTTCGCCAAGAACGCCTTCGGGGAGAACATCACCGAAACCACCTCTGCCATCGCCGCAGACAACGACGCGATCTTCGCCATCAACGGCGACTATTACGGCTTCCGGGACACGGGCATCGTCATCCGCAACGGCGTCGTCTACCGCGACGAAGGTGCCAGGCAGGGCCTCGCCTTCTACCTGGACGGATCGGTGCAGGTGTACGACGAGACCACGACCTCGGCCGACGAACTCCTCGCCGACGGCGTCTGGAACACCGTCTCGTTCGGGCCGGCGATCGTCGAGGACGGCGCCGTCGTCGACGGCATCGAAGACGTCGAGATCGACACCAATGTGGGCAACCACTCGATCCAGGGCGACCAGCCACGCACCGCGATCGGCGTCATCGACGACAACCACCTGGTCTTCGTGGTCGTCGACGGGCGCAGCCCCGGTTACAGCGCCGGCGTCACCCTCCCCGGTCTGGCCGGGATCATGCAGGGCCTGGGCGCGACCACCGCCTACAACCTCGACGGCGGCGGCTCGTCGACGATGTACTTCAACGGTTCCCTGGTCAACGATCCGCTCGGCACCGGCAGCGAGCGCGGCACCTCCGACATCCTCTACATTCAAGGGTGAGCCGGCGCATGATCATCCTGATCCCCGCCTTCGAACCGGATGCCCGCCTCGTGTCCCTCGTTGCCGACCTGCGCGCCGGCGCCGAACCGTTCCCTGTCCTGGTGGTCGACGACGGCAGCGGTGCGGACTACCGGCCGGTGTTCGATGCCGTGCGCGCCCTGGGCGCCGAGGTCATCGGGCACCCGGTCAACCTCGGCAAGGGCTGTTCACTCAAGGCCGGCTTCCGCCACATCCTCAGCCGGTACCCCGGGGCAGCCGTGGTCTGCGCCGACAGCGACGGTCAGCACCGGGTGCGCGACATCGTGCGGGTGGCCGACCGGGTGCGGCAGCACGCCGGCCGGGCCGATGCCCCGGTCGTCCTGGGCGCCCGCCGCTTCACCGGCACGGTGCCGCTGCGCAGCCGGGTAGGAAACACGCTGGCCAGGCAGGCCTTCCGTTTCTCCACGACGGTCAGCCTCCGCGACACCCAGACAGGCCTGCGCGGCTACCCGGCCAGCCTGCTCGCGGGACTCGTCGGTGTCGACGGGAACCGGTTCGAATACGAACTGAACACCCTGCTCGAGGCGTCGAGGGTCGGTCGGCGCATCGAGGAGGTCGACATCGAGACCGTCTACCTGCATGGCAATGCGTCGTCGCATTTCCGGCCGGTGGTCGACTCCCTCCGGGTGATGCGGCCGCTGCTGGTCTATGGGGCCGTGTCCTTCGGCTCCTTCCTGATCGATCTGCTGGCCCTGCAGGCGTTCGTGGCCGTCACCGGCGTGCTGGGCGCCAGCGTCGTCGCCGCCCGGCTGCTGAGTGCCTCGGTGAACTTCCTGCTCAACCGCACGCTGGTCTTCGCCGGCACCCGACCTCATCGCGTCCGGCGTGAGGCTGCGGCGTATGCCGGGCTGGCCGTGGCGCTGTTGGCCGCAAGTTATGCGGGTTTGAGCCTGCTCACCCGGCTCGGTGTGCCGCTTCTGGCCGCCAAGCTCCTGACGGATGCCACGCTCTACCTGGTCGGTTTCCAGGTGCAGCGGCGCGTCGTCTTCAGGCGCTCCCCGGTGGCACCTCAGCCGCCCTCGTCCACCGTGGTGGTGTCCCCATCGGCAGCCCGAGATCCCTGGACTTGAGCACCCGGCGCAGGATCTTGCCGTTCTGGGACTTCGGCAGGTCGTCGATGAACTCGAGCGCCTCCGGGGCCACTGCGGCGCCGAGCCGGGTGTCGGCGAAGTCCAGGATGTCCTGACGCAGGGCAGCGATCGGGGTGACACCGTCCCGCAATTGCACGTACGCCTTCACCACCTCGCCGGCCACCGGATCCGGCGCGCCGATCACAGCGGCATCGGCAACGGCCGAATGCTCCGCCAGGGAACTCTCCACCTCGAACGGGCTGATCAGGTGGCCGGACGAGATGATCACGTCGTCCACCCGGCCCACGAACCAGTAGTAGCCATCCGTGTCCCGCTTGGCCAGGTCGCCGGTGAGGTACCACTCGCCGCTGAAACAGGCCGCGTACCGTTTCTCGTCGTGCACATAACCGCGGAACATCGACGGCCAGCCGGAGCGGAGGGCCAGTTCCCCCACCGTGTCGGGCTCGCTGATCAGAACCGTCTCACCGTCCCGCACCAGCGGTGCACCAGCGTCTCCGCGGGCCACGAGGGCAGCCTCGACCCCCGGCAGCGGCAGCCCCATCGACCCCGGTTTGATCGGCACGCCGGCGAGGTTGGCGATCATGATCGCGCCGGTCTCGGTCTGCCACCAGTTGTCGTGCACGGGCTGGCCGAAGACCTCCTGGCCCCAGAGCACGAGTTCGGGTTCGAGCGGCTCGCCCACACTCGCCACGAAGCGCAGGGCCGAGAAATCGTGGCCGGCAGTGACGTCCGCACCGGCCATCATCAGCATCCGCAGCTCGGTCGGCGTGGTGTACCAGACGGACACTTTCTGCTCGGCGAGGATGCGGTACCAACGTTCGGCGCTGATCTCACCCTCGTCGACGATGGCCGTGATGCCGTGCACGAGCGGCGCGAACACCCCGTACGACATCCCCGTGACCCAGCCGGGGTCCGCCGTGCACCAGAACACGTCGTCGGCGTGCAGGTCAAGGGCGTACAGCGCGCTCACCTAGTACGACGTGACGGCGTCGTGCACGTGGATCGCCCCCTTTGGGGCCCCGCTCGTGCCGCTGGGGAAGTGCAGCACGGCCATGTCTTCGCGCTGCGTGACGACGGTGACCCCGAATTCCTGCACCTCGGCCAGCAGCGCCGCCAGGTCGAGGGTGCCCGGTTCGGGCTCACCGCGGGTGTCGGTGAGGAGCACGAACACGAGTTCCGGCAGCCTCAGCCGCACCGGGGCGACGTGTTCCAGGTACAGCGCCCGGGTGGTGACCAGCACCCGCCCCGAGCCGATCGCGAGGCGTTGGCGCACCGGCTCAGGGCCGAACGCGTCATAGAGCGGGCAGAACACGTTACCGTTCTTCAAGGTGCCGAACGCGGCCACGTATTGCTCCGGCACGCGCCCGAGCAGGGAGAAGACTCGGTCCTCCCGCTCCAGCCCGAGGCGCCGCAGCACGCTGGCGAACCGGCTGACTTGATCGGCGAGGTCCTCGAAACTCATCGATTGGATGCTGTCGTCGGCCAGCACGAACCGCAGGGCCTCGCGGCCGCCGCGCGCACCGCTGGCGTGCCTGTCGACGGCTTCGTGCGAAATGTTGAGGCCGTTGCCGCCAGGCAGCCCCGAAATGGCCTCCCGAGCCTTCTCCCAATCGAATTCGGCATAGGCCTTGGCATAGTCGACAAGGTTGGGCGGCACCGGAAGGGAAGCCGGGTCTTTCTGGATGGTGGCCCAGCGGGTCGACGGTTCCGTTCCAGCTGTCATGACCCCATGAAACTCCCCCTTGGCCGGGCTGGAAAGGGGCGGTGAGCACCTACTTCGAGCACTCCGCGGTGGAAGCGTTCAGGGCGTCGAGCAGGGCCGGCAGGAGGACTGCTATAACACCATGGAGAGCACGATTTGCAGCACCACCACGGCCAGCGTCGCCCCGGCAAGGGCCAGGGCGGCGAGGGTGAGACCGCTGCCGACGGCCCCGGCGGGAATGACCCGGCGGGCCTGCAGCGTGAAGGCGAGGCCGACGCCCCCGACCAGGAGTGCCGGCACCGGGAATACGACGGCCACGACCAGGCCGAGCAGCGCCACCCAGAAGCCAGGGACCCGGCCGGGTGCCTTCGTCCAGTCCAATTGCGGAGCTCCCAGTCCGAGAAGGCGATTGCCTTCCATCTTGGCTCGAGGATCGTTCACGGGCTGCTCCTTCGAGGGACCGTTGGACCGCTTCGGCCGCGCCCGCTCTTCGACCCCATTCTGGCGCATCCTGCCCGACAAAGGGCATAGCGCTCCGCGTCAGGGCCGCCGGGCGTTACGCGTCAGGGCCGGCTGCCCGCTGCCCGGCGTCGGCCGGTGGCGTTCTCCAGCGCCAGCGGGGTGGCGTCGACCAGGATCACATTGAGCCGGTCGACGAACGCGGCGAGCGCCTGGAACCGTTCCATCACGACGTCGACGAAGTCCTCCCGGAGGGCGGCGTCGCCGGGCAGCCGTGCGAACTGGGCCCAGCTGCGCACTCGCAACAGGTCGGCGGCCGGGTGCTCCGGGGGAAAACCGCGGGGTGTGCGAAGCAAGGGTCGGCCCTCGAAAGGCTCGGCGAGCCGCGCAAGGGTCGCGTCGGCGAGCACGGCGCGCATCTGCTCGTGGTGCTCCAGGAGGTGCTCGCGGATCGCCCGCAGCTGGTCCGGCCCCGGCGAATACGCGCCGCCGGCCACCATCACACCGTGCACCCCCACCTGCAGGAAGAACCCGGCGCCGCCGGACTTCTCGAGCCCCTGCCGGGGCCAGCTAGCGGCGAGGTGCGTCTTGTACGGAGTCTTGTCGTTGGAGAACCGCACGTCGCGATAGATCCGCAGCATGGCCTTGGGGGCCGGTCGCCGGTAGTCGGGCGCGATGTCAGCCAACTGGACATTGATCGCGTCGATCACCTCAAGCATCGGAGCCTTCAGCTCCGACTCGTAGACGGGCTTGTGTTCCTGAAACCACTCGCGGTTGTTGCGATGCTCGAGCTCCTCGAGAAAATCGAACGCCTGCTCGCTGAAACGGGGTCCCACTTGCACGCTCCTCGACCGGTGACTCCCTGCCACCTGGCTGCCTCCATTCTCCCGCGCTCCGGGCCCTCCGGCGCGTCGGCCGGTGGACGCTCGAGCGGGCGGTCAGGAGGACTTCTTGGTGACCGTGACCGAGATGGAGATCGGTCCGATTCCAATGGTCACCGTTACGGTGCGCACCTTCGGTGCCTGAGCGCGCGCGACGGCCGTGCCCTGCTGGTCGGGTTGCGGGCCCGCCGTATCGCTGGCGTCCACCGTTTTCAAAGTCACCTGGGTGTCGACACCGACCTCGGCGAACACCTTCTGCACCGCCTGGCTGTCGCCGCCGTGCACGGCGTCGATCAGGCGTGCGGTGAGCGCATCGCCCTTCGACAGCGCGTCGGCCACCTGGCCCACCTGCATCGCGTATTTCTGGATGCCCGCCACCTCGTGCAGTGAATCCGCCGGGGTGGTGTTCTTGTCGTCTGCGTCCATGATGAACTCCTCCGCACATGTCGGTGGTGCGAACGCGACCATGCTAAACCCGCGACAGGTGCCCGGCTACGGGCTGGAACCCGTCGGGACGCTACTTCTTGGCAGCCTCCTTGGCGGCGGCCTTGACCGCGCGCTTGCTCTCGCGCACCTTCGCGAGCGACTCCGGGTCGACGATGTCGGCCACCGACTTGAGCGAGCCTTCCTCGCCGTAGGGGGCGGATGCTTCCCGCCAGCCGGCCGCCGTCAGGCCCAGCCGCTTGCCGAGCAGGGCCAGGAAGATTTTCGCCTTCTGTTCCCCGAACCCGGGCAGGGCTTTGAGTCGGCGCAACACCTCGGCGCCGTCGGGATCGTCGGCGGTCCAGATCGACGCCGCGTCGCCGTTCCAGTCCTCGGCGACGACACCGGCGAGGGTCTGCACCCGGCCGGCCATCGAACCGGGGAACCTGTGCACCGCTGGCGTCTGCCGGAACACCTCCACGAAGGCGTCCGGTTCGTACTCGGCGAGGGTCTTCGCGTCCAGGGTGCCGATCCGGTGGCGGATCTTGGCCGGGCCGGCGAACGCGGCCTCCATCGCGATCTGCTGATCGAGCAGCATCCCGAGCAGAAGCGCGAAAGGGTCTTCGCTGAGCAGGGTGTCCGCGGCGTCATCGCCGGTGAGATGCAGTGTCATCGGGCCATTCTGCCACCGTCCCGCCACCGCCGGCCCCGCCGTGTCCGTAGGCCGCTCGACATGCCCTGGCTGCGCATCGACGCCGCCGGACGAACAGCCCGAGCGCGGCCCGCCAGATACAACCGCGCTCGTCACGCCCCCAGTATGGAACTGCCCCGCGAAAACCGCATCCAGCCCCCGACCGGCACTTTGGGGGGTGTTCCCTACCGTTGGCAGCGCGGCGGGACGATGCCAGCATGACAACACGGCTCCGCCGGACGGAAAGAGGACACCATGTTGGACGTACCCGCAGGAAGCGTGATGCGCAGCTGGACCGGCTGGATCGCGCCGAAATCCCGTGCCGAGTATGCCGCGTACATGGAGCGCACCGGCTTGGCGGACTACCGCTCGACCTCAGGGAACCTGGGCGCGTTGATCGTGTTCCGGGACCTGCCCGACGGCCGCTGCGAGGTGCGCACGGTGTCCTTCTGGCGTTCCTACGCGCACATCGAATCCTTCGCCGGCGAAGACATCGAACTGGCGGTCTTCTACCCCGAAGACGACCGGTTCCTGCTTGACCGGGAGCTCATCGTCGCCCATTTCGAGGTCGCCTGACCGTGGCGCGCATTCCGGGGCTCGCGACAACCGCCGCTTCGGGCCGATGATGTCTGCATGGATGCCGTCGACGCCCTCAATGAGATCGCCTTCTGGTTAGAGCGTGCACTGGCGCCCGCTTTCAAGGTGCAGGCCTTCCGCAAAGCGGCTGGCATCATCCAAGACCTGCCGGCCGCGGACGTCGCCGAGCGGGCGCGCACGAAACGGCTGACTAGTCTGAAGGGCATCGGCGGCCGCTCCGCCGAGGTGATCGGGCAGGCCGTGGCCGGGGTGGTGCCTGACTACCTCGAGAACCTGCGCCAGCGCGGCACCGAACCGCTGACCAGCGGCGGTCACGAGTTGCGCGCCCAGCTTCGCGGCGACCTGCACGCGCACAGCGACTGGTCCGACGGCAGCACGTCGATCGAGCTGATGATGGCCGCCGCCCGCACGCTGGGCCGGGAGTACCAGGCGCTCACCGACCACTCCCCCAGCCTGACGATCGCAAACGGGCTCAGCGGCGACCGGTTGGCGGAACAACTCGACGTCCTCGCTAGCCTGAGCGACCCGGCCGCCGCGACGGGAGTGCGAGTGCTCACCGGCATCGAAGTCGACATCCTCGAAGACGGCCGGCTGGACCAGACGCCGGAGCTGCTCTCTCGGCTGGACATCGTCGTCGCCAGCGTGCATTCCAAGCTGCGCGCCGACACGCTGAGCATGACCCAGCGAATGCTCGCCGGGGTGCGTGACCCGCACACCAACGTGCTTGGCCACTGCACCGGCCGGCTCGTCAGCGGCACTCGGGGCACCCGCCCACCGTCGACCTTCGACGCCGACCAGGTGTTCGCCGCCTGCGCAGAGAACGATGTGGCGGTCGAGATCAACTCCCGGCCAGAGCGCCAGGACCCGCCGGACGACCTCATCCGGGTCGCCCTCGCCGCGGGCTGCCTGTTCAGCATCGACACCGACGCGCACGCCCCCGGGCACCTGGACTTCCTGGCCTACGGCGCCGAACGCGCCCAGGCGGCCGGGGTGCCCGCCGATCGCATCGTCACCACCTGGCCGGTCGACAAGCTGCTGGCCTGGTCCCGGGCCGACCGCTGAGCCAGGCTGGCTAGCGGCCGGTCAGCATGCTTCGATAGGTTGGAAGCCTGCCGACACCGGCTGCCCGGCCACCCACGAGGAGCTCCATGCCCATCACCGTTCACGGCGCGATCGCCCGCTCGAAGGGAGCTCCCGTGGAGCTCACCGACATCGTCATCCCCGACCCCGGTTTCGGCGAGGTCGTCGTCGACATCGAAACCTGCGGTGTCTGTCACACCGACTTCCACTACAAGGAAGGGGGCATCAACGACGACTTCCCGTTCCTGCTCGGGCATGAGGCGGCCGGCCGGGTGAGCGTGATCGGCCACGGCGTGACCCATGTGGCCGTCGGCGACTTCGTGGTGCTCAACTGGCGCGCCGTCTGCGGTGACTGCCGGGCCTGTACCCGGGCCGAGCCCTGGTACTGCTTCAATACCTTCAACGCCACCCAGAAGATGACCCTGGTCGACGGCACCGAATTGAGCCCGGCTCTGGGGATCGGCGCATTCGCCGAGAAGACCCTTGTGCACGAACGCCAGTGCACCAAGGTGAACCCGGAGGCCGACCCCGCAGCCGTCGGCCTGCTCGGCTGCGGCATCATGGCCGGTATCGGCGCCGCCATGAACACCGGCAACGTCTCCCCCGGGAACTCCGTGGCCGTGATCGGCTGCGGCGGCGTGGGCGACGCCGCGGTGGTGGGTTCCACGCTCGCCGGCGCGAGCACGATCATCGCGATCGACCGGGACGCCAAGAAGCTCGCCAAGGCCTCCGAGTTCGGCGCCACACACACCATCGATTCGTCCGGCCTCGACGAAGACGGCGTCGTCGCCGCGGTGCAGGCCCTCACCGGTGGGTTCGGCGCGGATGTCGTCATCGACGCCGTCGGCCGCCCCGAGACCTGGCGGCAGGCGTTCTACGCCCGCGACCTGGCCGGCACCGTGGTGCTCGTCGGCGTGCCGACGCCCGACATGAAGCTAGAGATTCCCCTCGCGGATGTCTTCGGCCGCGGCGGTTCGCTCAAGAGCTCCTGGTACGGCGACTGCCTCCCAGAGCGGGACTTTCCGATGCTCACCGAGCTGTACCTGCAAGGCCGGCTGCCGCTGGCCGATTTCGTGAGTGAACGCATCGGCATCGATGAGATCGAGGCGGCCTTCGCCAAGATGGCCTCGGGCGACGTGCTGCGTTCGGTGGTGGTGCTCTGATGGGCGCGCGCATCGAGCACCTCGTCACCGAGGGCACCTTCGACCTCGACGGCGGCAGCTGGGCGTTGGAGAACAACGTCTGGATCGTCGGCGATGACACCGAATGCGTGGTGATCGACGCCGCCCACAACGCCGAGGCGATCCTCGACGCGGTCGGCGATCGCACCCTGCTGGGCATCCTCAGCACCCACGCGCACAACGACCACATCGGCGCCGCCGGTGCCGTCGCGGCCGCCACGGACGCCCCGGTCTACCTGCACCCGGACGACCGGATGCTCTGGGACGTCGTCTACCCGGATGCCGCACCGCAACGCGAGCTGGCCCACGGCGACAGCCTGAGCGTGGCCGGCATCGAACTCCAGGTCATCCACACGCCGGGGCATTCCCCCGGTTCGGTGTGTTTCTACGCGCCCACGTTCGGCACCCTGTTCAGCGGCGACACCCTGTTCCAGGGCGGCCCCGGGGCAACCGGCCGCTCGTACAGCGACTTCCCCACGATCATCGAGTCGATCACGACGAAGCTGCTCAGCCTGCCGGCCGAGACCGTCGTGAACACCGGCCACGGCGAGTCGACCTCGATCGGCGCGGAGTCCCCCGACCTGCCGGCCTGGATCGCCCGCGGCCACTAGCCCGCGCCGACTCGACTCGCCGCAAAGTGCCCCGTGAATGCGTTCCAAGGGGCACTTTTCGGCAAATGACGACCGACCGTCAGGTCGAGGATGCGTTGCACCAGGGTGTGGGCCACCCGCGCATAGTCGGCTGTGCCCACCCGCTCGACGACCGTCCCGAACACTACCCAGACCTGGTCCTGCCCAGTCGCCAGCGGTGCCACCTGCCACTCTGCCATCGCTTGGTCGACAACGTCCGCCACACCGATGAACGCCGACGGCCCTGGACACTCCAGCACGATTCGCATCTCATTGACGCGTGCTGCTCTGCCCGGGGTGACGCGCTGGGTGTCAGGCATCCGGCCTCGGTCCTCTCCTCCACAGGTGGAACCCGGTGACGGAGGGCACCGGTCGCTGTCCTGATCTTGCCACTACGCGCTCATCCGTGGGGAGGCCGGCACAGGGGCCTCAGGGGCCTCCCTCGAGGCCCCCCGAGCAGCGACGTGCCCCGACCGACGTCGAGAAGTACCAGGGCGCGGCGCCGATGGCCGTCCCGGATGTCCGCGTCCATGTCGTCGAGAAGGGAGAGGACCAATCTCATGCGCGGGTTGGGTTCCAGCACCGTCCGGTGGTCCTCGATGAACGTCCAGTACAGACCGTCCCAGTCGGCCGCCCATTCTCCCGCCGGAAGGTCCGACATCTTCCGCAGGTAGTTGCTCCCCGACACATAGGGCTTCGTGGTGATCTTCGGCCCCGCGGCGAACTGGCTCATCGCGTAGACGTTGGGCACCATCACCCAGTCGTACGCGTCGATGAACATCTCCGTGAACCACTCGTAGACCGCATCGGGATGGATTCGCAGCAGGGACATCGCGTTGCCGAGCACCATGAGCCGCTCAATGTGATGGGCCTACCCGGTGGCCAGTACACGGGAGATCACCATGTCCACGGGCGCCAGGCCGGTGGTCGCGTCCCACCAGCCGTCCCCGAGCGCGTTCTGGTGGTCGAGCCGGTTGGCGGTGCGCATCTGGCGGCCCTGGGTTCGGTAGGTGGCGCGCATGTACTCCCGCCAGCCGATCAGCTGCCGAACAAACCCCTCTACGGATGCCAGCGGTGTGTTCTCGTCGGCACCGTCGAGTACCGCCTGGAGCACCTCCCTCGGGTCGAGCAGGCCGATGTTCAGCGCGGCGGTGAGCAGACCGTGGTTGATGAACGGATGCTCCGTGGAGATGGCGTCTTCGAAGGGTCCGAAATCGATCAGACGATCGTGCACGAATTCCCGCAGGTGTTCCTGGGCTTCGGCCGCGCTCGTGGGCCAGGCGAACAGCTGAGGTCGCCCGGGGCGTCCGGGAATTCGGCGCGGACCCACCCGATCGCGCTGCTCACCTCGGGAGCCACCGGGTCGTCGTTCCCATCGGCGTCGGCCATCAGGGCATCGAGATCGAAGGTTCCCTCGCGCTAGAGCACCGGATGGTGCGCGAACCGGCCCACCGAGTGCGGTGTGTACCCGCGCGGCAGCTTCTTGCGGTTCTCCGTGTCGAACGACCACCTGCCGCCGACGGGATTGCCGTCGACGAGGAGGATGCCGAGCCGGCGGCGTTGCCACTCGTAGAAGTCCTGCATGCAGGAGTCGTTGCGGGAGAACCAGTCGTCGATCTGCGCACGGTCGGTGGGGAAGTTCGGTGTCTCCAGGATGTCAGCGGAGCGCATCCGATACCCGCCCTGGGCGAGACCGGCGACCAGGTGTTGCTCGAGCCAGTCATCGACAACGTCGAACCACGCGACCAGGTTTGGCCGGCGGGTGCGGACGAAGTCGGCGAGCTGATCGTGGGAGCTACGCCCAGGATCGCTCTGGAGAACGACAACCTCGTAGCCCAGCCCGCGCAAACGCCCCGCGAAGCGGCCCATGGACGCGCGGTGCAGCACCAGCTTGTGCGAGTGGAACCGGTATTGGCGGAAGAGCAGGTCGTGCTCGATGAGCACGAAGACGGTGTCGCCCGGCGCATCCAGATGCTGTTGGAAGAGCTGATGCGGCAACACCAAGCGCACCGGTGGGCCGTCGTTCTTACCCGCGTGCGGCAATGTTCCTGCAGCGATCATGTTGACTCCCAGAGTTACCGATGCACCTTCAGTCTCAAGCGGTATTCTTCTACAATGACCCAGTCGGAGCTCGACCACCGATGCCTTCAGTCGTGAGCAGGATGAAGCCCCGCGATGAGTACTTCTCCCGCGAGGACCGCTATTCGCTCGGTGTCGATGAAGAATCGGGGCGCACTTACGCGTCGTTTCCGGTGAACAGCAGCGCCGTGACCTACGAGGAGTTCTACGAGCTCAGTGCTGACCAGTACCGCCGGTGGCTCGCCGACCCGGTCATTGCCGTCGCCTTCATCGAGGAGTGCCGCCGGCACGAGCACGACGACCTCCTCATGCAACAACCCGGTTGGAACAGGGGCACACCCGTGTGATGGCTCCCGGCGAGCCCTGTGGGCTCGCGCCACGAGCGTGATTCGGATCTCCGCGGACAGGCTCGCGAGGTCGGCCTCATGGCCTTACATTTTGTCTCAGTTGTTGAAGCGGAACTCCACCACGTCGCCGTCCTGCATGACGTATTCCTTACCCTCGATGCGGGCCTTGCCCTTGGCGCGGGCTTCCACCACGGAGCCGGCGTCGACGAGGTCCTGGAAGCCGAAGACCTCTGCCTTGATGAAGCCCTTCTGGAAGTCGGTGTGGATGACTCCGGCGGCCTGCGGCGCGGTCCAGCCCTTGTGGATGGTCCAGGCGCGCGTTTCCTTGGGTCCCGCAGTGAGGTAGGTCTGCAGGCCCAGGGTGTCGAAGCCGATGCGGGCGAGCTGGTTCAGTCCGCTCTCCTCCTGGCCGGTGGACGCCAGCATCTCGGCGGCGTCCTCTTCGTCTAGTTCGGCGAGCTCGGATTCGAGCTTGGCGTCGAGGAACACGGCGTTGGCGGGGGCGACGAGGTCGGCCAGCACGGCGAGCTTCTCGGCATCCTGCAGCACGGCCTCGTCGACGTTGAAGACGTAGATGAACGGCTTGGTGGTGAGCAAGCCGAGTTCGCGGATGGGCTCCACGTCGATCTTCGAGGCCGACAGCGGTTTGCCGGTGTCGAGGAAGGCCTGCGCTTCGAGGGCGGTCTTGAGCACGATCGGGTCGAGCTTGCGACCCTTGGTCTCCTTCTCGTACCGCACGAGCGCCTTTTCCAGCGTCTGCATGTCGGCCAGAACCAGCTCCGTGTTGATGGTCTCCATGTCGCCGGCCGGGTTCACGGCGCCGTCGACGTGCACCACGTCGGGGTCCGCGAAACCGCGGATGACCTGCGCGATGGCGTCGGCCTCCCGAATGTTCGCCAGGAACTTGTTACCAAGGCCCTCACCCTCGCTGGCGCCGCGCACGATGCCGGCGATGTCGACGAACGACACCGGCGCCGGCAGGATCCGCTCGCTGCCGAAGACCGTCGCCAGCTTGGCGAGTCGGTGGTCGGGCAGGTTGACGATGCCGACGTTCGGCTCGATGGTGGCGAACGGGTAGTTCGCCGCGAGCACGTTGTTCTTGGTCAGCGCGTTGAAGAGGGTGGACTTGCCAACATTGGGCAGTCCGACGATTGCAATAGTAAGAGCCACGAGAGTCAATGGTACCGGCTCAACTTGACCGTCGTTCTGCCGCGTGTTTTCGCGGCACGCGCGGCCGGGCGGATGCGGGGCGGCACGGCGGTGTCGGTAGCGCGTGAGACCATGAGGCGTGCCCGTCAATTTCACCGCCATCGATTTCGAAACCGCCAACTCTTCGGCTGCCTCGGCCTGCTCCGTGGGGTTGGTGAAGGTGCGCGACGGCGTCGTCGTCGACAAAATAGGCTGGTACATCCGGCCGCCGCTGGGCCATGACTTGTTTCAGGAGTGGAACATCCGCATCCACGGTATCTACCCCGAGCAGGTGGCGGATGCGCTCAGCTGGTCGCAGCAGCTGCCCGACCTCGTCGACTTCGCCGACGGGGACGTTCTCGTGGCGCACAATGCCGGCTTCGACCTGGGCGTGATCAAGACCGCGTCCACGATCACCGGCATGGACGTGCCCGACTTCCGGTACGTCTGCAGCCTGCAGGTGGCCCGCAAGACCTACCACCTCGACTCCTACCGGCTGCCGGTCGCCGCGATGGCCGCCGGTTTCGAGGACTTCGCGCACCACGACGCCCTGGCCGACTCGGAGGCCTGCGCCGCCATCATGATCCATGCCGCCGACCGGCACGGGGCCGACAGCATCGAGGACCTGGCGCGCATCTGCGGCGTCAACGTCGGCGTGATCGGCCCGGTCGCCGCCCAGGAGCACCGCGCTACGCACGGCCCGATGGCACTGAGCTAACTCACGCTGCACCAACCCACGCTGCGCTCAGCGCGCGTCAGTCGCGCCTGGGCCGACCGGTCAGGCGGCGGAACCAGGCGGAGAGCCGGCCTGTCTGCCGGTCGGTGAACTGGTTGGACAGTTTCAAGGACTCTTCGACCAGGTCACCGCCGATGAAGATCGACTCCAACCCGCGGAGGGCGCGCTGTTCCTGCTCGGTCGCCCGCCGTCTGCGCTCCTGGTCGTCCATGCGGCCCGAGCCTACGCCACCGGGCGCGAGCCAAGGCGGATGCGGCCGAACCATGCCCCGACGCGCTGCGACCGCGACTCGCGCCCGGCCTGCCGGCGGTGTCGGTGGCCGCTGTCAGACTGGCCGCATGGATCTCCTCGCGCTTCTCTTCGGCCTCGTTCTCGGTGCAGTCCTCGGCGCGCTCGGAAGCGCCCTGCTCCTGCAGCGCCGTCGGTCGGCCACCCCGACCGGCGAGAACCCGGCGGTACTCGAAGCCCGGCACCAGGTGCTGCTGACCGAGACCCGCGCCCGGGAGGCCGCCGTGCAATCGCTGTTGCGGGAGGAACTCGCCTCGATGCAGGCCACCGCCGACGGGCTGCGCGACCAGATTGCTGAGCAGAAGCGGCAGTACCGGGACATCGTCGACCGGCAGCACGACGACCAGGCCGCCCGCACCGAGCGTGACCGGCAAGAGAGCCAGGTGCTGCAGGCCCTGGCCCCGGTGAAGGACGGCCTCGCGAACATGCAGCAGAAGGTCGCCGAGCTCGAGCTGCAGCGCAGCCTGCAGCACGGTGAGCTGACCGAACAGCTGCGCTCGGCCACGGAGTCCGAGGAGCGCCTGCGCAGCACCGCCGAGTCGCTCGCCTCGGCCCTGCGCGCCAACAACACCCGCGGTGTCTGGGGCGAGACCCAGCTGCGCAGTGTGGTGGAGGCGGCCGGGCTCATCGAGCGGGTCGACTTCGACGTGCAGTCCAGCATCCACTCCGACGCCGGCGCCGGCCGGCCCGACATGGTCGTGCACCTGCCCGGCGGCAAGAACATCGCCGTCGACGCCAAGGTTCCTTTCACCGCGTTCCTGGAGGCCAGCCAGATCCCCGCCACGGCCACCGGCGTCGACGGAGCCCAGCGTGCTGTCTTCATGAAAGCGCACGTGAAGGCGGTGCGTGACCATGTCACGGCGCTGGGCAGCAAGGCCTACTGGCAGGGCCTTGACGCTTCCCCCGAACTCGTGATCGCGTTCATTCCCAGCGAGTCGTTGGTGTCTTCGGCGCTGGAAGCCGACCCGTCGCTGATGGAATTCGCGTTCAGTAAGCGCGTTGCCCTGGCGTCCCCCGTCACCCTGTGGTCGGTGCTGAAGACCGTGGCGTTCAGCTGGCAGCAGGACGTGCTCACGCACGACGCCCAGGTGCTCTTCGACCTCAGCCGGGAGCTGTACTCCCGGCTGGCCACCACGGCCACCCACATCGAGAAGCTCGGCCGTGCCATCGAGCGCACAGTCAAGGATTACAACGGTTTCGTCGGCTCGATGGAACGCCAGGTGCTGCCCACCGCCCGCAAGCTCAACGCTCTGAACGAATCGAAGGTGCTGGCCCCGCTGGTCGGAATCGAGGAGACCCCGCGCGAGCTGGTGGCCTACGAATTCGTGGCCGCCCTCGAAACCGACGCCCTCGAAGCGATCCCCACCCGCGACTGACTCGCGTTCCGCTTCATCGAATGCCGCATCCACTTGCCGCCTACGGGATGGCGCGGGCCGTGCGTTCGAGGTCGGACACCGGCTGGTCCCGCTGGGTGGCGATCGAGGCGCCGGCGGCCACGCACACGGCGAGAATCGCCAGCTGCTGCTGCACCAGCAGGCTCTCGCCCAGCACCAGCACGCCGAAGACCGCGCCGAAGACCGGGCCGAAGCTGGTGATGATCGCGTACAGGCGCGGGGTGATGCGTCGCAGGATGAAGGTGTCCAGCGTGTACGGGAACGCCGACGACAGCACGCCAACGGCCACGAGCAAGCCGACGATTCCCCAGTTCAACGTGGAGTAATCCACCGTGACCAGTGCCAGCGGAACGAGCAGCACCAGGCTGACCACGCTGGCGATGGTGATGCCCTCCAGGCCCGGCAGTTGCGTGGCCACTCGCCGGGTGAGCAGGATGTAGCCGGCCCAGGCGGCCGCCGCGGTGAGCGCCAGGGCGATGCCGAACGGGTCGAGCGTGCCATCCGACCACGTCAGCAGCAGCACCCCCGCGGCCGCGACGGCCGCGCAGATGAAGTCGAGGAAGCGTCGGGATGCCGCCAGCGCCACGGCAAACGGGCCCAGGAACTCGATCGTCGCGGCCACGCCAAGGCCGAGACGGGCGACCGACTCATAGAAGGTGAGGTTCATCACCGCAAGGACCACGCCGAGCAGCAACGCCGGCCAGAGCCGGGCCCAGGTGAACGTGACGAACTTCGGCCGGTAGAACGGCAACACGGTGATGGCCATCACAAGCTGGCGCACGGCCACGACCACGGGTGAGCCGACCATCGGAATGAGCAGCCCGGCCAGGGACGACCCGTAGTTGATGGTCACTTCGGTGATGAGCTGGGCTCCGGCTCCGGTGAGGCGGTCACGCTGTGCTGTCACTGTTCTCCCCCGCCGGCCGGATGCCGCACTCCGACGACACTACCGGCGATCAGTCGTCGACAGCGGCCGGACTCAACCCACCAAGCGCCCGAGCGACGCCGCGCGGTCCTCGATCTCAGCGACGCCGTCGAAGACCGCGCGCGGGATAGACCAACAGCAGTATGCGGGTCAGTGGAACACCGACCGGGCGACCGCCGTCACCTCCACCGGCAGGCCGTCCGGAACGAACAGGGTGAGCACCGGCGGCCGCCACCAGGCCTGCAGGGTTACCGTGGCGCTCTGGCCATCGACGGTGTCGGCGCGTGAGAGCACCAGGCCCTCGACGCCCGGATGCGGCGCCGCGGCCAGGTAGGCACTGGCCGCGGCGCGGATCTCCGGGCTGGTCAGCGCGGCATGCAGCTCGCCGGCGTCGACCGCGACGGCGTCGAGCGGGAACGATTCGGCGCCCGCGAGCGCCGCACCGTCCGCCAGGGTGAAAAGCTTCTTCCGTTCGAGGTACAGGCTGGTCGCGGCGACCACGATCAGCACCACGAGCAGCGCCAGGAACCCGTAGAAGATCGTCAGGAGCAGGGTGGTCCCTTCCTCGCCGTGGGGCCTGCCGCGTACCGCTGCCGGTTGCATCCGTATCCTCAGCCCTCGTGCCAGAATCTGGACACGGTCTGGGTCGCCGAAGCCTGGAGCGGGATGCTGCCGGCGTGCGAATGGGTGAGCACGGTGGGCACGAACGGCAGGGCCACCTGCACGCGCACCGTCACGGTGACCACCGTGCGACGGGACAGGCAGACGCGGCCGCCCGCGCAGCCGATGCTCACCTGAGCGGTGGCCGCGTCGATGCCGTAGTCGGCCAGGCCGACCAGGACCGCCCGTTCGGCGCGGGCCTCGGCTTCGGCCGGGGTCGGCGCCAGTACGTATACGCGCGCCGCCTGCCGGGCCGCACCCTCCACCGCGAAGGCGCCACCCTGCAGCACCGACATCGCCAGCACCAGGTACACCAGCGGTACCAACAGGATCAGCCCGACCGTGATGAACTCAAGCGACGCGGATCCCGACTCGCCGGCGAGCGCCGCCCGCCATTCACTCGGTCGCCAACCCCTCGACGGCGGCATGCCCCTCCACCTCCAACCCGCGGCTCATGCCCAGCAGGCCGAACAGCGGCAGCGGCGCCACGACCCGGACCCGCACGCCGGGCTGCCCGGCCACGTCCACGTAGCTGGCCGAGACGTCCACGGCATACGCCGGCCCGAGCGCTGACGTGATCAGGTCTCGGCTGCGGGTGGCGCCCTGGTCGAGTCCGCTGTCGGCCAGCGCAGCGTACCGCGCCCCCTCGGCGGCGGCATCCAGCACGGTGTTGCGGATGTGCAGCGCCAGCGCCAGCTGCAGCACGGCCAGGGTGAGCGCGGTCAGGAGGGCGGCCACCATCACGAATTCGGACAATACCGAGCCTCGTTCGGAGTCGCCCGGCGGCCAGCGCCAGCACCGCATCATGGCACGCTAGATGCCGCTGACTCGGTCGATGGCCTGCTCGAAAATGCCGCTGAGGGCGGGCCCGGCCAGCCCCCAGATGATCATGACGAGCCCGGCCGTCATCAGGGTGATCAGTACCCACCCCGGCACGTCCCCCCTCGCGTCGTGCAGCCCGGCGCGGATACGGTCCAGCAACTGAATGATGAGACTCACGGTGTCCTGCTTTCTCCTGGATGGTGCACGGCTGATGCGGTTGTCTAGCCCTAGAAACCGGCCTGCAGCACGAACAGGCCGGGAAAGATCGCGAACACGATGGTCATCGGCAGGATCAGGAACACCAGCGGCACCATCATCGCCACCTCCTTTTTCCCCGCCACCTCGAGCAGATGGCGTTTGGCTTCCTCCCGACCGTCCTGCGCCTGCGCCCGCAGCACTTCGGCGAGCGGAGAGCCGCGGTCGATCGCGCCGACCACCTGGTCGACGAACCGGGTCAGCGAGGTCAGGCGCATCCGGCGGGACAGTTCCGTGAGGGCGGTGGGAACGGACACGCCGGCGTGCACGTCACCGATCACCCCGGCGAACTCCCGGGACAATTCCCCTGACGTGCTCCGAGCGACTCGGCGCAGGGCGTCGAGGATGCCTTCCCCGGCGGCGAGGGACAGGGTGAGGAACTCGAGGATGGTGGGCAGTTCGCTGTCCATGCGGGCCAGTCGGGCCGTCGCGGCCCGCGTGAGCCGTAGGTCCCGCAGCACCACGCCGGCCGCCGCCGCCAGGCCGGGAGCCGCAATCTGCACGACCAGTGGCCACGCCCGGCCCACCGGCGTGCCGAGCACAGTGAGCAGGCCGGCGGCCAGGCCCAGCAGCCCCCACACGAGCTGCTCGGCGCGGAACGCCTCAACGGTGCGGGTGGAGCCGGACTGGTGCAGCCTCCGGGCAACAACGTCCGCGCCGCCGAGCAGACCGGCGAGGGTGTGAACCAGCGCTTCGAACACCGGCGAGAACAGGGTGCCGAGCACGGGGATCGGGTCGACCGAGCGGCGGCCGACCACCACCCGGGCCTCCGCCGAGACGTCCAGCAGGTAGGGCGCCAGCCGGTTCACGACCCGGGGGCGGCTCAGCCGCGGGACCAGGCTCACCAGCGACCAGAGGCCGATGCCCAGCACCGAACCGAAGAAGGCGCCCCAGGCGGAGGCGGTCACCGGAACCACCGGCGTTCCTCGGGCAGGCGCCCCAGGGCGAGCATCACCCGGTAGGCCAGCACCGACACCGTGAGGCCGCCGAGGATCACGACGGTGCCGGCTGCCGTGTTGAAGGCCTGCGCGGCCTCGGGCCGGGAACTGATCAGCACCAGAACTATCCACGGCGCCGCCACCCCCAGCCGGGCGGCGTTGACCACCCAGGACTGCTTGGCCTCGACCTCGGCGCGCACCGCGGCGTCCTGCCGCAGCCAGCTGGACAGGCTGCGCAGCACCACGGTGAGGTCGCTGCCGCCCACCTCCCTGGCCATCCGGAGGGTCTCGAGCAGCCGGTCCGCGAACGGGTCCGCGAGGGATGCCTTGAGCCGGTCGACGCTGTACCCGAAGTTGCCGGTGGCGCGGTACTCCCACTCGAACTCCGCGAAGGCGGTGCGGGTGACCACCGGCCCGGCCTGGGACAGGCTGCTCACGGCATCGGGCAGCGCCAGGCCGGAGCGCACCGCCGAGACCAGGTGGTCGACCACGTCCGGCCACACGGCCCGGTTGAGCCGGCGCCGCGCCCTGGCCCGCCAGAGCACGATCAGCGTCGGCAGGATCAGCCAGACCAGCCCGGCGACCACGGTGAGCGCCCGCACGCCCAGCACCGCCTCGGCGAGCGCGGCGGCGGCCACGGCGAGCACCCCCGAGATGGTGGCGAAGACAGACAGCGGCAGGGTGCCGAAACCGGCCTGGGCCAGGCGGGCCCGCCACCCCGCGAGCAGCGGACTGCCTCTGCTGCCGGATCGGGTCGCCGGCCAGAACAGCGGAGCGCTGAGCAGCACCAGGCCGGCGCCGAGCAGGCTGCCCAACAGCAGGATCATGCCGATCCCCTCCGCAATACCCCGACCGGGTCCAGGCCGGCGGCCCGGAACTTGGCGAGCTTGGTGGGGAAACCTCCGGTGTGTTCGAGCACGCCGTCCTTCATCAGGAACAGCGGGCTGGCCTCGATCGTGGCGCCGGTCAACTGCCCGCTCGGCGCGATGATCTCGGTCACCCGCCGACGCCCATGGCGGTCGATTCCGCAATGCACGACGATGTCGATGCACCCCGCAACGGTGGGTAGCACGAACGACGAGTCGATGTTGCGCCCGGCCAGCAGGGGCAGCGTCGACAGCTTGCGGAGGGCGTCCCTGGCGCTGTTGGCGTGGATCGAACACATGCCGGGCAGTCCGCTGTTCAGCGCGATGAGCAGATCGAGGCTTTCCGCCTCGCGCACCTCCCCCACCACCAACCGGTCGGGCCGCATCCGCAGCGATTCCTTGATCAGCCGGCGCAGGGTGATCTCGCCCGCGCCCTCCAGGCTCGGCTGCCGGCACTGCATCGCCACCACGTCACGGGCCCCCACGCTCAGCTCGAAGGTCTCCTCCACGGTGACGATCCGTTCGGTGCGGCGGGTGGCCGCCAGCAAGGCGTTGAGCATCGTGGTCTTGCCGGTGTGGGTGGCGCCGGAGACCAGGATGTTCTGGCCGCCACGCACGCACACTCGGAGGAAGTCGGCGGCCGGCTGGGTGAGCGCGCCCAGGGCGACGAGTTGGGTGAGGTCGCGGATGCGGCGGGTGAATTTACGTACGTTGACCGCCCAGTGCTTCTGCGTGATGTCCGGAATCACCACGTGCAGCCGGGACCCGTCGGGCAGCGACGCGTCCACGAACGGGGAAGACAGGTCGACCCGGCGGCCGGAGGCCTGCAGCATCCGCTCGACCAGGTCGCGCACCTCCCGCTCGGTGAGCACCATGGTCGTCAACTCCGGCACCCCGTCCCTGGCGACGAAGACCCGGCTCGGTGAGTTGATCCAGATCTCCTCGATCTCGGGGTCGTCAAGAAACGGCTGCAGGGCGCCGAAACCGGTCAGGGCGGCGACGACCTCCCTCGCGGCCTGGAACTCGTCGGCGAGAAGCGGCATCGACCCGCCGAGCGCTCGTTCGCTGTAGCGACGCACCTCATCGCGCACGTACTGGTCGGCCAGGCCGGCATCCCCGCCGAGGTCGGCACCGTCCCGGCGCACGCGCAGCCGCACCTGCTCGGTGATGATGCGCACGGCCTCACTCATGAAAGGAATCCTGCCCCGCGGGTCCGTCGGCGCGTGCGAGTTATCCACAGGCAGAACGGCGCCGCCGGGCACCGGGTGTCCGGGCGACGGCAACGGAAAAACTCGCTTTCGCCGAAATGTGCAATTAACAAACGCGAAACGGGGGCGCAACCGCCGTGAACCAGCATGAAACCTGTACCTGTCAATCGACAGATATTGGATATCTGCTCGCGGAAGGCCACCTCAATGAGTGCCCAGGAACCACCCTCGCTCCACGCCCCCGGATCCCCCACCAAAACCCCCAAGATCTATCGCCAGGAACTGCACCGGGGCGTCGGGTCGTTCGCCTCCTTCGCAGCCGGTTTCTCCTTCGTCTCGATCCTCACCACGGTCTTCCAGCTCTTCGGCCTAGGCTTCGGCCTCGGCGGCGCGGCGTTCTTCTGGACGTGGCCGCTCGTTTTCGCCGGCCAGCTGCTCGTGGCCCTCAACTTCGCCCAACTCGCCGCGCGGTGGCCCATCTCCGGGTCGATCTTCCAGTGGGCGAGCCGACTGGCCGGCACGACGTTCGGCTGGTTCACCGGCTGGGTGATGATCGTCGCCCAGACCCTGACCGTCGCCGTGGCTGCCATCGCTGTGCAGGCCGTGCTTCCGGCCATCTGGGCAGGTTTCCAGATCATCGGCGGGCCGACGGCCGACCCGTCACTCGGTTCCGCCACCGGCGCGCAGAACGCCGTGCTCCTGGGCGTCGGGCTTCTGGTGCTCACGACCGTCGTCAACATCCTGAGCGTTCGCATCATGGCCCTCGCGACCAGTGTGGGGGTGCTCATCGAGATCATCGGAGTGATCGTGGTGGTCGCAGCCCTGATGCTGCTGCCGGAGCGCAGCGCCGCGGTCGTCTTCACCACCGAGGGCGCCGCGCCGACGGACGACCCGTACATCTGGGCGTTCCTGGCGTCCTCGCTTATGGCCGCCTATGTGCTCGTCGGCTTCGACTCCGCGGGCGAGCTCGCCGAAGAGACCCACGCACCGCGCCGGACCATCCCCAAGACCATCGTGCGCGCGGTCATCGTGTCCGGTCTCGGCGGGGCGCTCCTCATCATCGCAACCCTCGTCGCCGCGCCCAGCCTCAGCGACGGCAGCCTCGCGTCCGGTGGCATCGCTTACGTCGTCACCGAGCGCCTCGGCCCGGTCTTCGGCCGGCTGCTGCTGGTCGCGGTGGCCGTAGCCGTCTTCGTCTGCACCCTCGCCGTGCAGACGTCCGGCTCGCGCATGATCTACTCGATGGCCCGGGAACGCGCCCTCCCGTTCTGGCGCACCCTGGCGAAGGTATCGCCGCGCACCGGAACACCGATCGCCACCAGCATCGTCATCGGTGTCGGCGCCGCCCTCGCCCTGGCCGTCAACTTCGGCCAAAGCGCCATATTCACCGCTCTCTCCAGCCTGTGCATCGCCATGCTCTACCTCGCCTACCTCGGGGTGACGCTGCCCATGCTGGTGCAGCGGCTCACCAAACGTGGCACCGACGTCGAGCACGGCCTGGACGAGGACGGCAAACCGCTCTTCACCCTGGGCCGGTGGGGCATCCCGCTGAACGCCCTGGCGGTCGCCTATCAAATCGGGATGGTCGTGAACCTGGTCTGGCCGCGCGCGGAGATCTACGACCTCACCGGCGAAACCTGGTGGCTGCAGTGGAGCGCGTTGCTGTTCATCGGCGCGACCCTCGTCGTCGGCTACCTCGTGCACCGCCGGAACCGCTCCAGGGACGGCGCCATCGACCTCGGCCACCTGCCGGGATCCGCCGAACACTCGGCCATCGGAACCCCCTCCGTCGCCACCCTGGCCTGACCAGACCCGGCCGCGCCGCCCGCCCCGATGCGGGCGGCGCCCCAACAGAAAGCACGTCATGCCCTCGAGAGCAGATCTCCACCAGACCGACAGCGTGGTGGCCGCCCGCGCCGACGCGCGAGCCCGTGCCACAGAAACGGCACCGTACCTGCCGTACCGCCCGGCGTCGACGTCACCGGTCGTCCCGCCGGGCGTCGATCCCGCCGCGCTCACCTGGGCGGAGACTGTCGCGCCCGGCGGCTACACCCACAAGGTTCTCGCCCGCGGCACCCGCATCCGCCTGGACGACCCGACCGGGCGGGCCTGCGCGAGCGTGATCCTCTACAACGCCCTCGAACCGAGCGAACGGCTGAATGTCGCCGACACCATCAAGATCCCCTGGCAGGCCTACCTCGGCGCCGGTCATCCGCTCCTCTCCGGGGACGGCCGGGCCCTGGCCAGCATCTCCGCCGACACCTCGGGCCACCACGACGCTTTCTGCGGTACGACAACGGATGCCTTCAGCACGGCGAGGTACGGGTCCGCCGATCCGCAGGGTCCCACCCCGTCCGGCCGGTCACGGTTCCTCCTCGCCGCGGCCAAGCACGGGCTCACCGGGCGCGACCTGCCGCCGAGCATCTCGTTCTTCCAGGGCGTCCACGTCGAGGCGGACGGCCAGCTCGTCTTCCGGGGCAGCGCCGGCGCCGGCGCCTACGTCGAACTGATTGCGGAGCTGCCGTTGATCGTCCTCATCGTCAACGTGCCGCACCCACTCGACCCGGCAGAGGATTACCTGGTCGGGCCGCTCCAGGTGCACGCCTGGCGGGGAGAGCCCACCACGGCGGCGGACGACAGGTTCACGGCCACCCCCGAGCTCACCCGCGCATACCTGAACTCGATCGACTACGCGGAGGCACGCGGACTATGACCATTCCCACCACCCACCCCGCCGGAACGCGCACCATCGAATCGACGGTGCCGGTCGGAGCGGTCTACGCCGCCGGCACCCCGATGGAGGAGTCCGGCCCGCTCGCCGACGGCCCCGTCGTCAGCGATGAGACGGTGGCCCCGCTGGCCCCGTGGTCCGGCGCCCTCCGGGCCGGTCAGGTCCTCACCATCGTCGACCTCGGCGGCAACCAGTCCGCCGATTTCCTGGTCTACAACGCCACCGAGACCGACGAGCGCTATTCGGTGCCGGACACCCTGGCCTGGCAGGCCAACGCCTACCTCCGCGAAGGCTCGGTGCTCCGGTCCAACCTGGGCCGGCCGCTGATGAGCGTGGTCGGCAATGAGATCGACCGCCAGGACACCATCGGCGGGGCGTGCTCCAAGGAATCCAACACCCTCCGTTACGGATATCACACCGAACACCAGCACGGCTGCCGGGAGAACTTCCTCAGTGAAGCCGCCCGATACGGCCTGGGCGCCCGGGACCTCGTCTCCAACATCAACTGGTTCATGAACGTCCCTGTCGAAGAGAACGGCACGCTCGGCATTGTCGACGGGATGTCCGCACCCGGCAAACGCGTCGCCCTGCGCGCCGAGATGGATGTGCTCGTGATCGTCTCGAACTGCCCCCAAATAAACAACCCTTGCAACGACTTCAATTGCACGCCGCTGCGGATGATCGTCACCGACGCCCCCGCAGCCGCCCCCACCGGAACGGATCACGCATGACCAGCGCCTTCGACACCCTCCTCGTCGCAAATCGCGGCGAGATCGCCCGGCGGATCATCCGCTCCGCCAAGACGATGGGCCTCCGCACCGTCGCGGTCTACTCCGACGCCGACCGCGCCGCCCCCCACGTGCGGGAAGCGGACGAGGCCGTCCGGCTCGGCCCCGCCCCGGCCAGGGAGTCCTACCTCGACATCGACACCATCCTCGCCGCTGCCGCCCAGCACGGCGCCGGCGCCATCCACCCCGGCTACGGGTTCCTGTCCGAGAACCTCGAGTTCGCCCGCCGGATCGAAGCCGAAGGTATCAGCTTCATCGGACCCACCGTCGATCAGATCGCCTCCTTCGGTGAGAAGCACACTGCGCGTGAACTCGCCGCCCTCGCCGGCGTGCCCATGCTGGCCGGCACCGGCCTGCTGTCCTCGGCGGACGAGGCCGTCGCCGCCGCCGAGCGCATCGGGCTGCCCGTCATGCTCAAGGCCACCGGTGGCGGTGGCGGGATCGGCATGCAGGCCTGCACCACCATCGACGAGGTCCGCGACGCCTACGACCGGGTGGCCCGGCTGGGCGAGAAGAACTTCGGCTCGGCCGGAGTGTTCCTCGAACGCCTGGTCCGGCCGGCGCGGCATGTCGAGGTACAACTCTTCGGCGCCGGCGACGGCCGCGTTGCCGTCATCGGCGATCGGGACTGCTCCCTCCAGCGCCGCAACCAGAAGGTCATCGAAGAAGCCCCGGCGCCCGCGCTCCCGGACGCCGTCCGGCGCCAACTGCACGACTCCGCACGGTCCCTGGCCTCCTCGGTGAAGTACCGCTCCGCCGGCACGGTCGAGTTCGTGTACGACCCGATCCGAGAGGAAGCCGCCTTCCTCGAAGTCAACACCCGCCTCCAGGTCGAACACCCGGTCACCGAAGAGGTCTACGGCGTCGACCTGGTCGCGATGATGCTCCGTCTCGCCCGCGACGGTGCCGACGGGATCGATCCGGCCGTCTTCACGACGCCGTTCGAGCCCGTCGGGCACGCCTTCGAGGCCCGCGTCTACGCGGAAGATCCGGCCAAGAGCGGGCTGCCCAGCTCCGGCCTGGTGACCCAGGCCGTCTTCCCCGGCTACGGCGGCCCCGCCCTCAGCGGTGTGCGCATCGACGGCTGGATCGAGACCGGCCTCGAGGTCTCCCCGTACTACGACCCGATGCTCGCAAAGGTGATCGCCGCCGCGCCCACCCGCGACACCGCTCTCGACCTGCTCCGCGAGGGCCTGGACGCCAGCCGGGTCGATGGCGTCGTCACCAATCTGGGGCTCCTGCGCTCGTTGACCGACGAGACGGCGCTGCGCGCCTCCGTGCACTCCACATCGACGCTGGAGACCACGGCGGACCCTGACCCGCGCATCGATGTTCTCGAGGCGGGCGCGATGACGACGGTGCAGGACATCCCCGGGCGCACCGGCTACTGGCAGATCGGCGTCCCGCCGAGCGGCCCCATGGACGCCGTCTCTCTCGCTGAGGCCAACCTGGCGGTGGGCAATCCCGCCGGGGCGCCGGGCCTGGAGATCACCGCCACCGGCCCGACCCTCCGGTTCAGCGCGGCCACCCTGTTCGCCCTGACCGGCGCCGGCGCCACGGCCACCCTCGACGGAGCCGCCGTGCCGATGTGGGAACCGGTCGAAGCGGCCGCCGGCAGCGTCCTGACCATCGGCACCCTGCCCGGCCCCGGGCAACGCGCCTACCTCGCCGTGCGCGGCGGGCTCGACGTTCCCCTGTACCTGGGCAGCGCTTCCACCTTCACGCTCGGCGGATTCGGCGGCCACGCCGGCCGCGCCCTGCTCCCCGGCGACGTGCTCCGGCCGGGCTCCCCCGACTCGGATGCGCCGCACCCGGCGTTCCCGACCGGCACCCGCCTGTCCCTGGTCGGCGGCCCCACCCCCGCCAACCGGCGCCCCGCAATCACCTCCACCTGGCAGATCGGCGTCACAGAGGGCCCGCATGGCGCGCCCGACTTCTTCACCCGAGTCGACATGGACGTCTTCTACGCCACCGACTACGAGGTGCACTACAACTCCGCCCGCACCGGCGTGCGTCTCGACGGTCCCCGGCCGGAATGGGCGCGGGAGGACGGCGGCGAGGCCGGCCTGCACCCGTCGAACATCCACGACAACCCCTACGCGATCGGCGCGATCGACTTCACCGGGGACACCCCGATCATCCTCGGACCGGATGGGCCGAGCCTGGGCGGTTTCGTCTGCCCCGCCGTGGTCGGAAGCGGCGATCTGTGGAAGCTCGGCCAGCTGCGCCCGGGTGACACCATCCGCTTCGTGCCGGTGCGGGAAGCCGACGCGGCCGGCCTCGTCGACAACCGCGCATCCTTCACCGTGAAGAGCTCCGGCGGAGACGGCGACGACGGCGTGATCGGCCGCCTCGAGCAGAACTCCGAGCGTCCCTCGGTGACCTACCGCCGCGATGGTGACGACAACCTCCTCGTCGAATACGGTGATCTCACCCTCGACCTCGGTTTGCGGATGCGCGTTCACGCTCTAATGACGAAGCTGACCGAAGAATCCCCGAAGGGCGTTCTCGAACTCACGCCGGGCATCCGCTCGTTGCAGATCCGCACCGACTCCGCCGAGCTCAGGGCCACCGCGCTGGCCGGACTGCTCCGCGAGATCGAGGACGACATTCCGGCCACGCACGAACTGGTCGTGCCCTCCCGCACGGTGCGGCTGCCGCTTTCCTGGGATGACCCTGCCACGCACCTGGCCATCGAGAGGTACATGAACGGCGTCCGCGCCGACGCGCCGTGGACCCCGTCGAACATCGACTTCATCCGCCGCATCAACGGCCTCCACTCGGTCGACGACGTGCTGAAAACCGTCTTCGATGCCACCTACCTGGTCCTGGGCCTCGGCGACGTCTACCTCGGCGCGCCGGTCGCCACCCCCCTTGACCCGCGGCACCGCCTGGTCACCACGAAATACAATCCGGCCCGCACCTGGACGGCGGAGAATTCCGTGGGCATCGGCGGCGCTTACATGTGCATCTACGGCATGGAAGGACCCGGCGGCTACCAGTTCGTCGGTCGCACCGTGCAGGTCTGGAACCGGTTCCGTCGCGGCGGACTCTTCGCCGACAACCCCTGGGCGCTTCGATTTTTCGACCGGATCGAGTGGTACCCGGTGGGCGCCGACGAACTTCTCGAACTGCGGGCCGAAACCGACGCCGGCCGTGGCGACTTCGCCACCGAGGAAGGCACCTTCGCCATCGCGGACTACCAGCGGTTCCTCGCGGAGAACTCCGCCTCCATCGAGGACTTCCGCGCCGTGCAGGCTGCGGCGTTCAGCGCTGAGAAGGACCGCTGGCGGGCGGCGGGCGAATTCGACGTCCGGCCCGACACCAAGGAGACCGCACCGGCGGATGCCGTGGTCGTCCCGGCCGGCGCCACCGCCGTCACCGCACCCTTCACGTCGACCGTCTGGCAGGTCGGCGTCGCGCCGGGCCAACGGGTGGTCGCGGGCGAGAAGCTGATGTCGCTCGAGGCGATGAAGATGGAGTCCTCCGTGACCGCCTCCGCCCACGGCACCATCACCGAAATCTATGTCCGTCCAGGAGACCAGGTGGCCCCCGGCCAGCCCCTCCTCGCCATCTCCGGAGCCCACTGATGCCCCATCCCACCGCAACCGATCGGGTGCGCGCCGCATACCAGCGCATCCGGGCGCTCGACCGGCCCGAAATCTGGATCAGCCTGCGCGAGGAGCAGGCCGCCCTCGACGACGCCGCCGCCATCGACGCCCGCGTTGCCGCTGGTGAGAATTTGCCATTGGCCGGAACCGTCGCGGGTGTCAAGGACAATATCGACGTCGCCGGACTGGACACCACCGCCGCCGCCCCCAGCTACCGCTACCGCCCGGAGTCGGACGCCACCGCGGTCGGTCGCCTGCGCGCCGCCGGAGCGATCGTGATCGGGAAGACCAATCTCGACCAGTTCGCCACCGGCTTGGTCGGAGCTCGCAGCCCGTACGGCGCCGTGCGTAATGCCTGGCGCCCCGACCGAATCTCCGGCGGGTCGAGTTCCGGTTCCGCCGTGGCCGTCGCGCTCGGGATCGTGGACGTGGCCCTCGGCACCGACACCGCCGGATCCGGTCGGGTGCCGGCAGCGCTGAACGGGATCATCGGCCTGAAACTCACCCGCGGACGCATCCCCACCACGGGGGTCGTCCCCGCCTGCCGCACCCTCGACTGCGTCACCGTTTTCGCCCGGGACCTGGCCACGGCGCGACAAACCGCGGAGCTCCTCGCCGGACCGGACGGCGCCGATCCGCTGGCCCGGACCGACGCGGAGGCCCGGCAGCACCTCCCTTCCGTTGGCCTTCCCGCCCGTCCCCGGGTCGGGGTGCCAGCCGCCGACCAGCTGGAGGGCCTGGCTCCGGGCTGGTCCGACGCCTTCCGCGACGCGGCGAACCGGCTGGCGGCGACGGGCGTCGACGTGGTCGACGTTGACATCGAGCCGCTCCTGCAGGCCGCGAAAATGCTCTACGACGGCGCCTTCGTGGCCGAACGCTACGCCGCGGTCGGCGCACACATCGACTCGCACCGGGAGCTGATCGGCACCGATCTCGACCCGTCCGTGGCCGCTATCGTGCTCGGCGGAGCCGACCGAACCGCCGTTGAACTCTTCCAGGACCGGGAAGAGCTCGACAGGTTGGCCGCTCTCGCGCGCGACGCCCTGGCCGGCTGCGACGCCCTGCTCACCCCCACGACGACCTGGCACCCGACCTTCGACGAGCTGGCCGCCGACCCGATCGGCGGCAACAGCAGAATGGGCAGGTACACGAACTTCGCCAACCTGCTCGACATGACGTCCCTCGCGATCCCCGCGGGCACGGTCGACGGCGCACCGTTCGGCGTGATGTTCACCGCCGCCGCCTTCCGCGACGGTGCCGTGCAGCAACTGGCCGAGCGGTTCCTTGCGCCCGCGCTGGAGGTCCTCGTCGTGGGCGCCCATCTCACCGACCAGCCCCTGAACCATCAGCTGGTCGCCGCGGGCGGCACCCTCGTCGGCAGTGCGACCACGAGTGCGGATTACGCGCTGTTCGCGCTTGACACCACTCCGCCGAAACCGGGGCTGCTCCGCGTGGAAAGGGCCGGGTCTGCGATCGTCGGTGAGGTGTGGTCGTTGCCGGCGGCTGGCTTCGGGGCTTTCGTTGCCGGCCTCCCCGCTCCCATGACCATCGGCAGCGTCTTGCTGGCCGACGGGCGACGGGTGCCCGGCTTCCTGTGCGAAGCGGTCGCGACGATCGGGGCCAAGAACATCAGCGGCCACGGCGGCTGGCTTGCCTGGTTACGCTCCTGACCGGGATGCTCCCCCTGCGACGCTCCGTGGTTCGGAGTGAGAACATGGAGAGACCATGACCTCCGCCCCGCCCACGAACAAGGCCGGCCGCCCCCGCGCGAACAACGACAGCCGGCGCTCGTCGTTGACCTCCCGGGAGCAGATCCTCGACGCCGCCGCCGCGCTCTTCGCCGAGGCCGGGTTCTCTGGGACGTCGACGCGCGCGATCGCCGACAGGGTCGGTATCCGCCAGCAATCGCTCTACTACCACTTCGCCGGAAAGGACGAAATCCTCGCTGAACTCCTCAGCGGCTCGGTGCGACCCAGCATCGAGTTCGTGTCCGACATCGAAGCTCGGGTGCCCGGGGAGATCAGTCCGGCCGGTGCCCTGTTCGCCCTGGCCAGCATGGATGCCCGCACCCTGCGCAACACCCCGCATAACATCGGCACCCTTTACCTGCTGCCCGAGATCCAGGATCCCCGGTATGACGCCTTCCGCAACCAGCGGATCGCGCTCCGGGCCATCTACGGCCGCCTCGGTGCCGCCGCTGCCGTGGCCGATGTGCGGGCGACCGTGAGCGAGGACCGCATCGGCGTCCTCCTGATCCAGCTGGCGGAGGTCGTGATCCAGCTGCGCCGGGATGAGGAGAGCGAGAGCGCCGACGACGATCAGACCATCGCCGCGTCCTGCCTTCGGGTTCTGGGGCTCTCCGCCGCCCAGATCGGGGCGGCGCGGGACGAGGCGGGCGCGGTCACGGCGGCAGCACTGCTCGCGCTCTAGACTGGAGCGGCACTCGCGGGAGTGGTGAAATTGGTATACACGCAGGTTTTAGGTACCTGTGCCGGAAGGCGTGAGGGTTCAAGTCCCTTCTCCCGCACCGACGAAGCCGGCTGTCGGCCCACAGATGCCGTCCGGCTCCGCTGCTATCGAGAGATTTGCCCAATCCTGCCCACCCGCAGCGGTGGAGCTTAGGATTGCCTTACTCGTTCCCCCAGCAGATCGGTTCTCATGACCGCGTCCCCAATCAGCACCGAGCACTCCATGGACCAGCAGCCGAGCCTGGCCGACTACCTCCGCGCCAGCTCGAGCAGCCAGCACAGTGACACCGAGACGCGCTCGTTCATCACCGAGCTGATGAGCGGCGCGCTGTCCCTCGCGGACTACACGCGCTACCTGGGCCAGTACGCCTGGGTCTACGAAGCCCTCGAGCAACTCGTCGACCGTGTCTCCCAGGTGGACCGCAATGAGATCTTCGACCCCGCGCTCGACCGGCTACCGGCCATCGAGAGCGACCTGGCCGCCCTCGGCGTGCAGAACTGGCGCCTCGAGCACCCGCCGCTGCCGTCCACGACGGCCTACATCGCGCACCTGCAGTCCCTCACCAGCGCGGACAGCGTGCGCTGCCTGGCGCACCACTACACCCGCTACCTCGGGGACCTGTCCGGCGGTCAGGCCATCGCCGCACTCGTCGCCCGGTACTACGGGGCAGCGCCGGAACAACTCGGTTTCTACAGGTTCGATGCCATCAACAACATCGTCCAGTACAAGCGCGCCTACCGCGACAAGCTGAACTCCCTGTCGCTGCCACCCGCGGATGTGGACACCCTCGTTGCCGAGGTCGACGCGGCTTTCACCTACAACGGCGCGGTCTTCGACGGGTTGGCGCGCTAGCCGATGGTGCGCGCCGCGGCACTGGACGGGCAGCTCAGCGACTTCCTCGCGAGCGCGGGCGTGGTGGTGTTCTACCTGCTGGTCTGGGCGCTCGTCTTCGCTGGCACCGCCCTGTTCCTGGGAGTCTTCATCCCCTTCATCACGGGCGACTCGCTGCTGTTCGGCGCCGGCCTGGTGGCCGCTTCCACGGCCAGCCTGAACATCGTCGTGCTCGCCGTCGGCGTCGGCGTCGCGGCGTTCCTGGGCGACCAGGTCGGTTTCCTGCTCGGCCGACGCTACGGCCGCGGCCATCTCGACACACGCGGCGGGCGGCGCACCCAGCTGGCGATCGGCAAGACGGAGTCGTTCTACCTCAAGTACGGCTGGTGGGCCGTGGTGGTGGCCAGGTTCATGCCCTGGGCCCGCGTGTTCGTGCCCGTGGTCGCCGGTGTCGGCCGCATGAACTACTACAAGTTCCTCTCCAGCAACCTCGTCGGCGCGCTCGCCTGGGGTGTGGGAATCACCTTGACCGGCTACTACGCCGCCGCGATCCCGGGGGTGAAGAGCGCCGCGTACATCATCGCTGGTTTCTTCATCACGGCGTCGATTGTGTTCGGCCTGCGCACCTGGTTCGCCGATCGTGCCAGCATCCGCCGGGAAGTGGCCACGGGTGGCGGGCCACCCAGCATTTTGGGGGGATAGCCACCCCCGCCGCCCGGCGGTCTGGGTCAAGAACGCGGTAACCTGTAGCGACGCAAGCGATCACCGCCGACTGGCCGATCTAGCCGCCGCCGACTGGAGTTTTCTTCGTGATAAACACTGCACTCATCCCGTGGCTCGACCCGGAGATCCTCATCAACGGCTTCGGGCCGTGGGCGCTGCTTGGTGTCTGCGCGATCGTCTTCGCCGAAACCGGCCTGCTGATCGGGTTCCTGCTGCCGGGTGACACGCTGCTGGTCATCACCGGCCTGTTCGTGTTCTTCGACATCATCACCATCGACATCTGGTGGGTCGCCCTGGCCATCGGCGGCGCGGCGTTCGTCGGCGGCGAAGTCGGCTACCTCATCGGTCACCGGCTCGGCCCGCGAGTGTTCGAACGCAAGGAATCCGGCCTGTTCAGCGTCAAGAACGTGCAACGCACCAACGCGTTCTTCGTGCGCTTCGGCGGCTTCGCCGTGATCGCCGCCCGCTTCGTGCCCATCGTGCGCACCTTCGCCCCGGTCGCCGCCGGCGTGGGTCACATGGACTACCGCAAGTACAGCCTGTACAACTTCATCGGCGCCATGATCTGGGGAGCCGGACTCACGTTCTTCGGTTACTTCCTCGGATACATCCCGCCGCTGGCCGACTTCGTGCGCGACTACATCGACCTGATCCTGCTGGGCGCCGTCGTGATCACCCTGATCCCCACCATCTATCACTACGTCCAGTCCACGGTGAAGGCCCGCCGTGAGGCTCGCGCCGGCGTGAGCGTCGACCCGGAGAAGCTGGTGCTCGACCCGGAGACCTTCGACACGAACAACGACGGCAAGCACGAGGCCTGAGCTGACCGGTGCTCAGCGGTGCGAGTGGTGCTCGTGCTCCGCGTCCGCCGCATGGTCGGCCGGTTCCAGCTGGAACGTGGAGTGGTCGACGTCGAAGTGGTGGGAGAGGCACTCGGAGAGCTCGCGCAGCAGTTCGCCCGACCTACCCGCCGCCAGCAGTTCAGGTTCGACGACGATGTGCGCGCTGAACACGCGTGACCCCGAGGTGATCGCCCAAACGTGCACGTCATGCACGGCCACGACACCCGCGGTGCCCTCGAGGTGCTCACGGATGGCGCGCACGTCGGTGTCCGCCGGTACCGACTCGCTGAACACCCGCACCACGTCACGCAGCAGCCCGAACGCCCGCGGCACGATCATCGCGGCGATCACCAGCGACGCGATCGCGTCGGCCTGCGCGAAGCCGGTGGTGAGGATGACGACGGCGGCGACGATCACGGCCACCGAACCCAGCGCATCCCCCAGCACTTCGAGATAGGCACCGCGCATGTTGATCGAACCGGCGGCGGCCGGGCGCAGCAGCAGGATTCCAATGATGTTCGCGACCAGGCCGATCACGGCGACCACGAGCATCGGCGCCGCCAGCACGTCGCCGGGGACGCCGGAGGCGAGCCGGCTGGTCGCCCCGACGACAACGAACCCGGCCACGACGAGCAGGATCATGCCGTTGATCAGCGCACCGAACACCTCTGCCCGCTGGTAGCCGAAGGTCTGCCGGTCGGTGGCGGGGCGCGCGGCGACCACGGTGGCGGCGAGCGCGATGATGAGCCCGGCGAGGTCGGAGAACATGTGGCCGGCGTCGGCGAGCAGGGCCAGGGACCCGGTGAACCAGGCGCCGACGATCTCGACGACGAGCACGGTGGCCACCAGCCCGATCACAACCGACAGGCGCGCCCGATTGCGCGTCGAAACGGATGCGTGATCGTGACCCATGCCCCCACGCTACGAGCCTGACCGCCTGAAAGCGAGCCCCGCCGCCAGTTGGGAATGAGTGCCGTTCTCAGCAGTCTCCCACGGCCGGCCCGCGGGGCTAACCCCTGGTCACACGCCCAGAAGTTCGGTGAGCACCGGACCGAGAGCTGCGAAGGCGATGGCCCGGTGGCTCTCGGCGTTCTTCACGTCGGCCGGCAGCTCCGCGGCGGACAAGTCGTGTCCGTCCGGCTGGAAGATCGGGTCGTAACCGAATCCGCCACCGCCGGCCGGCTCGCGCAGGATCCGGCCCGGCCACTCCCCCGTGACGGCTCGTTCGACGCCATTCGGCAGGGCCAGCGCCGCAACGCAGGTGAAGTGCCCGGCCCGGTGCTCGTCGGCCATGTCACTGATCTGCCAGAGCAGCAGTCGCAGGTTCTCGTCGGGGTCCCTCGCCGGGCCGCCCCAGCGGGCGGAGAAGATACCGGGCGCGCCGCCGAGCACGTCTACGCAGATGCCGGAATCATCCGCGATCGCCGGCAGCCCGGTGTACGCGGCCGCGGCACGCGCCTTGATCAGGGCGTTCTCGGTGAAGGTGGCGCCGTTCTCGACCGGCTCCGGGCCGTCATAGGCCAGCACCTCGAGGCCGGGCAGCATCGGCGCGAGGATCCGGCGCAGCTCCTCGACCTTGTGGGCGTTGTGGGTGGCGAGAACGACGCGCATCTCAGCGGCCCAGCGTGGTCTTCTGCAGTTCGGTGAGGGTGATCGCCCCACCGAGGGCCAGGTCGAGCAGGGAGTCGAGCTCACTGCGGTCGAAGGGGGCGCCTTCTGCCGTGCCCTGCACCTCGATGAACTTGCCGCGGCCGGTGACGACGACGTTCATGTCGGTCTCGGCGCGCACGTCTTCGGTGTAGGCCAGGTCGAGCATCGGCACCCCGGCGATGATACCCACGGAGACGGCGGCGACGCTGTCGGTGAGCGGCTGCGCCTTCTGGGCGATGAATTTCTTCTCGCGGCCCCATTCGAGCGCGTCGGCCAGCGCCACGTACGCGCCGGTGATCGCGGCGGTACGGGTGCCGCCGTCGGCCTGCAGGACGTCACAGTCGATGACGATGGTGTTCTCGCCGAGCGCCTTCATGTCCACGACGGCGCGCAGGCTCCGGCCGATCAGCCGGCTGATCTCGTGGGTGCGGCCGCCGATGCGGCCCTTGACCGATTCCCGGTCCATCCGGGAGTTCGTCGATCGGGGCAGCATCGAGTACTCGGCGGTGACCCAGCCCTTGCCCTTGCCGGCCATCCAGCGCGGCACACCGTTGGTGAACGAGGCCGTGGCGAGCACCTTGGTGCGGCCGAACGAGATCAGGGCGGAGCCTTCCGCCTGGTCGCTCCAACCGCGCTCGATGGTGACGGGACGCAGCTGGTCGTTGGTGCGGCCATCGGCGCGCAGGATGTCGGTCACGGGTACTCCTTGAAAATACGCGGTGTGGTGGACGACGCGGCCAGACTGGCCACCTCGCTGAGACTGATGGTGCCCGTCGCGACCAGGTCGACCCGGGCGATCTCCGGGCCGAGCAGCCGGTGGGCGAGGCGGAGGAAGTCGTCGGCGCTGTCACCGGTGGCCTCGTAGCGGTAGGTGGGCGGGGTGGTCACGGCCCGCTCCAGCCCCTGGCCCACGAGGACCCGGTAGACGTCGTTCGCGGTCTCGGTGTGGCTGGACACCAGCGTCACGGCATCCCCCATGACATAGGAGATCACTCCGCGCAGGAATGGGTAGTGGGTGCAGCCGAGCACCAGGGTATCGACGTCGGCGGCCTTGAGCGGAGCCAGGTACTCCTCGGCGACCCGCAGCACCTCATCGCCGGTGGTGACGCCGGACTCGACGAATTCCACGAAACGCGGGCAGGCCTGCGAGAACAACTGGATGTCGGTGGCCGCCGCGAAGGCGTCGTTGTACGCCCGCGACTTGACGGTGCCCGCCGTGCCGACCACACCGACCCGCTTGTTGCGGGTGGTGCCCACCGCCCGGCGCACCGCCGGCTGGATCACCTCGATCACGGGCACGCTGTAGCGCTCCCTGGCGTCCCGCAACACGGCGGCGGATGCGGTGTTGCAGGCGATTACCAGCAACTTCACATCCTGGGCGACCAGGTCGTCGAGGACCTCCAGGGCGTACCCGCGCACGTCGGCGATCTTCTTCGGCCCGTACGGGGAATGGGCGGTATCCCCGATATAGAGGATGGACTCGTTGGGTAGTTGGTCCTTGATGGCGCGGGCGACGGTGAGTCCGCCGACGCCGGAGTCGAAAATCCCAATCGGTGCATCAGTCACGACAATCAAGCCTAGCCGGGTTCGGCATTCGCCCCGGCGTGACACCGCTATATGCCGGGAACGCCCCAACGTACGTAGAGACGTATATACCCGTCACTACACTCGGCATATGGGCCAGGTCAACCAGACAGAGCCCCACCGTAAGACGTCCCTCGTGCCGTCTGAGGAGATGATCGTCATGAATGATCGAGTCGTAATCACCGGCCTGGGCGCCTTGACGCCCCTGGGCAACTCGTGGACCGAGACCTGGGACGGCCTCACCAACGGCCGCAGCGGCGTGGCCCGCATCACCCAGTTCGACGCGACCGACCTGCCCACGCAGATCGCCGGCGAGGTCAAGGGCTTCGACCCGGCGACGCGCATGTCGATCAAGCAGGTCAAGCGGGCCTCCCGTGCCTCGCAGCTGGCCATCGCCGCCGCCCGCGAGGCCGTGGCCGACGCCGGCTTCGGCCCGTCGATGGAGGGCATCCACACCGCGGTCATCGTCAACAGCGCCGTCTCCGGCTATGCCGAGATCCAGGACGCCACCGAGCATGTCAACGCCGGCAGCGCCCGCCGCATCTCTCCCCGCTTCGTGCCGCAATCGCTGATGAACATGGCCGCCTGCGAGATCGCAATCGACCTGGGCGTGCACGGCCCGGTGAACGCCAGCGCCCTGGCCTGCGCGAGCGGTGCGTACGCGCTGCTCGAAGCCCGCACCATGCTCATCACCGGTGACGCCGACGTCGTCATCGCCGGCGGCGTCGAAGCCGCCATCACCCCGGTGATGTTCGCCGGGCTGAACGCAATGCACGCCGCGTCCACCCACAACGAGGAGCCCACCGAGGCCAGCCGACCGTTCGACGCGAACCGCAACGGTCTCGTCTTCGGCGAGGGCGCGGTCGTGTTCGTGATGGAGCTGCTCTCCCACGCCACGGCCCGCGGCGCCCGCGTGTACGCCGAGGTGCTCGGTGGCGCGCTCACCAGCGACGGCTTCAGCATCGTGGCCCCCGACCCGTCCGGCCAGTACGCCAGTCAGGCGATCACCCGCGCCCTGGACCGGAGCAAGCTCAACCCGGCCGACATCGACATGATCGTCGCCCACGGCACCTCCACCCAGGCCAATGACAAGGCCGAGACCCTGGCCATCCGTCAGTCCCTGCGCCACTTCGCCGACAAGATCTCGATCACGGCCCCCAAGTCGATGACCGGGCACATGATCGGCGCCGCCGGGGCGCTCTCCGCCCTCATCGGTGCGCTGTCGATCAAGAACGGCATCGTGCCGCCCACGATCAACCTGCGCACCCCCGATCCCGACTGCACGCTCGACTACACGCCGCTCACCGCGCGCATCCAGCCCATCAAGCACGCGCTGGTGAACGCGTTCGGCTTCGGCGGCCAGAACTGCATCGTCGCGTTCGGCGCCCTCTGAACCGCGAGCGGCGGTGCGGGAGGTCATGCGGCTAGGCTTGCCCGCGTGACCGAGTCCTCTGCATTTCGAACCGACCGTTATGAACTCACCATGGTGGATGCCGCGATCCAGAGCGGCACCGCCGACCGGGAGTGCATGTTCGAGGCCTTCGCCCGGCGGCTGCCGGCCGGGCGGCGGTACGGGATCGTCGCCGGCACCGGCCGGCTGCTCGACCTGATCAAGGACTTCCGCTTCGGGAACGCCGAACTGGACTGGCTTCGGGACAACAACGTGGTGCGGCCGCCCACGCTGGACTGGCTGGCGGACTACTCCTTCGGCGGCAACATCTGGGGCTACCGCGAGGGAGACGCCTACTTCCCCGGCTCGCCGCTGATCCAGGTCGACGGTACCTTCGCCGAGTGCGTGGTGCTCGAAACGGTCATCCTCAGCGTGCTCAACTACGACAGCGCCGTGGCCAGCGCCGCCGCCCGCATGGTGTCGGTGAGTCTGGGTCGCCCGCTGGCCGAGATGGGCTCCCGCCGCACGGGCGAACACTCCGCCGTTGCCGCCGCCCGCGCCGCGTACATCGCCGGGTTCGGCTCGACCAGCAACCTCGAGGCCGGCCGGAGCTGGGGTGTCCCCACTATGGGCACCGCCGCACACTCCTTCACCCTGCTGCACGACAGCGAGGAAGACGCCTTTCGCGCCCAGGTCGACGCCTTCGGCGCCTCGACCACGCTACTCGTCGACACCTACAACATCGAGCGCGGCATCGAGCTGGCCGTTCAGGTCGCCGGCCCGGGCCTCGGCATGATCCGCATCGACTCCGGTGACCTGCCGACCGTCGCCGCCGCCGCGCGCGCGCAGCTGGACGCGCTCGGCGCCGTGAACACCGGCATCACGGTGACCAGCGACCTCGATGAGTTCTCGATCGCGGCGTTGTCGGCGTCCCCGGTGGATGCGTTCGGTGTGGGCACCTCGCTCGTCACGGGTTCCGGCGCCCCGGCTGCCGGCATGGTCTACAAGCTCGTTGCGCACAAGAACGCCGACGATGACTGGGTGTCGGTGGCGAAGACCGCGGCGTCCAAGGCGTCCGTCGGCGGGCGGAAGAGCGCGGTGCGTCGTGTGGACTCGGCCGGCACCGCCCGGGAGGAAGTGGTGCTGGTGGATGCCGACGGTCCGGCCTCCCCGCCGAACGAGCTGCCCCTGCCCGACACCGACGGCTTCGTCGAGCGGTCGCTGCTGGTGCCGCTGATGGTGGCCGGCGTCGTGGACGAGCGCTACCTGGGTGTGGCGGGCACGCACCTGGCCCGCGAACACCACGCCGCGGCAATGCGCGAACTACCAATCGACGCGTTCCGGCTCGGCCGCGGCGACGCCGTCATCCCGACGGTGTACCGCTAGCCGGCCCTGTTCCGCGAGCTGGGGTGGCGGCCGGTTCGCCGGTCAATCCTGCTTCATCTTTTCGTAGATGGCCTTGCAGGTCGGGCAGACCGGGAACTTCTCCGGGTCGCGGCCCGGCAGCCACTTCTTGCCGCACAGCGCCTTGACGGGCTTGCCGGAGAGCGCGGATTCAAGGATCTTGTCCTTGGGGACGTAATGCGAGAAGCGTTCGTGGTCGCCGGGCTCGATCTGCTCCTGGTTGAGGAGCTCCTCGAGCTCGCGGTCGAGGGTCGAGGTTCCGCCGCCGGTTCCGGGGCCCTGGCCGGGGTCGGCAATGCTCGCGCGAGTGTCGTGTGTCATACGTTCAAGTGTATGCAGCTACGCGCGCAATGCCGAGGACAGCATTTCGGGGCCGCGCCGCTCGAACGTGCGGGAGCCGGCCCACACGCCGCCGATGAGCACCAGCACGCCGCCGCCCAGCCCCCAGTAGAGGGCCGGCAGATTCCAGATCGGATCGACGAAGATACCGAGCACCAGGCACACGATGGCCGGGATTGCCACGACGATCGAGCCGACGAAGGTGAACGACTGGATGATCGCGGCGGCGGTGTCCGACGCCTGCGGCTGTGCGAACGGGCTATCGCCGGGTTTCGTGGCCGGGTAGGGGAACCGTGCGGAGGTGTAGCTGGAGAAACCCAACCCCGCGAGAAGGATGCAGGTGCTCACGCCCAGGAGTCCGGGCAGGACCGCCCAGTCGCCGTAGAACGCGACGCTGACAGCGGCGCCGAGGCCGATCAACGGGATCCCCACGAACAGGGCCGGCACGAGCCGGCCGACCCGGTCGGCGACGCCGCGGGGCCCCGAGACCACATGCAGCCAGATGGCCGTGTGATCGTAGGCGACATCGTTGTGCAGCGTCCAGCCGAGGAACACGCACATGAGCGGAACCGGCACGAGCGAGAGGTATTCGACCGGCACTCCCGCGATGGCGAGCGGCAGGATCACCAGCACCGGCACGATGGGAATCATGACCAGGGAGACCCAGTAGCGCGGGTCCCGGCCCCAATAGGTGATGCTGCGAGCCGCGATGGCGCCGGTCGCGTTGTGCGGCATCCGGTCGAACCAGCCCAAGCCGCCGTACGCCCGCGCCTGCGCCTCACGGCCGGGCGAGACGAGCATCCGGGAAACCAGGCCCTGCCAGGCGAGCCAGAGCAGGAACGCGGTCGCGGTGGCGATGAGCAACCGCAGGAGGGAATCGCCCCAGGCGCCCGTGGCGGCGTCGCCGGGAACGGCCCAGGCCGCGCCGAGCGGTGTCCATCCGAGGATGGCCGCGAACCCGCCGAGCAGGTCGAGCCCGTACCGGCTCCAGTCCATGTTGAACAGGAGCACGATCACTGGGGTGAGGATGACGATGAGCAGGACTCCGAGGATGCCCGAGAACTCTCGCGCCCGTCGAGTGGACAGCATGAACGCGGCCAGCGAGGTACTCACCCTGGAGGCGAGCATGCAGGTGGCCAGCAGCAGCGCGGCGGCGACGATGGCAAGCAGGGTCTCCCCCGGCCCCCTTGACCAGGTCACGATGGTTCCCAGCAGTACCAGCGCCAGGGCGGTGGCGGGCACACCCACCAGTGACGAGACGGCGAGGCCGAACGCCAGCTGCTTGTTGGGAATTCCCATGGTGGAGAATTTGCGCGGGTCTATGCTGTCATCCACGCCGAAGATCAACGGGATGAGGAAGAACCCCAGCACCACGATCGAGCCGCCGACGATGAGGCCGTCACGGATGGCACCGATGTCCTCGACACCGCGGAAGGCGACGAGCATCGCCGCCAGCGCTCCCGCGACGAGCAGCCCGTAGAGCAGGCCGAGCACAACTCCCACGACCTGCCAGGGGCTGCGCCGAAAGAGGTTGGCGAGGAGCCTGAGCTTCAGTCCGAGAAATTGTGCAACCACTCCAGGCCCTCCGCAACCTTTCGTCCGCCGGCCAGGTCCACGAAACGTTCCTCGAGGGAAGCGTTCCCGCGCACCTCGTCGATGGTTCCCGATGCCAGGACGGACCCCTGCACGATGATGGCGACGTTGTCGCACACTCGCTGGATGAGGTCCATGCC
The DNA here is from genome assembly GCF_025463825.1 of Cryobacterium sp. Classification (GTDB taxonomy): domain Bacteria; phylum Actinomycetota; class Actinomycetes; order Actinomycetales; family Microbacteriaceae; genus Cryobacterium. The sequence continues at coordinate 46,412 of NZ_JAODBG010000096.1, forward strand.
GTGGCTGGAGAGGATCACCGTTCCGCCGCTGGCGACGTAGCGCTGCAGGATCTCGGTGACGTTCACCGCCGATACGGGGTCGACGGACTCGAACGGTTCGTCGAGTACCAGCACCCGGGGTGAATGGATCATGGCGCAGGCGAGCGCGATCTTCTTGCTCATGCCGGCCGAGTAGTCGGCGACCAGACGGTTGAGGGCGCTTTCCAGGCCGAAGGCCGCGGCCAGGTCGGCCGAACGGGCCCGCACGGTCTCGGCTTCGAGGCCCCGAAGCACACCGGAGTAGTAGAGCAGCTGGGCGCCGGTGAGCCGGTCGAACAGGCGGAGCCGGTCCGGCAGAACGCCGATGGCCCGCTTGGCGGCGACCGGGTCGGCCCACACGTCGATGCCGTGCACGTGGATCGTGCCGGAGTCCGGCCGAAGGAGTCCGGTGATCATGGACAGTGTCGTGGTCTTGCCCGCGCCGTTGGGGCCGACGATGCCGTAGAACGACCCGGCGCGCACCTCGAGGTTGACGCCGGCGACGGCGACATTCTGGCCGAAGCGCTTGTTGAGTCCGCTGACCGCGATCTCCACGGGGGCGTTCGGGTTGACGACGGCGATTGCCGCGGTGCGTGGTGCGAGAGGCTTCCGCACGAGGGGAGTGTTGCGGGACGTTGCCGCGGCTGCAGTCGACTGGCTGGGCGCTGCCGGAGCGGTGGGTACCGGAGCGATCTCGACCGGCGGCGTCGCAGCCGGTGGTGCGGGAACCGCTGCGGCCTGCTTCCGGGCGACGCGGGTCAGCCGCCAGAACGGGCGACGCTCGGTTGGAGCGGGCTCGGCGGGACGGGAGGGGGTCGAGGTGGTGGTTGCAACGTCGACGGCGGCCGCAGGCAGGTCGGCGTCAACCGAGGCAGGCTCGGCCAGGACCGGCTCGGCCGGCGCTGACGCATCCGGCACGGTCCCGTCCGGTGCGGCCTTGACGGGTGCAGGCTGCACAGGCACGGATTCCACAACGACAGCGCCGGCGGCCGCCGGCTCCTCACGTGTGGACTGTGCGGGTTCGTTGACGGCCGGCGCGCTGACGGCGCCCTCCGCTACGGGGGCGCTCTGGGCACTCGAGTTCGTCGTCTGGTCCGAGTACACGTCGGTGGGGGTGGCGCGCGCTGCGGCAGCCGCAGTGGCAGCCGCCGTTGCTGCGCGTGCTGCGGCGGTGGCCGCGGACCTGGCTGCGGCGGCTTTC
>NZ_JAODBG010000106.1 GCF_025463825.1 Cryobacterium sp.
ACCTGGGCCTCATCCCACAGATCGAAAAGTCGTTCCTATCCAAGGACGTCGACTCGCTCCAGCCACACATCCGCGCCTTCGTGGAGCGCGCGGTCACCTTCACCACCTGCCCGGGATGCGACGGCTCCCGATTGAGCACGACGGCTCGGTCGTCGAAGATCCTGGGTGTCAGCATCGCGGATGTCTGTGCGATGCAGATCAGCGACCTGGCCGAATGGGTTCGCGGCGTTCGAGAACCGTCGGCGCTGCCACTGCTCGCGACCCTGCAACACGCCCTCGACTCGTTCGTGGAGATCGGGCTGGGCTACCTCTCGCTCGACCGGCCTTCGGGCACCCTGTCCGGCGGTGAGGCGCAGCGCACCAAACTTGTCCGGCACCTCGGATCCTCTCTCACCGACGTCACCTACGTCTTCGACGAGCCTACGATCGGCCTTCACCCGCATGACATCCAGCGCATGAACGAACTGCTGCTTCGTCTGCGCGACAAGGGCAACACCGTGCTCGTCGTGGAGCACAAGCCGGAGTTGATCGCGATCGCCGATCACGTCGTCGATCTCGGCCCCGGCTCCGGTTCCGCGGGTGGCACAGTCTGCTTCGAGGGCACCCCGGAGGGGCTGCGGGCCAGCGGTACCATCACCGGTCGCCATCTCAACGATCGAGCCGCTCTGAAGGCAGCGGTGCGCGAGCCCACCGGGACGCTCGAGATTCGCGGGGCGACGGCGAACAACCTGCGGGACGTCGACGTCGACATCCCCCTCGGGGTGCTCGTCGTCATCACCGGCGTCGCTGGGTCGGGAAAAAGCTCCCTCGTGCACGGGTCGATGCCCCACAGCGGAGTGGTGTCGATCGACCAGGGCGCGATCCGCGGCTCGAGGCGCAGCAACCCTGCGACCTACACGGGCCTGCTGGAACCGGTCCGCAAGGCATTCGCGAGGGCGAATGGCGTGAAGCCGGCACTGTTCAGCTCCAACTCCGAGGGCGCCTGCCCCAATTGCAACGGCGCCGGCGTGATCTTCACCGATCTCGGCCCGATGGCCACCGTGTCCACCACCTGCGAGGTGTGCGAGGGCAAGCGGTTCGACGCATCCGTGCTGGAGTACAAGCTCGGCGGCCTCGACATCAGCGAGGTGCTGGGGCTGTCGGTGACCGCCGCCGAAGAGTACTTCAGCGCCGGCGAGGCCCGCACCCCCGCCGCGCACGCGATCCTGCGCCGGCTCGTGGATGTGGGGCTCGGCTACCTCAGCCTCGGCCAGCCGCTCACAACGCTCTCCGGCGGCGAGCGCCAGCGCATCAAGCTGGCCAACCAGATGTCCGACCAGGGGGACGTCTACGTGCTGGACGAGCCGACCACCGGCCTGCACCTCGCCGACGTGGAGAATCTGCTCGGCCTGCTCGACCGGCTCGTCGACTCCGGCAAGTCGGTCATCGTGGTCGAACACCACCAGGCCGTGATGGCGCACGCCGACTGGATCATCGACCTGGGCCCCGGCGCCGGTCGCGACGGTGGCCTGATCGTGTTCGAAGGCACCCCGGCCGAACTGATCGCCGCCAGGTCGACCCTCACCGGCGAACACCTCGCCGCCTACGTGGCCCGCTGAGCCGACCGGCGTTTCAGTCGGGAACCGCAGCGGCCGCACTGGACATTCCTTAGTACACAGCCTCTGAGGAGTAGCGATGAAACGGCACGGCTCCTGGTTCACGATCGCCGCAGCGCTGACGCTCCTGCTGTCCGGCTGCGGCGTCGGCGGGGCTGGTACGGCGGCCACCCCGGGCCCGTCGGTGGCCGAGGAGGTGCCGAAGTCGATCGCCACGGCGGATCTCCCGACGGACGAGTCCTGGGGTGAGCTGCCGACGAGCCCCCTGTCGGCCCGGCGCTCGAGCGTCGGCGCGTGGGTCGAGGACAGGTTCCTGGTGGTGGGAGGCTGGTCGGACCAGCCGTGCCCGCCTACGGCGGACTGCGCCTACAGCGAACCGGCCCAGCGGGACGGAGCCAGTTTCAATCCCTACAGCGGCGTGTGGGCACGCATCGCATCGGCGCCGGTCCCGGTGAGCGAGTACAGCTCGGCCGTCGTGAACGGCGACCTCTTCCTGTTCGCCTACGACGTGGCCGACGGCGGCCTCCAGGTCGACGAGGATGGCCAGATGCTGGTCTCCTTCCTGCATTACAACCTTAAGTCGGATGCCTGGACCACGCTGCCGTCTCCGCCGTCCGGCGGCCGCCTCGTTGCGGCCGGGGACCGGGTGCTGTCCATTTCAGGGTCCGACGAGAACATCGTCGGACCCGACGCGGTCTTCGACCCGGAAACCTCGACCTGGACGGTCTTGCCCGACGACCCGCTCGGCCCCAGTTATGACCGCGAGGCCGTGTGGCTTGGCGACTCGCTTCTCCTCAGCGCGAAGGCGCTGAAGAGTGTGGGCGAAGACGGACCTTCGCTGGTGCGGCTGGCCACCCTGAACGGCACCTTCACGTCCTGGAGCGCACTGCCGGACACCCGGATCACCGGGATCGGCGCCATCGCGGTGGCCGGTTTGGCGGTGTTCCCCTTCTACGGCACCACCGACCAAGGCGTCGCCCTGGGCGCGGGAGACAAAGCGTTCGCCGAGGGCGGCATCTTCAACCCGGCCGACCAGACCTGGAGCATCCTGCCGGACCTTCCCGCCGACACGCCCCTGCTCGAGTACGCCAACGGCCGTCCGCCCCAGGCGGTCGGCGACCAGGTGCTCATCGGCGGTCGGTTCCTGCTCGATCCCGTTGCTCACGACGTGACCGCGCTCCCGCAGCCGTCGTGGGGAGAGCGGGGCGAGGCGACCGTGATCACCGGGGCCGACAGTATCCTCGTCTGGGGCGGAGCGACCTACGACGACTTCGCCAGCGAAAATCGTGCAGACGGGTACCTGCTGGGCCTCTGATCGGGTACTCTGGCAGGCTCGCCAACGCCGGGCAGGATGAGGATCACCGTGCCGGCCCACCTGGACACCAACCGCGCCAACTGGGACGACCGGGCCTCGGCGCACGCCGCGCGCACCGGGCTCGGCTACCAGGTGCAACGGTACGTCGACGACCCGACGCTCCTGTCGGAGGTGGTGCGATTCGACCTCGACCGGCTCGGCGACATCAAGGGCTTGCGCACCGCGCACCTGCAGTGCCACATCGGCATCGACACCCTGTCGCTGGCCCGGCTGGGCGCACACGTGACCGGCCTGGACTTCTCGCCCGTGGGTGTGGCCGAGGCCCGGGCCCTGGTGGCGGACACCGGGGATGCCGTCGATTTTGTCCAGTCGGATGTCTACGCGGCGCTGTCCGTGCTCGACCCCGGCGGCTTCGACCTGGTCTACACGGGGATCGGGGCGGCGCCGGGCGGGCGCCTGTTCCTGCGGGAGGGGCCTCCGATTCTCTGGGCCATGGACGAACGCCTCGCCGACGACCTGCACCTGCGGTTCAGTTACTTCGAACAGGAGACGCCGCTGGAATGGGACGACGACTCCACCTACGTGGCGACGGACCGGCCCATGACCGCCACCAAGACCTACGAGTGGAACCACGGCCTGGGCGAGATCGTCACCGCGCTCCTGACCGCCGGCCTCCAGCTCACCATGCTGGTCGAGCACGACAGCGTGCCGTGGGAAGCCCTGCCGGGGCAGATGGTGCACCGGCCGGATGGCGAGTTCGCCCTCGACACCCTGGCCGGCGTCGCGCCCTTGTCGTACACGATCCAGGCGGTGAAGCCACGGCTTTGAGCAGGCTCCCAGCGCCGTCTGCGAGGGTGTAGAACTGTTTTCACCGATCAGGCAAGGAGACCTGCATGAGCACCATCGACGTGACCGACACCACCTTCGCCGAGACCCTCGCGGCCAACGACATCGTCCTGGTGGACTTCTGGGCCGACTGGTGCGGCCCGTGCAAGCAGTTCGCGCCCACCTACGCGGCGTCCTCCGAACACCACCCCGATGTGACCTTCGCCAAGGTGGACACCGAGGCCGAGCAGCAGTTGTCCGCGGCGGCCGGCATCCAGTCGATCCCCACCCTGATGGCATTCCGCGAGGGCATCCTGGTCTTTTCCCAGCCCGGCGCGCTGCCGCCCGCCGCCCTTGAGCAGGTCGTCACAGCAGTGAAGGGCCTGGACATGGCCGAGGTACACCGCCAGGTGGCCGCCCAGAAGGAAGCCCAGGAGACGCAGCAGCCGTCAGCCTGACCGCACGCCCGCCGTACCCACTAGCCTGAGCACCAGGAGCACCATCGATGATGCGGGGGCACACGTGGACGAACAGCAGGCAGCTTTCCTGGAGACGTTCCGGCAGTTCATGGACGATCTCATCCTGGTTCCCCGGCCACAGGTCGACGTCCGCACTCCGCTGGGCGACCTGGTGCAGGATTTTCTCGGGGCGGACGTCGCCACCCTGCCGTCGGTCAGCAACGAGAACATTCTTCCTTCCCGGATCTGATCAGCAGCCCCCATGTCCGTTTCGCGCCGGGGCCGGTCGACTACATCTCGGTGGCGACGGGACCGGATGCCGAACGGCCCGTCGTCGCGTTCGGCTGATGCTCGAGCGCAGCGTGCTGCGCGGCCAGGTGCTCTCCTTCAGCGGCAACGAGTTCGGGCACGGTGCGGCCGGCGTCGATTTCCTGCCCCGCCCCCAGGTCGCTGCGGCCGACGTCATCCTCGACGACATCGCGCGGCATGTGGTCGGGATCGGTCTGCACCGCGAGACGCTGCGCGCCGCAGGCCGCCACCTGAAGCGGGGCGTGCTGCTCTACGGTCCGCCCGGATCAGGCAAGACCCTCACGGTGCGGCACCTGCTCAGCGCCACGCCGGAGACGACGGCGGTGGTGCTGGCCGGCAACAGCATCCGTTTCGTCACGGAAGCCGCCGAACTCGCACGTGCCATGCAGCCGGCGATCGTGGTGCTCGAAGACGTCGACCTCATCGGCGAGGACCGCGACCTGGCCCACGGCCCGCAGCCCCTGCTCTTCGCTATGCTCGACGCCCTGAACGGCTTCGACGGCGACGCCGACGTCGCCTTCGTGCTCACGACGAACCGCGTCGAGGTTCTCGAACACGCCCTGGCGGACCGGCCAGGCCGGATCGACCTCGCCGTGGAGATCCCGCTGCCCGACCCGGCCGCCCGCCGCCGGTTGCTCGAGCTGTACGCCCGCGGCCTGCCCCTGTCGCCGCAGGCGATCACCGAGGTCGCCGAAGCCGCAGAGGGCGTCTCCGGTGCCTTCGCGAAGGAGCTGATGCGCCGCACCGTACTACTCGCGGCCGAGCACGGCCGGGCTGTCACCGACGACGACCTCCGGACCGCTCTGGCGACACTGCTGCACGCTCGCGACAAACTCACCCGCCAGATGCTCGGTTCCGCGCCGGCCGGCGGATGAGTCATCCCCCGATGCTAGCCACCACCTACGTGCGGCCGACCGCCAGCGCGCCGATGCCCGTGACGAAGAAGCCGAGCGCGAGGATCATGCCCAGGAACGCCGGCTCGTAACCCGTTCCCCAGGACACCAGGCTGGCCACGAACAGGACCGCCGCCACCAGGTTGCACTCCACGCCGAACAACAGCATGCAGGTTCGGAAGGCTGGCGACAGCATGGGCTCATTCTGCCGGTTTCCAGTGAACGGGGGAAGACCGGGCGCGGGCCGGTGTGCGAACAGCGTCGTCGGCCGGTCAGAGCCCGGGCAGCACGATGACGAGCTTGCACCGCGGGCACCGGTGGCAAAATTCGAGACCTTCGGCGGTATCCACGCCATCCGGGCTCATCTCGGTGCCGCAGGCCGGGCAGGGCGGCCCCGGCTCGTCGAATTCGTCGTCGTTCATCTCCGCCATACCGCTGGCTAGCCCTCGAGCCGTTCCACCAGCACCAGCACGCGCAGCCGGGGCTGCTCCGGCCAGGTGCCGGCGAGTACTTCGTGCACCGCTGTAGCGGGCGTCCGATTCACCAGGACGTCCTCGTCGCCGAGTACCCGGGCCACAGTCAGCCGCAACAGACCGGCTTCCACGACGGTCACGCCGGGCTCCTGACGGATTGTGAGGTCGGCGACCGCCGGCGGCGTCACGACGGCTCCGTCCTCGGCGCCACTACCGGCGACGACGGCGGTGGGCTCACGCACGATCAGCCGACCGTCGATCTCGATATTCAACTCGGCCTGCCGGCCGCCGGACAAGGCGGCGTTCGCGACGGCCGCGACGTAAACCGGGTCGCCGGTAGCGTCGTAGACCCACCGCTCCCCCAGAACCGAGTGGTGCGTCGTACCGATCAGGAAGGCCTCAGCTCCGGCAAGGGGGGCGTTGCGGTAGGTGACGGGCACCTGCAACAGTGCTCCCGCACCGGCGCGGAGGAGGATCGTCTCGATACCGACCTGCCCCTCCGGGTCGTCGAACCGGTAGGCGGCCACGTTCACAAGGATTGCGTCCGCCTCGCCAGAGAACCACGGCCGAGCGGGAACCCATTTGGAGAGCAGCTCGATTTTGGTGGGCGTCATGTCTGCGTGGTGAAGGAGTGCCATGCCTCCGATCCTACGGGCGGGTCAACCCGACGGTGCGAATTCAGCCAGCGTCCCGCAGGGCGGACTGCACGGCGACGACGCCCTCACCGAACTGCTCGTCGAGGAAGTCCTGCACCGAGCCGTCGTCGTAGATGACGGACACCCACAGGTAACCGTTCTCGGTCCAGTCGGCGAGGATCGGCGCCTCCGAGAAGTTCGCGAAGGTGACCGGACTGTAGCCGGCCGTGTGCAGTTCCTCGTGCAGCCGAAGCAGGGTGCTCTCGTCGCTCGGGCCGGCGTTGGCCTCATCGAGTCGGGGGTCGAATTGGGCGAGCGGATCGTAGAGCGAGAGCGGCATGGGGGGCTGCGTTACCGTGAACGCGGCGGCGTCCCAGGTTCCGGTCACGGCGTAGCTGCCCCAGGTGACGCCGGATGCGCTCTCGGACTGTTCGACCGCCGCCCAGTCCCAACCCAGGATCGGCGGGCCGCCACACAGGGGCGGGTAGGAATCCGCGACCGCGCCGAGGCACAACTGGGGATCTTCACCGTCCTTCTGCAGCACCGTGCCCTGGGCCAGTACCTCACCGGCCGCGGCCGGGCGCGGAAACTCGCCGGGAGGAGCGCCGCCGCCGGGTGCCGCACTGCCGGCGCATCCGCTCAGTGCCAGCAGGCCGGCGACACAGACGAGCCAGCTGACGCCACCAATACTCATGATCGCAGTGTGACATCCGGGAACTGTGTGCGCCAGCGCGAAATCCCTTATTGTCGATCCATGACTTTCAACGACGACGCCAACTACTCCGGAAAAGGCGTGCGCAAGTCCGGCCGTCGCACCGGCCTCGCCGTCGGCGGCGGCGGCATCGGCCTCGTCGCCATCGTGCTGCTCTCCCAGCTGCTCGGGGTGGACCTCACCGGGCTGGTCGGCGGGGGCACCGGCACCAGCAGCCAGGGCGAGAGCACCGGTCTGACGAACTGCGAGACCGGCGCCGACGCCAACGCCGACGCGGAGTGCCGGGTCGGCCTCACCAGCGACTCGCTCGAGGACTACTGGGCAGAGCAGGCGCCGGCGATGGGCATCAGCTACGCCTCCCCGCTGATCATTTTGTTCTCCGACGGGGTCGACACCGGCTGCGGCTCGGCGACGAGCGCCGTCGGGCCGTTCTACTGCCCGGCCGACCAGCAGATCTACCTGGACGTCGCGTTCTACGACACGCTGCGCAGCCAGTTCGGCGCCACGGCGGGCCCACTGTCGCAGCTGTACGTGGTGGGGCACGAATGGGGCCACCACATCCAGAATCTCGCGGGCACGTTCGCCACAGCCGACACATCACAGACCGGCCGCACCTCCGACGCCGTGCGCCTGGAGGTGCAGGCGGACTGCTTCGCGGGCGCCTGGCTGGCATCGGCGACCGAGACCACGGATGCCGACGGTGACCGCCTGCTCGAACCGATCACCGACGCGCAGATCGCGGATGCGCTCAACGCGGCGTCCGCTATCGGCGACGACCGGATCCAGGAGAAGACCCAGGGTCAGGTGAACCCGGAGACCTGGACCCACGGCTCCAGCGAGATGCGCCAGAGATGGTTCCAGACCGGCTACACCAACGGTGCGGAGGCCTGCGACACGTTCGCGGTGGCCGACGCCGAGCTGTAGTCGCTATTTGGGCTCGGTGAGGTCGATGACGCGGCCCTTGGCATCCGCCTTGACGACCTCGATGCCCTTGAGCGCGGCCGCCTTGGTCTGGTAGCTCTCCGAGGTCATCAGGACTTCACCGTTGTGGGCCTTGAGCTTGAAGACATAGCCACCGGATCGGTCTGCAGTCAATTCATACTTGCCGGACATGACACGCTCTCTTCGTCGAGATGGAACGGGGCCGGCTACGAGGCCGGTGGCGCAACCTTACCGCGCCGGGCTGGATCACCCGCGCCGAGACCGACCGCCGGCAGCAGCACGCCGTCGATGAGCGAGATGAGAAAGTCCCGGTCAACGGGCTTGCGCTCGATCAGCGTGCGGAACGCGGCCATCGACGGCGTCACCAGGCACAGCGTCTCCACATCACACCGCGGCGAGATCTCACCGCGGTCGACGGCCCGCTGGATGAGGAACCGGTTCACCTCCGCGCGCGGCTTGACCAGGGCGGCGTTGGCCGCCTCGGCAAGCTCCGGTGCGGCCGAAAGCATCGACATCAGCCCGGCCATGATCTGCATCTTCTTCTCGGCCTCGTCGATGGAGCGCGGCTTGATCATCGCCACGAGGTCCCCCCGCAGGGTTCCGGTATCGGGCAGCCTGGACGGTACGAGGTCGCCCTGTTTCATGCAGGCGACGGCGTCGATGACGAGCTCGTTCTTCGACGGCCACCGCCGGTACAGGGTGGCCTTGCCGGCCTTGGCCCTGCTGGCGACCATGTCGATGGTCATGCCGTCGAAGCCGGTCTCGGCGAGCACTTCGAGCGCCGCGGCCAGGATTTCCGGGTCACGGGTGTGGTCGCGCTTACGGCCCAGCCTGGTTTCGACCACAGCGGGTTCACCCACACCGAGTTCGAGCTGCGTCATGCGACCTCTCCACCTTCTGTCCGTCGGATGAATCCTGTACTGACTCGAATGGTACCGGAGCGTAAATTCGGGAACCCTGAGATCCGGAACTCCAGAGTATCGTATATAGTCGCGTTCATGTCTCGACCCATCCCTGCGCCGTCGGCTGCGACGAGCACCCCCGTGAAACGCTCCCGCCGGTGGTGGACCCTCAGCGTCGTCGCCCTCGCCCAGCTCATGGTGGTGCTCGACTCGACCGTCGTGAACATCGCCCTGCCTTCGGCCCAGGCCGACCTCGGCTTCTCCGACGGCGACCGCCAGTGGATCGTCACGGCGTACTCCCTCGCCTTCGCCAGTCTGCTGCTGCTCGGCGGTCGGCTCTCCGACCTCATCGGCCGCAAGCGCACCTTCATCATCGGCCTGATCGGCTTTGCCATCGCCTCCGCCCTCGGCGGCGCGGCCGGCACGTTCGGCTGGCTGGTCGCCGCCCGCGCCCTGCAGGGAGCCTTCGGCGCGCTGCTGGCCCCGACCGCCCTGGCCGTGCTCACGACCACCTTCACCATCCCCAAGGAGCGCGCCCGCGCGTTCGGCGTCTTCGGCGCCATCGCCGGCGCCGGCGGCGCCGTGGGCCTGTTGCTCGGCGGCTACCTCACCGAGTACTTCGACTGGCGCTGGAACCTCTACATCAACGTCTTCATTGCCATCGTCGCCGTGATCGGTGCCGCGATCTTCGTCGACACCCTCAAGCGCACCGGCCCCCGGCCCAAGCTCGACATCCCCGGCACGCTCCTGGTCTCCGCGGCCCTCTTCGGCCTGGTCTACGGCTTCTCCAATGCCGAGACGGATGGCTGGGACTCGCCGCTGACCTGGGGCATGCTCGCCGGCGCCGTGGTGCTGCTCGTGGCGTTTGTGCTCTGGCAGCGAAAGGCCGCGCATCCGCTGCTGCCGCTGGCGATCGTGCTCGACCGCAACCGCGGTGCGGCCTACCTGTCGGTGATGATCGCCGGCGCCGGCATGTTCGGCATCTTCCTGTTCGTGACCTACTACCTGCAGGCATCGCTGGGCTTCTCGCCGATGCAGACCGGTTTCTCGTTCCTGCCCATGATCGCGATGCTCGTGCTCGCGGCGCAGCTGTCGACGAACATCTTCGTGCCCCGGTTCGGCCCGAAGATCATGGTGCCGTTCGGCATGACCCTGGGCGCGATCGGCATGGCCCTGCTCACCAACCTCGACCTGGACAGCACCTACGCGGCCAACGTGCTGCCGCCGCTGATGATCCTGGGCTTCGCGATGGGCTCGATCATGCCCGCCTCGATGCAGACGGCCACCCTGGGCGTCGACCGGCAGTTCGCCGGCGTGGCGTCGGCGATGGTGAACACCAGCCAGCAGGTCGGCGGCTCGATCGGCACGGCGCTGCTGAACACCCTGGCGGCCACGGCGGCCGCCGACTACGTCGCGTCGCACCTGCCCGCCACGGCCGGGGTCGCCGCACAGGCCGCGGTGACCAGCTACGCCACCGCCTACTGGTGGGGAGCCGGCTTCTTCGCCGTCGGTGCCGTCAACGCCGCACTGCTGTTCCGCCGGATGGGCCACGGCCTGTCCCTGTCGAACGCGCACCTCGCCGACGCCGACCCCGTGGTCGCCCACTAGCGTGGTCGTGGTCGTGGTCGTGGTCGAGGTCGTGGGGCGGGACGGAAGCCGGCTCCACGGGGGCATCCGTCTTCTCTGAGCGCACGAAGGCGATGCCGGTGAGGATCAGCAAGCCGCCGAGCAGTTGCGGAATCGTCAGCTGCTCGCCGAGCAGCAGCCAGGCGTAGAAGGTGGCCGCCACCACCTCGAGCAGGCCCACGAATGAGGCCAGCCGGGAGCCGAGCATCTCGCTGGCGGCGATGCTGGTCGAGTAGGCGATGGCGGTGGCGACGATGCCGATCAGCAGCAACGGCAGCCACCAGGGCAACTCGGCGCCGAACATCGACACGTCCGCGGTGGAGGTGGTGAACGGCACCAGCCCGCTCAGCCCGACCAGGCCGAGCAGCACCCCGCCGAGCAACAGACCGAAGCCGGCCAGCGCCACGGCCGGCAGCCCGTCGCTGGGCTGCGCCGCCACCAGGTAGTAGATCGCGCAGCCCACCATCGCCGCCAGGGCCAGCGCGTAGCCGAACAGGTCGGCGCGGGCCGAGCCGCCCGGGGAGACCACGAGCACCAGGCCGCCGAGGGCCACGACGGAACCGATCAGCACCACGGCCTTGGGGCTCTTCCGGGTGCGCGCCCACGCCACGCCCACCAGCAGCAGCGGAGCCATGTATTCGATGAGCACCGCGGTGCCCACCGGGATGCGCTCGATCGCCGCGAAGTAGGCCAGCTGCGTGCCGGCGACGCCGATCAGGGCCATCGCGAAGACCCGCCAACGCGAGCGCCAGAGCGCCGCCCAACGGCCGCGGAGCGACATCACCGCGACCGGCGCCAGCACCAGGCCGCCGACGAGCACCCGCACGGTCACGGCCGCCGCCGGGCTCCATCCGCTGTCCAGCACCGGCTTGGCGAGGGCTCCGGAGAGGCCGAAGGTGGCCGCGGCTATCACCGCGACGACGAGGCCGAGGGAGATGGACGAGCGGTTCATTGCTGGCTCCAGGCGGACGGGCGCTTCGACGGGCTTGTGGGTGGTCTGATCCCGAAGATAGTGTGATTCCGAGTAAGGAGTCAATTTGCATTTTGCCCCTGACACCGAGGCGAGTCTGGCGTTCACCGTCGACCTCGCCAACACCGTCGCCGGAGCCACCAAGAGCGGCACGGATGAGCTGGCCAGCCCGGCCCAGCTGACCGCACTGTTCCGGGCGCACCGGTTCTCCGGCCGGCTGGATCGAAGCGACGCCGAACTCGCCGAGGTGCGCCAGTCCCGCGAGCTCCTCCGCCGCATCTGGACCCTCGAGCGCGACGCGGCCGCGCTGGAGGTGAACACCATGCTGCAGAGCGCCCTGGCCCGGCCCCGGCTGATGCGGCATGACGGCATGGACTGGCACCTGCACGCCACCGATCCGCAAGCGCCGCTGGCCGAACGCATCCGGGTGGAGGTGGCCCTGGCACTGGTCGACGTGATCCGCACCGATGAGACCGGCCGGCTGCGCGCCTGCGCGGCGGCGGACTGCGACGGCCTGCTGGTGGACCTCTCCCGCAACGGCTCCAAACGGTTCTGCAGTGTGCGCTGCGGCAACCGGATGAACATGATCGCGTTCCGGGAACGGGCCGCCGGACTCAGTTCGGATGCCGCAGGAACACCTGGCGCAGCGACCGGATCAGCAGGATGAAGCCGATCAGCCCGATCGTCGCGCCGAGGAACGCGAACAGCCGCACCCCCTCCACCAGCTCCGGCCCGGTGTCGGATACCACCAGCACGATGCCGAGGGTGGCCGCGGCGATGCCGATCAGTGCCCCGACCGTCTCGAGCACGATCGAGCCCAGCCACCAGCGGTCCTCGGTCTCGGCGAACGGTCGGATCCGCACGCTGAAGGTGCCCTTCTCCAGTCCGGCGCTGATGGACTCCAGCCGCCGGGGCAGCCGCCGCGCCGTCGCCCGTAGCACGGCGGCCTGCGCCTGAACCGACCCGAGCAGGGTCTTGGGCGTCACCAGGCGGCGCAGGTAGTGCGGCACCCGGTCCAGCGCCTTGCCCACCATGTCGAAGTCGGGGTCCAGGATCGCCAGGCTGCTCTCCAGCGTGACCAGGGTGCGGAACGCCATGCTCAGGGAGGACGGGATGGCCAGGTGGTGCTCGCGGATGGTGTCGAGCATCGCCGTGAAGATCGACCCCTCCGCACTATGCCGGGTGAGGGTGAGCATCCGGCCCAGGTCGCGTTGCAGGGCAGCGAGGTCGGCGTCCGCGGGGGCCTCGACCACCAGCAGCAGCGCGTCGGTCGTGGCGATGTCGTCGTCGTTGGCGGCGGCCAGGAGCAGGGTCACCAGGCCCTCCCGCATACTGCGCTCGAGCACGCCGACGTTGCCGAAGTCGATCAGGCCCAACTTGCCGTCCGGGCGCAGCATGAGATTGCCCGGGTGCAGGTCACCGTGGAAGATGCCGGTGACGATCACCTGCTCGAGGACCGCGTCGAGCAGCGCTTCGGCGAGCGCAGTGCGCTCCTCCGGCCACAGGTCGGCGAGCCGCTCGGCGGCCGCGTTCAGGGGGACGCCGTCGATGAGGTCCATGGTGAGCAGCCGCCGGGAACTCGCCGCCGCATAGACGCGCGGCACCACGAGGATCTCGGAGGTGCCCGACGCGGCGACCACGCTGCCGATCTGCTGGGTGCTGGCGTACTCGATGCGGTAGTCGAGTTCGTCGCGGAGGGACCGGGCGAACCCCTCCGCCAGGGTGACCACCCCGAAGTCGCGGCCCCAGCTGGTCTGGTTCTCGATGCGCTGGGCGAGCCGCACGATGATGTCGACGTCGGCGGCCACCTGCGCGCCGGCGCCCGGCCGTTGCACCTTGAGCACCACCCGGGTGCCGTCGAGCAGGGTGCCGGTGTGCACCTGGGCGACGGATGCCGCGGCGAGCGGCATCTCATCGACGTGCGTGAACATGGTGTCGATCGGTGCACCGATCTCGGCCTCGATCACCGTGCGGATGGCCGGCCACGGCAGCGTGGTCGCGCGGGACTGCAGCGAGGCCAGGGCCAGCGTGTAGTTGCGCGGCAGCAGGTCGCGGCGCGTGGAGAGCAGCTGGCCGAGCTTGACGAAGGTGACGCCGGCCTCGTTGATCGCCGCCACCAGGGCCGCCGGCGTGCCACCTCGGCCGCCGCGGCCGCGCTGCGGCCAGCCCGGGCGTTCGTGCAGGATCCAGCCGATCCCGTGCCGGGACAGCAGGGTGAGGATCTGCAGGTATCGTTTGGTGCGCCGGCGCCGGTGCAGGGCGGCGCGGACCGCATCCACCGGGTTCACGGCGGTGGTCGGCCAGAGCGCCTCGGCCGCCACCAGCAGGGCAATGCCGAACGCAAACACCCAGCCGAAGGCGAGCGCGACGAACAACACCACCACGAGCACGGGTGCCCGCAGCTCGCCGTCCGTCGCGATCACCCGCGCCTCGGTCGCCACGAAGTAGGCGAACGGCCAGCTGGCCACGAATACCAGCAGGCCCACCAAAAAGGTGCGCAACCAGCCCACGTTGGTGCCGAGCAGGGACCGGGTGGCGAAGCCGACAGCGACGGCGAAAACCAGCACGACCAGGCCGAACGCGATCCACGCCCATAACGATTCGAACAACCCGTGCCCCGCATTCTGTCGACCTGTGGCGCTCAGGGTAGCGCGCCGCTCTGGCACGAAGCCATACTGCCTGCACCGGCCTGCCACGAAATGCCCGTCCGGCTGCCGCGAAGGAGGCCCCATGCCCGGCCGAACGTCCTACAGCACGTCCCACCGCACGTCCTACAGCACGGCCGAGATCAACAGCGCCCGCTTCGCCCTGGCCGAGCAACTCACCGCCTACACCACCCTCACCGGGGAGATCACCGGCGACACTGCGCAGGCGGCGCTGGCCGATTTCGAGCCGCTGTTCTTCAACAACCTGGTGCTCGTGCTCGACCGCTACTTCGTGCACCGGCTGCACCCGCATGCCGGCACCGATCCGCTCATCGAGGTGGCGGTGATCGCCGATTCGCTGCTGCACCACCATGCCGTTCTGGCCGCCCCGGCCGCCTACCGGCCGGCGGACAGCATCGTGAAGCTCGACGTCGGCGACGACATCCGCCTCACGGCCGCGGAGTTCGAGTCGCTCTCGGGCGCCTTCTTCACCGCACTGGAGGCCCATTTCCCGGCCGCCGACGACTAGACCTGTCAGACTGGAGCTTCCCCGTCCTCCAGAGTCAGGCTCAGCCAGTGAAGATCCTCGTCGTTTCCGCGCACACGCGCTGAGCCGGCGATCGCCGCGCCGCGGCTTCCGGTGTCAGTGCAGCCACTGACAACGAGGAGCCACCATGGCCTCTGCACACGCTTCAATGATTCTGCTCGCGGATGTCGGCCTCACCTGGCCGGACGGATCCACGGCCTTCACGGGCATCAGCGCCGCCTTCGGCCGCGGCCGCACCGGCTTGGTCGGGGCGAACGGGTCGGGCAAGTCCACTCTGCTTCGCCTGATCACCGGCGAGCTGCGCCCAGCACGGGCAGCGTTGTGGTGTCGGCGGATGTGGGCTACCTGCCGCAGACGCTCACCCTCGATGTCGGGGCCACCGCTGCCGACCTGCTCGGCGTGCGGCCGAAGCTCGACGCGCTGCGGGCCATCGAAGCCGGGGACGTGGCCGAGCGGCACTTCGATGTGCTCGGCGACGACTGGGACCTGCCCAGCCGGGCCGGGGACGCGTTGCGTTCGGCCGGCCTCGCCGAGGGCGACCTGGACCGGGCCCAACGGGGTGGGCAAGACCAGCCTGCTCGAGTCGCTCGTGCATCCGGCCACGGCGCGGGCCGACCTGGCTTCGGCCATGGCGCTCACCGACCGGGTCGGTTACCTCGGCCAGCGGCTCGACGCGCTCGACGAAGTGGCGAGCGCCCTGGCACAGCTGCTGGTGCTGGACGAACCGACGAACAACCTGGACCGGCAGAGCCTCGACCAGCTGGTGGCGGCGCTCGGCTCCTACCGGGGCGGGCTGCTCGTGGTCAGCCACGACGACGTCTTCCTCGGCCGACTCGGCCTCACCGACCGGCTCAGCCTCGATTCGGCCGGTCAGATCACCGAGGAGGACCCGTCCGCCCAGCCGGCGTGAGCGCCGAAGGCCGTGGGCGGGCGGGGTCCGGGCCGGCCAGGGCGGTGAACGCGGCGGCGGCGGCGGGGTTGTCGGCGGGGAACTCGCTGCGGAATCGGCGCGTGGCGACCCCGGCCTCATAGGAGGCGAACTCGACGTCGAAGCCGGTGCCCAGCTGCACGGCCACGCGCAACGCCAGGGCCACCCCCTCGGCCGTGAACGCGCTCGCGAGGGCGGGACTCTGCCAGCCGAAGTCGGCGTCGAGGGAGTCGTAGTAGCCGATCTCCCAGCGGATTAGGTCGCTCACCAGGGCGCCGTCCAGGAACGAGGCGGCATAGTCGACCGGCTCCGGGAACCAGAGCACCGAGCCGGCGTAATCCGGGAGCAGGCGCACCACCGACCCGGCCCCTGCGCCCGGCCGGCCGAATGCGCCCCGTGGCGGTGGCCTGTGCGGCATGATCGCGCTCTCCCCCTGAGTCTGTTCGGCCTCCACGCTCGAAGCCCCCACTCTTAGAATTTCAGGTGAACGCCGCCAGTGCAATTTGAGCCGCCGCGGTGTCGTTTACGATTCAGTGATGACGGACGCGACGAAGCCCACCGATGACCCCCAGACGCAGACACGCAGCGGCCGGGTCCGCGGCTTGTGGCGCGGACCGTCCGCGGTGTTCCTGGGCATCCCGTTCGCCGCCCCGCCGGTGGGCGAGCACCGGTTTCTCGCGCCGGCTCCCGTTCCGCCGTGGTCGGGCGTGCGCGACGCCCTCGCCTATGGACCCACCCCGCAACGGCGGGAGTCCGCCACGGTCACGACGATCCCGGAGCCCTCGGTGCCCGGCGACGGCATCCTGTGCCTGAACGTGTTCACCCCCGCCCCCGGCCCCGGCGACCCCGGCCTGCCGGTGCTCGTCTGGATCCACGGCGGCGGCTATGCGGCCGGTTCGCCGGCGAGCCCGTGGTACGACGGCGCCGCGTTCAACCGCGACGGCGTGGTGGTCGTCACGATCGCCTACCGGCTGGGTTTCGAGGGGTTCGGCTGGATCGACGGCGCCCCCCTGAACCGCGGCATCCTCGACCAGCTCGCCGCGTTGGAGTGGGTGCGTGACAACATCCGCGAGTTCGGTGGCGACCCGGCGCGGGTGACCGTTGGCGGCCAGTCCGCCGGTGGCGGCAGTGCGCTGGCGTTGCTCGCCTCACCTCGCGCAACCGGGCTGTTCGCCGGTGTCATCGCCCAGTCGGCCCCTGCCTACGGGCTCACCGCCGCGGAGGCCGAGGTCGTCGGCCGGCGCTTCGCCGCCAGCCACGGGGTCACGCCCGACCTGGCCGGCTGGCGCACCGTGCCGGCGGAGGCGATCCTCGACGCGGAGCCGGGCGCGCAACTGACCGGCGCCGGCATCCTGCACCCCACGATGCCGCTCGATGCGGTGACCAGGGCGGCCGCCGACCCGGATGCCGACATCACGGGCATTCCATTCGCCCCCACCGTCGACGGCGACGTCGTGGTGGCGCTCGGCGCCGCGATCGCCGCCGGCCGGGGCGCCGGCGTGCCGTTGCTGATCGGCACGACGGCGCACGAGTTCACCTTCCCCGCTGCGGAGAGCCTCGACAGCGTCGTGGCTGCCCTGGCGGCTGGCGGCGTTCCTCCCACCGGAGTCACCGGATTCCGAACCGCGGTGGCCCGGATCGGCGACTCGTTCGGGCGCGGTCAGCTCAGCACCGCGGTGCTGTTCCGGCAGCCGACCCTGACCACGGCCCGGCTGCGCGCCGCGCACGGCGCGGCCGGCACCACCTGGCTGTACGACTTCGCCTTCCGGGCGCCGGTCACGGGCCTGTCCGGGCACTGCATCGACCTGCCCTTCGCCTGGGACCTGCTCGGTGCGGCCGGCGTGGCCGCATCCGTCGGCGACGCCCTGCCCCAGGAGTTGGCGGACGACATGCACGCCGCCTGGGTGCGGTTCATCCGCGACGGCGATGCCGCCTGGCCGCCGGTCGGTACCCAGCCGCACGGGGCCCAGCGCTTCGACACCCGGTCGGGCTACGACCCCGACGCGTACGCGTTCGAAGCGGCGCTGGCCGGTCTAGTGCCCGCTGGTGCTGACGACGGGAGTGTCGGCGCAGGTGGAGCTGTGGGCGAGGGCGACCCGGCGGTCGTCGGAGGGCAGGGCTGACTCCACCGCCGTGTACCCGTTCATCGCGGTGAGCCCATCGGTGGAGACGGTGATGCCCGTGGACATCAGCGCATAGGTGTCGTCCCGGTTTTCGGACACCTGCAGCCCGTTCAGTTCCAGGCCGCCCTCCATCTCCAGGCACCCGACCCCGGTGCCGAAGCCGCGCAGGTTCTGCATGTCGAAGGTGTACGGCCGGGCGTCGACGCCGATCGGCGTGACGAAGTCGCAGTCCACCAGGGCGTGCAGCACGGCGCCCCGGCCGTCGTCGAGAACCGTCACCACCACCCCGTTGTGCAGCTGCGCGGTCCAGCCGCTGTGCGAGTTGGCGCCGGCCAGGTTGTCGGGCAGGGCGATGGTGGCACCGGATGCGGTCGTGATGCCGTACACGAACGGCACCGTGGCTTCCGAGTACCACTCGGTGTCGTTCTTCCCGTCGCCGTCGACGTCGGCGATCTCGGCGGTGACCGCGCCCTCCGGAACGGAGCCCTCGGTGGCCGGGCACCCCTGGGGTTCGGTGGTGGCGGACGCCGTGGGGGCGGAGGTGGCCGCCGCTTCGGTGTCGCCGAGCTGGGCCGTCGCCGACGCGCCCCCGGCAGCTCCCATGGCGGAGCATCCGCTCAGTGCGAGCGCCAGAAGGGCGACGACAACGGAAGACCGGCCTACGATCCTGGCTGTGTGGTGAACAGATGACATCAATGCGATGGTACCCACGTTGACTGGGCGCCCTCCGTGTGAACGGCGTGTATTCGGGGACGATTGCCAGCGAGCGGCGCGGGCCGGCCGTCTGCGGTGCGTGTTAGCGTGCCCGCATGAAGCAGAAAGAGCTCTTCCTCCAGGCGGATGCCGCGTTGCGCTCCGTCATCGACCGGATCTCCCCCGACCGGCTCGACCAGCCCGCTCCGGCCGAGTGGTCGCTGACGCCCAACCCGACCCTGCGCGACATCCTGGCCGCACACGCGCGCGACGAGGCCTGGGTGCCCGACGTGCTCCTCGGCCGCACCATCGAGGACGCGGGCGGGACCTACGACGGCGACCTGCTCGGTGACGACCCGATCGGCCGGTACGACCGGCTCAACGACCTTGCCACGGCGGCCGTGAACGAGGACCTCAACCCCGACAAGACCGTGCACATGAGCTACGGCGACTACCCGCTGAGCGAGTACCTGGAGCACATCAGCATCTACCGGGCGTTCCAGGCCTGGTCGATCGCCCGGCAGCTCGGCTGGGACTACGCGCTGCCGGAGTCGTTGGTGGAGCTGCTCTGGGACGTGATCGGGCCGCACGTCGACGACTTCCGGGCGATGGGGGTCTTCCCGCCCGAGATCGACGCACCGGCCGGCGCCGACCGGGAAACCCAGCTGCTCTGCCGGGTGGGCTACTGGATGCCGGCGAGCTGACCGGACCGTCGGCCCCGGCGGGCCTGGTCGGTCAGGGTGACTACCACCACGAAGACGCAGAGGGCGGCGATGAGGACCACGAGCGCGGTCACGCCCAGGGTGCCCGCCGCCAGTGGCAGGAGCAGCACGACCGCGGCCGCCGGCAGGATCACTGCCGGCCGGATCCGAGACCGGGTCTCAAGCACCGCGTGCACCGCCCAGAGCAGCAGCAGGAAGATCCCCACCGGCAGGGCGACGGCGTAGCCCAGCGCCACCCGGGGAACGTCCAGGTGGTGCCCGGCGTCGGCGACTGCCACCTCGAGCCCCGCGCCGAGGGCGGCCAGGGCGGCGAACACCCCGTAGTGGCCATAGCCCCAGAGGTAGGACCGGCCGCGTTTGACGGAGAGCCCCTCCCCCGCCGGCTCCAGGAAGTACAGCCACCAGAGGGCGAACAGGGCCACGAGTGCGGCCGAGGACACGAGCACCAGGTTGCCGCTGACACCGCCGGCGGCCAGGGCATCCTGCACGCCGAGGGTGGCCGCCAACACGCTCTCGCCGAGCAGGATGATGGTGAACAGGCCATACCGCTCCGCGATGTGGTGCGGGTGCCAAAGGGTCGACCCGGTGCGCTCCGCCCAGAACGGCACGGCGAGCTCCAGCGCCACGAGCAGCAGGAACGACGCCACCCCCAGCTCCTCCGGCAGGGCCAGCCGGGCCAGCCAGCCGAGTTGCACGGCGCTCACGCCGGCCGCGTACCGCCAGGCCGTCGCCCGGCTCTCCGCGTGCTCGAAGCCGGCCCGCAGCCACTGCGCCACCAGCCCGATCCGCATGATCAGGTACCCAGGGTGATCGCGCGGAAGTCCTGGTCGTCGAACGCGGCCGGCACCCCGGCCGCCAGGACCAGCACGCCGCCCATCTGCAGCATGGTGAGCAGCCGGTCGGGCACGTCATCGGTGTCGTACGCCGAAGCGAACCAGGTGAAGTTCATCCAGGCCCACCAGATGGCGAAGAACACCATGAGGAACGGGCCGACCGCTTCGGCGCCGTGACCGCCCTCGATGCCGTGCGCCAGTTGCACCACCAGCTGCGCGACCGCCACCACGAAGGTGAGGTCGAAGAGCAGCTCCAGCGGGCTGGCGGCCCGGTGCGATTCGGCCGTGTTCCGCGCGGTCATCCGCCGGTGAACCCTGAAGCCGCTCACATCCGTCATTCGCACAGCCTAGAGGGATGTGCCGGCCTCCCGGTGGTTCAGGAGCGCACCAGGCGGGCGATGGCGTCGCCGGCTTCCTTGAGCTTGAGTTGCGCCTCGTCGCCGCCGGTGGCGACGGCGTCGACGACGCAGTGGCTGAGGTGGTCATTGAGCAGGCCGAGGGCCACCGACTGGAGGGCGCTGGTCATGGCCGAGACCTGGGTGAGGATGTCGATGCAGTACTTGTCGTCGGTGACCATGCCCTGCAGGCCGCGCGCCTGGCCCTCGATGCGGCGTAGCCGCTTGAGGTAGTCGTCCTTGTTGGAAATGTAGCCGTGCGGGCCGTCGTGGGTGTGCTCGGCGGGGTGCTTTGCGGCGGTGACGGTCGTCATCATGTGCTCCTGGCTGTCGGTTTTCGGATACCCCCTCACGGTATCACTGATATGAGATACAGTACCCGGAAGGGGTACTGCCGGCCGGCAGCATCCGTTTCGTCAGGGAAGGCACCACCATGACCCACAGCGACAGCACCACCACCCACTACCTCGTCACCGGAATGACCTGCGGGCACTGTGTCACCAGCGTCATCGAGGAGGTCTCGCTGGTTCCCGGCGTGCACCAGGTCACCGTTGAACTCCTGGTCGGTGCCGCCAGCACGGTGCACGTCACCAGCGCCACGGCGCCCGCCATCGCCGACATCCGTGCGGCCATCACCGAGGCCGGCTACTCCCTGACGGACTCTGCCAGCGAGGACCCCGCAGCGTGAGCGACCCCGTCGACCTCCTGGTCGGCGGCATGACCTG
Source organism: Cryobacterium sp. (assembly GCF_025463825.1). Lineage (GTDB taxonomy): Bacteria > Actinomycetota > Actinomycetes > Actinomycetales > Microbacteriaceae > Cryobacterium. The sequence goes on from NZ_JAODBG010000106.1 coordinate 21,267, forward strand.
CGCTTCCTGCGCCGCGCGCATCGAGAAGAAGCTCAACCGTCTGCCCGGAGTGGAAGCCACGGTGAACTACGCCACCGACAAGGCCACCGTGCGCCTGCCGGCGGGCACCAGCGTCGACGACGCCATCGCCACGATCGTGGCCACCGGCTACACCGCACGACTGCCCGCCCCGCCCGCCGAGACAATTCCGGTGGTTCTGGATGCCGAGACCCTGGCCCTGCGCCAGCGGCTGCTGGTCTCCACCGCCCTCGCCGTGCCGGTGACGCTACTCTCGATGGTTCCCGCCCTGCAGTTCACCAACTGGCAGTGGCTCGCCCTGATGCTCGCCGCCCCGGTGGCGGTCTGGGGCGCCTGGCCATTCCACCGCGCCGCCGCACTGAACGCCCGCCACGGCGCCGCCAGCATGGACACCCTGATCAGCGTCGGCGTGCTGGCCGCATTCGGCTGGTCGCTCTATGCCCTGTTCCTCGGCGACGCCGGCATGACCGGCATGACCATGGAATTCAGCTTCAGCATGACCGGCAGTGGGTCCACCGAGATCTACCTCGAGGTCGCCGCCGCCGTGACCGTGTTCATCCTGGCCGGGCGCTACTTCGAGGCCCGCGCCAAGACCCGCTCGGGCGCCGCCCTCACGGCGCTGGTGAACCTCGGCGCGAAAGATGTCGCGGTGCTGCGCGGCGCGCCGGGCACCGCCCTCGAACGGCGCATCCCGATCGGCGAGCTCGTCGTCGGCGATGTCTTCGTGGTGCGGCCGGGCGAGAAGGTCGCCACCGACGGGGTCGTCGTCGACGGCGCCTCCGCCATCGACACCAGCCTGCTCACCGGCGAGGCCGTACCCGTCGAGGTGGGGCCGGGCGACACCGTCGTGGGCGCCACCGCCAACTCGGGCGGCCGCCTCACCGTGCGCGCCACCCGGGTGGGCGCCGACACCGAACTGGCCCGCATCGGCCGGCTCGTGGAGCAGGCCCAGTCGGGCAAGGCCCCGGTGCAGCGGCTCGCCGACCGGGTGTCGGCGGTCTTCGTGCCCATCGTGTTCGTCATCGCGCTGGGCACCCTCGTCACCTGGCTGGCCCTCGGCGCCGGCGCGGAGCAGGCGTTCACCGCCGCCGTGGCCACCCTGATCATCGCCTGCCCGTGCGCCCTGGGCCTGGCCACGCCCACCGCACTGCTGGTGGGCACCGGCCGCGGCGCCCAGCTCGGCATCTTGATTCGCGGACCGCAGACCCTGGAATCCACCCGCAAGGTCGACACCATCGTGCTCGACAAGACCGGCACCGTCACGACCGGGCGGATGGCGTTGCTCGGCGTGCACGTCGGGGCCGGGGTATCCGCGGGCACCGCCGACGGCCCCGCGGGTGCGACCGCCGAAACCGAGCTGCTGCGGCTGGCCGGCGCGGCCGAGGCCGGCTCCGAGCATCCGATCGGTCTCGCCATCACGAACGGCGCGACCGACCGCGCCGGGGTGTTGCCGGCCGCTACCGCCTTCGCCTCGGCGCAGGGCTTCGGGGTGCAGGCGAGTGTCGAGGGTCACCTGGTGCTCGTGGGCCGGCCGCGCTGGTTGGCCGACGAGTGGCAGGTGACGCTGCCGGCCGACCTCGCCGCGGCCCTGGCCGGCATAGAGGCGCGCGGGCAGACCGCCGTGGCCGTGGCCTGGGATGGCGCCGCCAAGGGCATCCTCGCCGTCGCCGACGAAGTGAAGCCCACGAGCGCCGCCGCCGTGGCCCAACTGATCGCGCTCGGCCTCACCCCGATGCTGCTGACCGGCGACAACCCCACCGTGGCGCGGGCCGTGGCGGACCAGGTGAGCATCACCGAGGTCTTCGCCGGGATGCTGCCCGCCGACAAGGTGGCCAGGGTGCAGAGCCTGCAGGCCGCCGGGCACGTGGTGGCGATGGTGGGAGACGGCGTGAACGATGCTGCCGCGCTGGCCGCCGCCGACCTGGGCATCGCCATGGGCACCGGCACGGATGTGGCGATCGAGGCCAGCGACATCACCCTGGTGCGGGCTGACCTGCTCGCCGTGGCGGACGCCATCCGGTTGTCGCGGCGCACCCTTGGCACCATCAAGGCCAACCTGTTCTGGGCGTTCGCCTACAACGTGGCGGCGATCCCGCTGGCCGCCCTCGGCCTGCTCAACCCGCTGATCGCGGGCGCGGCGATGGCGTTGTCGTCGGTCTTCGTGGTGAGCAACAGCCTGCGCCTGCGCGGCTTCCGGCCCGCCGTGAGCGACGCGCGCTGAGCCCGGCCGCACACGCGAAAAGCCACTTAGCGTCCTGTGAAGGGGCCCCAACTGTCATCTCACCGATGCCCCCCGCGGGAGATGCCACTTCAGGCCACTTAGAGTTCCGTGAAGGGACCCCAACTGTCATCTCGGAAGAGCGAGCCGCTCTGCGGGGCACAGCCAACCACATCCCGCCCCCAGCAAGTACTGGACGGCACCCGACAGAAACTCAACGCTGCGGGCGCGCCCGAGGCGGCGTCTATCCGCGGGGGCGCATGCTCAGCTGCACGGCTGCCGCGGCGATGAGCATCAGCACCACGGCGATGATCGACGTGACGCCCACTCCGCTGTCGAACGCCGCCCTGGCGGACTGGGTGAGCGCGGCGGCCTGCGCGGCCGGCAGTTCCCCGGCCACGCCGAGCGCGCCACCGAGGGTCTCGCCGGCCTGGGCGGCCTGGCCGCGGCCGAGCCCGTCGGGCAGCACCACACCAGCCCGGTATGAGGCCGCCAGGATCGCGCCGAGCACGGCCGTGCCCAGCACCGCACCCAGTTCGTAGGCGGTCTCCGAGACACCGGCGGCCGCGCCGGCCTTCTCCGGCGGCACCGAGCTGATGATGGTGTCGTTGGAGATGGTCTCGGCCGAGCCGACGCCCACCGAGAGAATGCCGAACGCGAGCATCACGACGCCGGCGCTGAGGTTGTCCCGCAGCAGCACGATCAGGCCGAAGCCGCCGGCGGAGAGCAGGATCCCCGCCACGATCACCACCCGCGGCGGGACCCGCCGCACCACGTAGGCGGAGGCTAGGCCGGCAGCGACGGAGAGGAGCGCGCCGGGCAGCAGCAGCAGTCCGGCGGCGAGCGGGTCGAGGCCGAGCACGAGTTGCAGGTGCTGTGACACGAAGAAGAGGAAGCCGACCAGGCTGAACACGGACAGGAAGTTCGCCAGCACCGACCCGGCGAACGGGGCGTGCCGGAACAGGCCCAGGTCAAGCAGCGGGTTGTCGATCCGCCGCTGCCGGCGCAGGAACAGCGCCCCGGCGACGAGGCTGAGCCCCAACGCGCCCAGACCGGGGGCGCCGACGCCGTCGTGGGCGAGGGTCTTGATCGCGAACACCAGCGGCGCGAGGGTGAGCAGCGACAGCGCGACGCTGACCAGGTCGATGCCCAGCGGCGCCGGGTCCTTCGACTCCGGGATGAGGACCCCGGCGAGAGCGACGAGCGGCAGCAGGAACGGCACCGCGATGAGGAACACCGCGCCCCAGGCGAAGTGTTGCAGCACGACACCGCCGACGATCGGCCCGAGGCTCGAGCCCGCGGCGAACGCGCCGGCCCAGATCGCGATGGCCAGGGTGCGCTGGCGGGCATCCCGGAACATGCTGCGCAGCAGCGACAGGGTGGAAGGCATGATCATGGCGCCGAAGAAACCCATCACCGCCCGGGCGGCGATCAGCAGCTCGGCGGTGGGCGCGAAGGCGGCGGCGACCGAGACCACGACGAAGCCCGTGGCGCCGAGCAGCAGCAGCCGGCGGCGGCCGACGCGGTCACCGAGGGCACCCATCGCAACGAGCAGGCCGGCGAGCACGAGCGGGTAGATGTCCACGATCCAAAGCAGCGTGGTGCTGCTCGGGCGCAAATCCAGGCTGATGGCCGGCAGGGCGAAGCTGAGCACTGTGTTGTCGACCGAGATCAGCAGCACTGGAAGCATCAGCAGCAGCAGGCCCAGCCACTCCCGACGGCCGGCACGGGGCGCCACGGTTGGGGTGTGGGTACGGATGCTGTCGATGGTGCTCATGTCAACCTGGCTGCAGAACGGGTTCCGAAGAACACTTATTTTACTGCACCATTGGGTACAGCAGAAACGACTATACCAGCAAGTACAGTAAAGTGGGGATCATGGCCCAACACCGTGACAGCGCCCGCGAGAGCATCCTCACCGCGTTCCAGGAACTCATCATCGGAACGAGCGGTTCCGGCGCCTCCCTGGACGCCGTGGCCAAGGCCGCCGGGGTCACCAAGGGCGGCCTGCTCTACCATTTCGGATCCCGAGACGGCCTGGAGAGCGCCCTCATCGACCGGCTCGAGACTCTCGCCGGCCTCGAATACGAGCGGATGCGCATGGCTCCACAGGGAGCCGCCGCGTACTACGTGAGCCTGGCGGAGTACGTCAACAGCCCGCTGGACCGGGCGATGCTCGCCGGCGGCACCCTGGCCCGCGGCAACCCGCGGGCCCGCAGTGTGGTCGTCGAGATGCGCCGGCGCTATTTCGACATCCTCAACGCCGACCTGAACGATGCCGAACTCGCCCGCGCGACCATGCTGCTCACCGACGGCCTGTATTACGACGCGACGACGATCGGCACCCCGTTCGACGACGAACTCGACATCCCCGCATTCCTGGCCCGTGTGCTTCCGCGAGCACGACCCTAGGCCGCCTGGGCGACCTCTGCGGCGGTCGTGGCGCGGAAGAGGGACGCCAGGAGGAGTGGCAGCTGGGCGGCGGGGGAACCCGGCGCCTCCGGGTGCCACTGCACCCCGACGATGGGGACGTCGCGGTGCTCGACGGCTTCGACCAGGCCGTCGGGTGCGGTCGCCACGGGCACCAGCCCGGCGCCGAGGCGGCCCACGCTCTGGTGATGGGCGCTCTGCACGGAGATGCGGGTGTCGCCCAGCGCCGCGGCGAGCTCACTGGAGGCGAGCAGGGTGACGTCGTGGGTGGAGAGGCTCTCGTCGATGGGCACGCCCGCGTTGCGGTGGATGCCGTCGTCGAGGTGTTGCACGATGTCGCCGCCGAGTGCCACGTTGATGATCTGCAGGCCGCGGCAGATGCCCAGCAGGGGCGTGCCCCGGTCGGCGGCGCGCTGCACGAGCGCGATCTGACCCTCGTCGGCGTCGCTGAAGTGGATGGTCTCGCCTTCGTAGCCGGCCTGGGCGCCGTAGAAACGCGGGTCGATGTCTTCGCCGCCGACGATCACGACGGCGTCGGCCGAATCGGTCAGGTCGAGCAGGGCGGCGGGGTCGAGGTCGGCGGCGGCCAGGCGCACGACGGTCCAGCCGCCGTTCGTGCCGGCATCCGCGACGGTGGCGTTAAGGGTCTGCACCTTGGCGTGGTACGCGGGGCGGTCGGGCCGGCTGCGGGTGACCTCGACAACGGCGAGGGTGGGCCGGGCGGTCATCGCGGCGAGATCGTGGGTGGTCATTCTCGCCTCCGTGACGGGGAATGGGTGCGGACGCGGACGGTTGCCGCTGTTCCCAGTGTGCCTGAGGCCGCCGCCGCGGCGCCGGCCGGCGGTAACAGAGTGCAACAGTCCGGCAGGCGGGGTTCCTAGCCGCTGCTGGCCCGGGGTCCTATGCTCGATGGGAATCTGCCGCACGTGACGGCAGCTCTAGGAAGTGGACCCCATGCAGCCAGGCCGCCCGCGCATCCGACCGACGATCACCCGGATCGCCGCCCGCACGGCGGTGTTCGCGGCGGCCATCGGGCTGGTCAGCGCCGGCCTGGTGGGCGCCGGTCTCGGCGCTCCGCTGCCGGCCAGGGCGGACGACCCGGTGCAATTCGAGGAGAGCCACATCTTCGACAGTGTCGGCGCCCTCGGCGACCGGGAGCCGGAGGTGGCGCAGGCCCTCGACGAGCTCTTCGCCGACACCCAGGTCGACCTGTACGTGGCCTATGTGTCGAGCTTCGACGGGGTGGATGACACGTCGACCTGGGCCGACCAGACCGCCGTCGACAACGGGTTCGGCGACAACGACGTGCTGCTGGCCGTGGCGACCGACGACCGGCAGTACCAGCTGTCCGTGGCGAGCGATTTCGTGCTCGACGACGCGCAGCTCAGTGAGGTGCAGAACACCGCGATAGAACCGTCGCTGCGCGAGAACGACTGGGCCGGCGCCGCGATCAACGGCGCCACCGCCCTGCAGCAGAGCGTGGACGGCGAACCGCTCTCCGCCCCGGTGATCACACCGGGCGAGGCCACCACCACCGGCTCCGGCGGCCTGCCCGGCTGGGTGGGCCTGCTGCTGGCTCTGGTGGTGCTGGCCGTGATCGTCACCATCGTGATCCTGTTGGTGCGCCGCCGCGGGAAGTCCCCCGCGGTCCGGCCAGGCACCGGCGCGCCGGAGGTGCCGACGGCGGAGCTGAAGCGGGAGGCATCCAGCGCGCTCATCGAGACCGACGACGCGATCAAGACCAGCGGCCAGGAGGTAGGCTTCGCCGTCGCGCAGTACGGGGCGGCGGCGGCCGAACCGTTCCAGGCGGCGGTGAGCACCGCAGCGGGCAAGCTGAGCGAGGCGTTCACCCTGCAGCAGCGCCTGGACGACGCCGAACCCGACACCGAGGAGCAGGTGCGAGCCTGGTACCGCCAGATCATCACCCTCTGCGCCGAGGCCAACCACGCCCTGGACGAGCAGGCCGAGGACTTCGACCAGCTGCGCCAGCTGGAGGCCAACGCACCGACCGCCGCGGCCGAGCTGGAAACCGAGCTGGCCGCCATCGACGCCCGGCTCGACGAGGCCGAAGCGGGCGTGGAAGCCCTCGCCGGCCGGTACACCGCCGCGGCGCTGGACACCGTCGCCGACAACCCCGATCAGGCCGCCGAACGGCTCACTTTCGCCACCAACGCGCTGGCGGAGGCGCGCGCGCGGCTCACCGCCGGCGATGCGAGCGCCGCGGCCGTGGGCATCCGGGCCGCGGAGGAGGCCGTGGACCAGGCGAAGCTGCTCGTCGACGCGGTTCACCGGCTGGCCGCCGACCTCGAGCAGGTGGAGGCCGGCATCCCGGCGATCCTGGCCGACCTCGACTCCGATCTGGTCACCGCCCGCGGGCTCCCCGCCGGTGCCGGCAACGCGGTTCCCGGCGTCGCCCTGCAGACCGAGCAGGTTCTCGCCGACGTGCGTTCCCGCCTGGCCGCGCCGCCGATCAACCCGATCGAGCTGGTGCAGAAACTCGAGGCGGCGAACGTCAATATGGATGCTGCCCTCCAGGGTGCCCGGGACGCCGCGCTGCAGGCGCAGCGCCTGAACCAGGCGCTGAACCAGAGCATGCAGGCCGCCCGCAGCCAGGTGTCGGCGGCGGACGACTTCATCACCGCCCGGCGCGGCGCGGTGGGGGCCGAGGCCCGCACCCGACTGGCCGAGGCCGCCCGGCTGACGGCGCAGGCCGAATCACTGGTCGCGAGCGACTCGGCCGCGGCCCTGGCGGTCTCCCAACGGGCCGGATCCCTGGCCGCCGAGGCGACGGCCATGGCCCGGCGCGACGTGGATGGGTTCTCCACCGACGACGATGACGACTTCAGCGACTTCTTCGGCGGTGGCGGCACCAGCCGGCGCGGCGGCAGCAATGGTTCGATGGGCGCCGTGCTCGGCGGCATCCTGATCGGCCAGATCCTCGGCGGCGGCGGGGGCGGTGGCGGCTTCGGCGGCGGCGGAGGCGGCGGAGGCGGTGGCGGCTTCGGCGGGATGGGCGGTGGCGGCCGACGCAGCAGCGGTGGCGGCTTCGGCGGTGGCGGCTTCCGGCCCGGCAGCTTCGGCGGCGGCGGCACCCGCGGCCGGCGCGGCGGCGGCGGCCGCTTCTAGCCTTCCCGGCGAGTTGCCGGTTGGCGCCCCTCGCCGCCCGGTGAGGGGGCACGAAGTGGCAACTTAGGTGTCCCCGCGGCGGCGAGATGCCAGTTGGGGCCCATTGCGCACCCGGGCAGGGGCCTCAAGTGGCATCTCGCGGGTCGCCGGCTCAGCGGTCGAGGGCGAACAGGGGCGGCGCGGGGATGTCCAGCGTCAGGTCGGCGAGGATGCGGCCGACGGTGGGGGTGAACTTGAAGCCGTGGCCGGAGAACCCGGCGCCGACGATCACGGGGCCGCGCCGGTCCAGCACGAAATTCGAGTCCGGGCTGGTCGTGTAGGTGCAGCTGATCTCGGTGAAGACGTCCGGGTCGGCGCCGGGCAGCCATTCGCGGGCGTAGCGGCGCAGCGCCAGCAGCTGCTCGGGCTCCGAGGTGAATGTGCGGTGGTCGGGGTCCACGACCGGGCCCACCCCGTGCCAGCCGGCCTTGATGCCCTCGCCGGGGGTGTGCATGCCGTAGACCGGGGAGCGCCAGTATTCGTAGCCGGGGGTGCCCGGCCGGTAGCCGTGGTTGAAGCCCGGCCAGACGAAGCTGGTATCCAGCGCGGCGAAATGCGCCGGCTGCTCCTGCGTGACCACCAGGCGCGGCACCGGCAGCAGCCCGTCGAGCAGTGAGCTGGTCCACGCGCCGAGCGTGACGATCACCCGCCGCGCCTGGAAGAGTTCGGTGTCGGTGTCCACGAGCACGCTCTCGTCGCCCTGCACGGTGATCCGGGTCGCGGGCCTACCGTGCTCGATCCGGGCGCCGCGCCGGGCTGCGGCACGCTGCAGGGCGTCGACCGACGCATTCGCGTTCACCCGGCCGGCCTCCGGCGTGTAGAGCACCTCGGTGTCGAAACGGATGCCCGGCCAGCGCTCCTGCGCGGCGGCGACGGAAAGCATCGTCGGGTCGAAGCCCACCCCGCTGAGGGCGGCGTGTACCTCGGCGAACGGCTGGCCCTGGCCGTGATTGACAAGGCCCACCTGGTCGAGCAGCCGGGTGTCGGTCTCGTCCTCGAGTTCGCGCCACAACTGCAACGCCTCCACGAGCATGGCCACGTAGGTGGGGTCCGAGTAACTGAGGTTGAAGTTGCGGGAGGCACCGTGCGAAGCGCCGTTGGTGTGGCCGGACGCGAACCGTTCGAGCAGGATGACCTCGCGGCCGCGGCGGGCGAGCTCCCAGGCGGCCGCCGAGCCCATCGCTCCCCCGCCGAGGATCAGGGTGTCGACACGGGTGGTCATGCGGGCAGCATCCGTTCGTAGCACTTGGAGAACCAAATCGCCTCGTACGGCGGGTAGATGGGGATGGCCCGGTGGCCGAGGTGTTCGTAGAGGCGCACCGCCTCTGGCTGCCGGTCGCCGGTCTGGAGGATCAGGCGCGGGGCGCCTCGGTCGGCTGCCGCGTCCTCGACGGCGCGGATGAGCGCCTTGCTCAGGCCACGGCCCCGGTAGTCCGGCAACGTGACGAGGCGCTTGAGCTCGTATTCCGAGCCGAGCATGCGCAGGGCGGCGTGCGCGGCGGGCACGCCGTCGACCGTGGCGATCAGCGTGACCACCATGGTCTCCGGGTCGATGGTGAACGTCGCGGCGCGGGCGGCGGCATCCGCCGCGTCGGGGTTCTCGAAGCGGTCCGCGTACCGAGGCATGATCTCGTCGTCCATGGCCGCCCGGAGCGCGACGGCCCGCGGGTCGGTCCAGTCGACGGTGTGGAGCTGCACAGTCATCCGAGCACCTCCCGCACGGTGAAGTCGAGGGCGGCGACGGTGAGGGCGATCGAGTCGACGTCGATGCGTTCGTCGTTGCCGTGGAAGAGCATCCGGAAGGTGCCGTAGTCCCAGCGTGGGCTGAGCAGGCCGAAGCCGTAGGCGGGGATGCCGCGGCGCCGGTAGAACCGGGCGTCGGAGCCGCCGACGCTGAGCACCGGCAGCAGGTCGGCGTTCGGGTAGGCGCGGGCCACGGCCGAGCTGAGCGCGGCGAACAGGGGCGTGTCCACGGGCGAGCGGGTGGCGCCCTCGAAGCTCTCGCCGACGATGTCGATGTCGACCATCAGGTCGCCCAGCGCCTGCCGGAGGTACGCGTCCACATTCACGGCGTCGACGCCAGGCAGCACCCGGATGTCCAACTCGACCGTGGCCATCGACGGGATGACGTTCTGCTTGTCGCCGGCGCGCACGATGTTGGGCGAGATGGTGGTGTGGCTGGAGGCGTGCGCAAACCCGGCCAGGCTGCCCAGCTCGTGCACGGCACCGTCGATGCCGGCCGGGTCGACCAGCCGGGCGGAAAGCTCAGCGGACAGACCCAGCACGCTCACGTAGTGCCGCCAGTCGTCCGTGATCTGCACGGGCGCCTCGAAGCGGGCCAGCCGCATCACGGCCTCCGCCGCGGTCACGGCGGCGTTGCGGGCACCCCACGGTGCGGAGCCGTGCCCCGGGGTGCCGTGCACCACCAGGCGGCGGCCGGCGATGCCCTTCTCGCCCACCGTGGTGGTGATCGACGGCCGCACGCCCACGGGCGCCCCACCGGATTCGGTGAGCACGAAGTCGGCGTCGATCAGGTCGAGCCGGTGCTCGGTGAGCCAACCCACACCGTACCGGCTGCCGCTCTCCTCGTCGGCGACCGCCGCGAAGATCAGGTCGCCGCGCGGCCGGAAGGCCCCGGTGGCGAGGTCCCGGATCACGACGGCGTAGCTGGCGGTGAGGTAGAGCATGTCGAGGGCCCCGCGGCCCCAGATCTCACCGTTGACGAGCTCGGCGCCGAACGGGTCCCGGCTCCAGCCGTCCCGGTCCACCGGCACCACGTCGATGTGGCCGACCAGCGCGAGCGACGGCGCATCCGGGTCGGTGCCGCGGATGCGCGCGATCAACGATGCGCGCCCCGGGTGCGGTTCCACGATCTCGATGTCGAGCCCGGAGCCGGCAAAGAACCCCTCCAGGGTGCGGACGCTGCGGATCTCACCGCCGGAGTCTGCGGTGCCGTCGTTGACGCAGGCGTTGCGGATGAGGTCGCGCAGCAGGTCGACGGTCTGGCGGGTGAGGACATCCGGATCGGTCATCAGCGCACCATTCCCGCCAGGCTCTCGGCGAACTCGTCCAGGATCGCGCGGCCAGCCGGCCAGGCTCCGAGGTTACTGGCGCTGTTGATGTGCCCGATGCGGCCCACCTCGACGAAGCCGGCACCCCAGGAGGTCGCCAACTTGCGCGCGATGCCGAGCGCGCACAAGCGGTCATCGGCGCTGGCCACGACCAGGGCCGGGGTGCCCAGCACCGTCGGTTCGGCGGCCCGGAAGGTGCCGGCGACCGCAGGGAACTCGGCGCCGAACCGGTCGGGCGGGGCCACCAGCAGGGCGCCGCGCACCCGGCCGGGGTTCCGGGCCAGCCAGGCGGCGGCGGCCAGGCAGCCGAGGCTGTGCGCCACGATGATGGTGTCGGGCGAGTCGACGGCCGCGTCGATCGCGGCGATCCAGTCGTCGAGGTCGGGTTCGTCCCACGATGCCGGGCTGATCCGCACGGCATCGCTCTGCGTCGCCTCCCAGCGGGTCTGCCAATGCTTCTGATTGGAGTTGTTGATGCCCGGCACGATCGTCAGGCTCAGGGGGGTCGGCATGGTGGTGATCCTCGACGGTCGTATCGGCTGGGCGTATCGGCGTGTGGAAACACACTAGCCGTCGCAGGGAAGCTGCCGATGAATCGGGCGGATGTGGAGGTGAACGCGGTAGTTTCTTAGCGTTGACCCCTTTGAAAGGACACTCACATGACCAAGCAGTCGATCTTCGGCCGCATCGCCCAGCTCACCAAGGCGAACATCAACGCTCTGCTGGACTCGGCGGAAGACCCCCAGAAGATGCTCGACCAGATGGTGCGTGACTTCACCAACAGCATCGCCGACGCCGAAAGCGCCATCGCCGAGACCATCGGCAACCTCCGCCTGCTCGAAGACGACCACCGCGAAGACGTGCAGGCGGCCGGCGAGTGGGGCCGCAAGGCCCTGGCCGCCAGCCGCAAGGCCGACGAGCTGCGTTCGGCCGGCAACACCGTCGACGCCGACAAGTTCGACAACCTCGCCAAGGTCGCCCTGGGCCGTCAGCTGACCAGCGAGAACGAGGCCAAGGCGGCCGAACCGCAGATCGCGAGCCAGACGGCCATCGTCGAGAAGCTCAAGACCGGCCTGAACACGATGAAGACCAAGCTGGGCCAGCTCACCGCCAAGCGCAGCGAGCTCATCGCCCGGTCGAAGACCGCGGCCGCGCAGTCCCAGGTGATGGATGCCGTGAAGAGCATCGACATGCTGGATCCCACCAGCGAGGTCAGCCGGTTCGAAGACAAGATCCGCCGTGAAGAGGCCAAGGTGCGCGGCGCCAGCGAGCTGGCCGAGTCCAGCCTCGACGCGCAGTTCGAAAGCCTCGACGACCTCGGCGAACTCACCGAGGTGGATGCCCGTCTCGCCGCGCTGAAGTCCGGCACGCCCTCTTCGATCGAGCAGTAACGTCCTTCGTCACACGGCGTCATCTGAACGGCCACGGGAAGCTCCCGTGGCCGTTCTGTATTGTTCCCTGCATGACTACTCTCGGAATCATCGGTGCCGGTAACATCGGCAGCCAGCTCGCCCGCCTCGGCGTGGCCAACGGATACGACGTCGTGGTGAGCAACTCCCGCGGCCCCGCAACCCTCGAAGCACTGGTCGAGGAGCTCGGGCCACGCGCCCGCGCCGCCCTCCCGGCCGAAGCCGCGACGGCCGGTGACCTGGTCATCGTCACCATTCCGCTCCACCAGATCCACACGCTGCCGACGGCCGAACTGGCCGGCAAGCTCGTCATCGACACCAACAACTACTACCCCCAGCGAGACGGCGCCATCGTCGCCCTCGACGAGGAGACCACCACCACGGCCGAGCTGCTGCAGGACCTGCTGCCGGATGCCCGGGTCGTGAAGGCGTTCAACCACATCTACGCCGCCGATCTCACCACGGATGGCTTGCCCGCCGGCACCGCGGAGCGCCGCGCCCTGGTCATCGCCGGCAACGACCCCGAGGCCCGCGACTCCGTCGCGGCGCTGCTGGACGATTTCGGCTTCGACACCGTCGACCTCGGCCCGCTCAATGAGGGCTGGCGCATCCAGCGCGACACCCCGGGCTACGGCCCGCGCCTGGCCGCGTTCGAGCTGCGTGAGGCCGTCAGCACGGCCATCCGCTACCGCGACATGCAGCAGGCCGTGTAGCGCCTGACCCGCGAATTGGCGGATGCGCCGGGCAGGGACACAGGAGCATACTGAGGTGGTGTCCCCCAACTACGTGGTCGTCCCGCAGTGGCAAGGTTCTGTTTCACCCCGCGCGATGCGCCTCGTTGACGGGGCGGAGGCGATCAAGGGCGACCTGCCGTACTCGGTCACCTACCCGGTCGATGTACCCGCCGAGGCCGGCGATTCGCTCGACACCGGCGTGCACCGCTACTCCTCGCTGTTGACCGTGCGGGACCGGCAGCTGGCCGTGCTGCGCACCAGCTCCGAACCGGTGCTCACCATCGGCGGCGACTGCGGGGTCTCCTGCGGCGCGGTCGAGCACGCCTCCCGGCTGCACCCGGGCGACATCGCCCTGGTCTGGTTCGACGCGCATCCCGACCTGCACTCCAGCGAGTCCTCGCAGTCCGGCGGCTTCGGCGGCATGGTGCTGCGCGCCATCCTCGGTGAGGGAGTCGATGGGCTCGCCCTCGACGCGGATGCCCGCATCACGCCCGACCGGGTGGTGCTGGCCGGCGTGCGCGACGTCGACCCGGCCGAGGACGTCTTCATCACCGAACACGCCATCCCGCTGATACCGGTGGAGAGTTTCGGCAGCCCGGATGCCCTCGTCGCCGCCGTGAAACGCACCGGAGCGGCGCACATCTACCTGCACATCGACCTGGACGTGCTCGACCCGGCCACCATCGTGGGCCTGTCGAACATCTACCCGTTCGGCCTGGCCGTGGAGGCCCTCACCGGCGCGATCATGGCGCTGCGCGCCGAGTTCGCCCTGGCCGGCGCCACCATCGCGGGCTTCGCGCCGTCCTCTGCCGAGGCCGCGAACGACGACCTGCCCAGCATCCTGCGCATCATCAGCGCGCTCACCCGCTGACCCTCGCCGATCGAAGGAGATCGACCATATGACGGATGAACCGCGCGTCGTGATTGAGCGGCGGGGGCACCTGCTCCTGATCGGGCTCAACCGGCCTCAGAAGCGCAACGCCGCCGACTTCGCCATGCTGCAGGAGCTCGCGCTGGCGTATGGGGAATTGGAGCGGGATCCCGAGCTGCGGGTGGGGGTCGTGCATGCTCTCGGCGAGCACTTCACTGCCGGGCTCGACCTGGCAGACGTGGGTCCCCGGCTCGGACCGGACGGGATCGAAATCGTACCGGAGGGCGGCATCAACCCCTGGCAGGTCGACGGCACAACGCTGAGCAAACCGGTGGTCATCGCCGTGCAGGGCACCTGCCTCACCCTGGGCATCGAGCTGATGCTGGCCAGCGACATCGTGGTGGCCGCCGAGTCCACCCGGTTCGGCCAGATCGAGGTGAGCCGGGGCATCCTGCCGTTCGGCGGCGCCACCATCCGATTCCCCCGCGCGGCCGGCTGGGGCAACGCCATGCGGTGGCTGCTCACCGGCGACCTGTTCGACGCCAGGGAGGCCCTCCGGATGGGTTTGGTGCAGGAGATCGTGCCCAACGGCCGGCAACTGCACCGAGCGATCGAACTGGCCGAACGTATCGCCGCGCAGGCACCGCTCGCCGTGCAGGCCACCCTCGCCAGCGCCCGCACCGCCTCCCGCGACGGCGCCGCGGCCGCCGAGACCGGGCTGCAACCGGCACTGGCCCGCCTGGCCGCCTCCACCGATGCCCGCATCGGCATGGAAGCGTTCCTCTCCCGCACCCCCGCCGAGTTCCAGGGCCGCTGACGGCTCCCGCACGCTGCCGTCGTGTGAGTTGCCAGTTGGCGCCCACTCCCAAGGTCTTAATGCGCGTCAACTGGCGACTCACCGGCGCGAGCATCGGTGAGATGCCAGTTCGTGCCCCCTCAGGATCCGGGAGACGGCGCCAAGTGGCAACTCACGGATGCTGGGGCGCTGGCGTCTGTGCGGGAACGGTGGGTAGGCTGCCACGATGAGCGACGCGACTCCGGTATCCGACACCCAGCCCTCGACATCCGCCCGCACCGGGCCCGCTGCCCGCAGCTACGACGTCATCGTCATCGGTGCCGGCGCCGTGGGCGAGAACGTGGCCGACCGCACCGTGCAGGGCGGCCTGAGCACTCTCATCGTGGAGGCCGAACTGGTGGGCGGCGAGTGCTCGTACTGGGCGTGCATGCCCTCAAAGGTGCTGCTGCGCAGCGGCGCGGTGCTGGCCGCCGCCCGCCGCGTGGCCGGCGTCGCCGAGGCCGTCACCGGGCAGGTCGACGTGGCCGCCGTGCTGAAGCGCCGCACCGAGTTCACCCATGACTGGAACGATTCGAGCCAGACGGACTGGCTCAACTCCGCCGGGATCGACCTGCTGCGCGGCCACGCCCGGCTCACCGGCGTGAAACAGGTCACCGTGCAGACGGCGGCTGGCCCGGTGGTCGTCACCGCGAACCACGCCGTGGTGCTCAGCACCGGCTCGAGCGCCCTGCTGCCCGACATCGACGGCCTCGCTGACGTGTCACCGTGGACCAGCCGCGACGCCACCTCGGTGACGCAGCTGCCCGGCAGCCTCGCCGTCATCGGCGGCGGCGTCGTCGCCGTGGAGATGGCTGCCGCGTACCGGTCGCTGGGCGTGGAGGTGACCCTGCTCGTGCGGAGCGCCCTGCTGCGCGACCAGGAACCCTTCGCCGGCGAGCTGGTCGGCGCCGCCCTCGAGGAGGCCGGCATCACCGTGTTGACCGAGAGCAGCCCCACCGCCGCCCGGCGCACCGAGACCGGGCAGGTGGCGCTGGTGCTCGCCGACGGCCGCACCGTCACCGCCGACGAGGTGCTCGTGGCCACCGGTCGCACCCCGCGCACGCAGGACCTCGGCGTGGAAGCCGTGGGCCTCACCCCGGGCGACTGGGTCGCCGTGGACGACACCCTGCTGGTACAGGGCGACTCCGCCGCCCTCGCCGGCGACTGGCTCTACGCCACCGGCGACCTCAACCACCGCGCCCTGCTCACCCACCAGGGCAAGTACCAGGCCCGGGCCGCCGGCGACGCGATCGCCGCCCGCGCCGCCGGCACGGTCGTCGACGACGCCCCATGGGGCACCCACGTCGCCACCGCCGACCACGCCGCCGTTCCTCAGGTCACCTTCACCGACCCCGAGGTGGCATCGGTCGGGCTCACCGCCGCCGCGGCCGAAAAGGCGGGCTTCCGCATCCGGGTGCTCGACTATGACCTCAGCGGCGTGGCCGGTGCGAGCGTGCTCGCGGATGGCTACACCGGCCAGGCCCGCGCCATCGTCGACCTCGACACCGAGGTGCTGATCGGCGTCACGTTCGTCGGCGCCGGGGTGGGTGAACTGCTGCACGCGGCCACGATCGCCGTGGTCGGCGAGGTGCCGATCAGCCGGCTCTGGCACGCGGTACCCAGCTACCCCACCCTGAGCGAGGTCTGGCTGCGCCTGCTCGAGACCTACGGCCGTCCGCCCGCCGAGAGCGACCGGGGCTTTTGATGCGCCGGCTGCTGGTCGACTCGCCGGTCAGCCGGGCCGGCTACCTGTACGCGACCGCCGTCGGCCTGGTCTGGGGCGCGATCTGGAGCACCGGCCGGATCGAACGGCGCGGCGGCCTGTTCGTCTTCCGCGGCTTGCCCGCCTGGTCGTTCGGCCGCGGCGGCTCCTGCGTGGGCGCCGTGTACCTCACCAACCAGAACGTGTCGGCTGACGTGCTTGAGCACGAGGCCGTGCACAAGGCTCAGTGGCAGAAGTACGGCATGCTGTTTCCGCTGTTGTACTTCGTGGCGGGGCGGGACCCGCTGAAGAACCGGTTCGAGATCGAGGCCGGCCTGGAGAAGGGCGGCTACCTCCGCCGCCGCCGGACTGTCCGCCCGGCCCGAACGGCAGCGCCCCGCTCAGACCAGGACTGAGGCCACCGGCCGCGCCGCGCCCGCCCTGGGCACCACCAGGGGCGTACCGGTCTCCGGGTCCGCCACCACCACGCACGGCAGGCCGAACACCGACTCCACCAGGGCGGCCGTGAGCACCTCGCCGGGCGGGCCCTCGGCCACGATGGTGCCGGCCTTCATCACCACGAGGTGGCTGGCATAGCGGGCCGCCTGGTTGAGGTCGTGCAGCACCGCCACCAGGGTGCGGCCGGCCGCGTGCAGCTGGGCGCACAGTTCGAGTACCTCGTACTGGTGCGCGATGTCGAGGAAGGTGGTGGGCTCGTCGAGCAGCAGCAGCTCGGTCTGCTGCGCCAGCACCATCGCGATCCAGGCGCGCTGGCGTTGCCCGCCGGAAAGTTCGGCGACGTACCGATCGGCGAGGTCGGTGATGGCCGTCGCGGCGAGCGCCTGCTGCACCGCCTCCTCATCGCCCGTCGACCACTGCCGCAGCAGGGTCTGGTGCGGGTACCGGCCGCGGCCCACGAGGTCGCGCACGGTGATCGCCTCCGGGGCAATCGGACTCTGCGGCAGCATGGCCAGCTGCCGGGCGACCTTCTTGCTCTTGATCGAAGCGATCGGTACCCCGTCCAGCAGCACACTGCCGGATGCCGGCGTGAGCGTGCGCGAGAGCGCCTTGAGCAGGGTTGACTTGCCGCAGGCGTTCGGCCCGATGATCACCGTGAACCCGCCGTCGGGCAGGTCGAGGGTGAGGTCGTCCACGATGACGGCCTGGTTGTAGGCCAGCCTCAGGTTCTGCGCGGCCAGCCGGGAACGGCCACGCTGGGGTGCACTCGTCATCAGAGGGTTCCTTTCTTCCACTGCCCGAACAGGAGAGAACCCAGGTACAGGCCGCCGACCAGCGCGGTCAGCACGCCGACGGGCAGCTGCACGGGGAACGGGGACTGCTGGGTGAGCAGGTCGGCCAGGCACAACAGCAGCGCGCCGACCAGGGCGGACATCACCACGTTGGGCCCGGGCGCCCGGGTGAGCCGGCGGGCGATCTGGGGCGCGGTGAGGGCGATGAAGCCGATCGGGCCGACCACGTTCACCGCAGCCGTCGCCAGGCCGATGGAGACCAGCACCGCGAAGACCCGGGTGCGGCCGCTCCGGGCGCCGAGGGCATCCGCCTGCTCGTCGCCCATCTCCACCAGCTGCAGCCGGCGACTGAGCACCAGCGCGCACGGGGCGAGCACCACCAGGCTGAGCCAGATGGTGGCGGCGTGGTCCCACGACCGGGAGGCCAGGGTGCCGCTGAGATAGGCGGCGAGGGTGATCGCCTCTTCCCGGCCCACCCGCACGATGACGAACTCCACGAACGCCAGAGACACCGCTGACACACCGATGCCCACCAGCAGCATCCGGCTGGGTGAGGAGAACCCGCGCCCGGTGGCCAGGTAGACCAGCCCCATCGCGGCGGACGCGCCGACGAGGGCGCCGACGGGCTGCGGCAGGATGCCCGTCCACAGCACCCCGAACGCGGCGGCGCCGGCGGCGGCTCCAGCCGAGAGTCCGATCACGTCGGGGCTGCCGAGCGGGTTGCGGGTGACGGTCTGGAACAGGGTGCCGGCGATGCCGAGGGCCGCTCCGGCCGCGATGCCCACGATTAGGCGGGGGCCACGGATGGTGCCCCAGACGATGCGGTCGGTGCCGGCGCCCTGGCCGAGGACGGTGCGCGCCAGGTCAGCGGGGGCGACGCCAAGCGTGCCGAGGGTGACGGTGAGCATGGCGATCACCACCAGGGCACCCACCAGGCCGAGGCCCACGAGCAGGCTGCGGGAGCGTACCGGCAGGCTCAGCCAGCCGCCGACCCGCAGGGTGCGCTGCGCTGTGGGCAGCACGGCACCGGTGGGCCGGGCGCCGGTCATTCGGGCACCTTCATCCGGCGCACGGCGAGCAGCAGGATGGGCGCACCCACGAACGCGGTGATGATGCCCACCATCAGCTCGGCGGGGCTGACGATGACCCGGCCGAGCACATCGGCGCCGAGCAGCAGCACCGGGCCGGCGAGCAGGCAGTACGGCAGCAACCAGCGGTGGTCGCTGCCGGTCACCGAGCGCACCACGTGCGGCACGGCCAGGCCGACGAAGCCGACCGGACCGACCGCGGCGGTGGCCGCGGCGCAGAGCAAGGTGGTGGCCAGCGCGCCCAGCAGGCGGGTGCGGCCCACCTTCACACCCAGGGTCTGGGCGAGGTCGTCGCCGAGCGCGAGGGCGTTCAGCGGTCCGGCCAGGCCCAGGGCGATGACGAGTCCGACCCCGATGAACGGGAGCACGTCGGCAATCGCCTGCGGGTCGCGGCCGGCCAGCGAGCCGACGGCCCAGTACCGGTAGCTGTCGAAGACGCCGGGCAGGCTCAAGGTGACCGCGGACCCCCAGGCGGCCAGAACGGCCGTCACCACGACGCCGGCCAGCACCAGGCGGATGGGAGAGGACCGCCCGGCGCCCGCGCCGATCACGTAGACCACGGCGACGGCGAGGAACGCGCCGGGCAACGCCACCCAGACCCGGTTGCCGGAACCCAGGCCGAGGAACGCGGTGGCAGTCACAACCGCCGCGGCCGCGCCGGCGTTGACGCCGAACAGGCCCGGGTCGCCGAGCGGGTTTCGGGTGAGGCCCTGCATCACCGCGCCGGCGACGGCGAGACCGGCGCCCACGATCAGGCCCAGGATGGTGCGCGGAATCCGGCTGTCCACGACGGTCTGCGCATAGCCGTCGCCGGGGTTCACCAGGGCGGTCCACACCTCGGGCAGGGGAATGTACTTGTTGCCCACGGCCAGGCTGAGCAGAATGGTCAGCGCCAGCAGCACGGCGATGACGACAAGCCCCGTCGCCCGGCGCGACAGACTCCGCCGCACCGGGGTGCTGCCCGGTGCGGCGGATACTGGTCGCGCGGCGAGCCGCGGGGCGTCGGTCATGCGAGGTGGCTGCGGCCTAGTCGACCAGGGCCGCGGCTTCCTTGATCATCGGGATGTACTGGTCCAGCGCCCACGGCACGGTCAGCGGGGTGACCAGGCCGGAGGCCATGGCGAGCTGGTTGTCCACGTTCGGCAGGTAGGAGCCGCGCTCGACGGCGGGGATCTGCGCGAACAACGGCTGCGCCTCGATCTCGGCCTGGTTGGCCTCGTCGTTGAACCAGGTGAAGAGCACGTCGACATCGTCCAGCAGGTCGGCCTGCTCAAGACCCACGACCGAGGTGAAGGTGCCCTCGGTGATCGGGGTGTCCGCAACGGTCTGGTCCAGGGTGAGGCCCAAGCCGGAGATCACGTCGACGCGGGCGTCACCGGCCACGTAGAACGCGAGTTCGCCGGGCACGGCGGCGTACACGTAGGCGTAGCTCAGGTCGGCGAACTCGGGGTTCTCCGCCGCGGCATCCGCCAGGGTGGCGTCGATGTCGTCGATCAGCGCGGTGGCCTCCGTGGACTTGCCCATGGCCTGGCCGATGATCTCGATCTGGTCATCCCAGGAGGTGGCCCACGGGTCGCCCGGGTACGCCACGGTGGGGGCGATCTCGCTCAGGGTGGCGAAATCCTCAGCGGTGATGCCGGACTGCGGCGCGAGCACCAGGTCGGGTTCGAGGGCAAGGATGGCCTCGATGTCCACCTCGGGGTACACGGTGAAGACCTCGGGCAGCTCGTCTCCGGCGGCCGCCACGGCCTCGGCGACCCACGGGAACTGCAGGTCGGCGTCGCCGCCCCAGGTGGCCGCTTCCACGCCCACCGGGGTGGTGCCGAGCGCGATGGCGGTGTCGGCAGAGCCCCAGCCGATCGTGACGATCCGCTCAGGCGCGCTCTCGATCACGGCGTCTCCGAGAGTGCTCTGGATGGTGACCGGGAAGGCGCCGTCCGTCGCCGTGTCGGCGGAGTCGGTGCCGGCAGCCGGGGAGCCGGAGCACCCGGCCAGGAGCAGGCCGGTCGTGGCCAGGCCGGCGACAAGGGCAAGCGAACGGGTGCGGCGGGAGTGCGTGCGCACAGGAATTCCTTTCGAGGATGCGGCGGCCGCATCAGCGGATGCGCGCGATGAGAAGCACCGCCGGCGGGGGCGGTGCCAGGTGGAAGAACGACGAAGCTGCGGGACTACGCGTGCTCGGCGCGGCCGTCGCGCCAGTAGCCCATGAAGGCCACCTGACGACGGTCGACACCGACGTCGGAGACCAGGAACCGGCGCAGGCGCTTGATCACGCTGGCTTCGCCGGCCAACCAGGCGTACAGCTCGCCGTCCAGCGCCGAACCATCCGGCACCTCCCAGAGGATGCTCTCGTCGACATCGATCTCGGGGAGGTCGGTGCCGGAGGCGTGAGCGGTGAGGAAGCGGGCGGTCCAGCCCTTCACTGCGGTCTCGAGTGCGGAGCCGTGGCTGGCGCCGTTGCGGGGCAGCCAGGTGACGGTGACCCCGTCGGGCGCACTGGTCTCGTGGGCGTCGCCGGACTCGGGCACTTCGATGTACGCGCAGCCCCGAGCGTCGCGCGGCAGCGCGGAGAGGATGGCGCAGATCGCCGGAGCTGCGGTCTCATCGCCCGCGATCAGGACGGTGTTGGCATTACCGGGCGCCCATTCGATGCCGACGGCCGGGTTGTCGCCGTCGGCGAGGGGTCCGACGAGGGCGACTTCGTCGCCGACGATGGCGGCGCGCACCCAGCGGGAGGCGGGCCCGGCGTCGCCGTGGGTGACGAAATCAATGTCCACCTCACGCTGTTCGGGGCGGGCCTGCCGCACCGTGTAGGTGCGGATCGGGTTGCGGTGCTCGTCGGGCAGGTCGCGCCAGGTCTCGTACCAGGCGTCGTGCTGCGGGAAGGAGGAGACGCCGACGCCGGGCAGCGGCAGCACGATCTTGATGCGCTGGTCGAGGCCGGCGGTGCCGAACCTGTGCAGCTCGGGGCCGGTGAAGGTGACCCGGGTGAAATTGGTCGACAGTCGTTGCACCCGGGCGACCGAGACGGCGAAGGGGCGGTAGCTGGGGCGCGGTGCCCGCACGCGTGCGGGGGCCGGTGCGGAAGCGACTGTCGATGTAAGCATGGCCTAAGTATGGCATGCCTTACCTACATTGCACCCGCCGGGTTGCCCCGGCGGGTGCCGATTCATAGGGAATCGTTATGCGGCCCTCACCCACTCGGTGGTGACGTAGCTGCCGGCGCCGCGGTGGCTGGCGGGGCTGACGTAACCGGTGGGGGTGGCGGCGGGCAGGCCGGTGCTGACGTAGCCGCTCGGCTCGAGGGTGCGGGCGGTGGGCGTGCTGATGTAGGAATTCATACTGCTCCTGTCGGTGGTGCGGGTTCGACGCAGAGCTTCATTGGACGCGTGCTGGGGGGTGGTGCCGGGACCGCGCGGCCGGACTGGGTGGTCCGCGCGGTCCCGGTGAACTGGTGGTGCGGGTGTTACTCGCCGACGCCGACGGGCTCGGCGGCCACGTTGGCAGAGGTCGCTTCGGCGTTGCCGGCCAGGTTCAGCCGCAGGCTGGCGCCGAGGGTGGCGTCCACGTTCGTCCAGTACTGGATGGCGCGTTCCCTGACCTCCGGGCGGGTGACGCCGCCGACGGCACCGGTGATGGTCTCGAGGAAGCGGGCCTTGGCCGCGTCGTCGAAGACGTCGCGGTAGAGGGTGCCGGCCTGGCCGAAGTCGCTGTCCTCCGAGCGCAGGGTCGCGGCGCTGCGCACCAGCGCACCGTCGCTCTCCCAGGTGCCGTCGCCGGCGAGGGCCTCGTCGGCGACGGGGCCGCCGAGCGAGTTCGGCGCGTAGACCGGGGCGCTGGCGTCGTTGAAGGTGTAGCGGGCGGCGCCATCCTGCGAGTAGTTGTGCACCGGCGAAACCGGAGCGTTCACCGGCAGCTGGTTGTAGTTGGTGCCCACGCGGTAGCGTTGCGCATCCGGGTAGGAGAAGATCCGCGCCATCAGCATCTTGTCTGGGCTGGCCGCGATGCCGGGAACCAGGTTGGCGGGCGAGAACGCGGCCTGCTCGATCTCGGCGAAGAAGTTGCCCGGGTTGCGGTTGAGGGTGTGGGTGCCGACCTTGATCAGCGGGAAGTCGGCGTGCGGCCAGACCTTGGTGAGGTCGAACGGGTTGAACCGGTAGGTCTTGCCCACTTCGTACGGCATGACCTGCACGTGCACGTCCCAGGACGGGAAGTCGCCGGCGTCGATGGCCTCGTAGAGGTCCCGACGGTAGTAGTCGGCGTCGGCGCCGGCGATGAGCTCGGCCTCCGCGCCTTCCATCTCGATGTTTCCCTGGTTGGAGGTGAAGTGGTACTTCACCCAGAAGCGCTCACCGGCGGCGTTGATCCACTGGTAGGTGTGCGAGCCGAAGCCGGGCATGGTGCGCCAGGAGCGTGGGAGGCCGCGGTCGCCCATCAGGTAGGTCACCTGGTGGGCGGATTCGGGCGAGAGGGTCCAGAAGTCCCACTGCATGTCGGCGTCGCGGAGGCCGGAGCCCGGCAGGCGCTTCTGCGAGTGGATGAAGTCGGGGAACTTGATGCCGTCGCGGATGAAGAACACCGGGGTGTTGTTTCCGACGATGTCGTAGTTGCCCTCCTGGGTGTAGAACTTCACCGAGAAGCCGCGGACGTCCCGCCAGGTGTCGGGGCTGCCCTGCTCGCCGGCGACGCTGGAGAAGCGCTGCAGGGTGTCGGTGCGAGCGCCTGGCTGGAACAGGGCCGCCCGGGTGTAGGCGGAGACGTCGCCGGTGACCTCAAAGACGCCGTGCGCCCCGCCGCCCTTGGCGTGCACGATGCGCTCCGGGATGCGCTCACGGTTGAACTGGGCGAGCTTCTCGACCAGGTACCGGTCGTGCAGGGCGGTGACGCCGTCGGCGCCGGCGGTGAGGGAGTGCTCGTCGCTCGGAACCGGGGTGCCGGTCTGGGTGGTGGTGGGGGGCAGTGTCGTCATGGTGCTCCTTCGTGTCATGTGCTGGTCGTTCACGTCGTTCAAAGTTCAGGGGATGTCGGCGGCCGTGTCGGCCTGGCAGTCGGGGCAGAGGCCCCAAAAAGTGACCTCGGCGGTCTGGACGACGAAGCCGGCGGTGTCGGACGGCGTGAGGCAGGGGGCCTCGCCGGTCACGCACTCCACATCGCGCACGCTGTGGCAGCGGGTGCAGACGATGTGGTGGTGGTTGTCGCCCACGCGGCGTTCGAACAGCGCGGCGGAGCCGGCCGGTTCGATCCGCCGCACCAGGCCGGCGGTGGTGAACGCCGCGAGCACGCCGTAGACCGCCTGCAGCGAGGTGCCGGTGAGGGTGCTGCTGATCGAATCGTAGAGCTGGTCGGCCGTGGCGTGCGGCGACGCGGCGAGGCCCTGCAGCACGGCGACCCGGGGTGCGGTGACCTTCAGCCCAGCGGCACGGATCTCGGCGGCGTGGTCGACGACGGCGGGTAGCGCCGCGTCGGCCGTTCCGGAGGTGTGCATGCCCTCACGCTAGCAGTTGTTTTGAACAACTCAAAACAAGACACGCCGGCGCGGCGGGGTCAGAGGCCCGGTGGTACCCGGTCCTGCCAGCGCAGTTTCCGTTCCAGCTGCGCGCCGAGCGCGAGCAGGGTGGCCTCGCCGCCCGGCCGGCCGATCAGTTGCACGCCCATCGGCAGCCCGTCGACGGTTTGCGCCACGGGCAGGGTGATGGCCGGCAGGCCAGTGACGTTCACCATCGAGGTGAACGGGGTGTACTGCACCTGCTGGGCGAAGTTGCGTTCACCGTCGACGGCGTCGTACCAGCCGACCGGGCGCGGGGAAAGCGCCAGGGCGGGGGTGAGCACGGCGTCGAAGCTGGCGAGCTGGCGGATGAACGACCGCTCGTAACCGGCCAGGGCGGTCAGCGCCTCGGCGACCTGCCGACCGGTCAGCTCCCGGCCGCGGTGCATCAGCCAGCGGGTGAGGGGTTCGAGCAGCGCCTCCTGCTCGGGGGTGTCCGCGGGGATGCGGGCGGCGCTGAGCTGCCACAGCGACCGGAACGCCGGCGCGTAGCTCGGGTCGGGGGCGAGAGCGGTCTGCTCGATGCCGTGGCCCATCCCGGCGAAACCGTCGGCGGCCGTCTGGAGGGCGGTGAGTGCCTCTGGAGCCAGGCGGATCTCGTAGGCGTCGTCCCAGGCCGAGGTGGTCATCACGCCCAACTGGTACCGGCCCTCACCGCGGATGGCGGCGCCGAGTAGCTGCTCATCACCCCCGGGCGCCCGCACCGCGAACGGGTGCTCCGGCCGGCCGCCGCCCGGCGCGACCATGGCGTCCAACAGCAGCGCGGCATCCGCCACGGTGCGGGCCAGCGGGCCGGCCACCGGCAAGCCGCCGGGCACGTCGAGCCCGCTGGCCGCGGGGATCCGGCCACGGGACGGCTTGAGCCCGACCAGGCCGCAGGCGGCGGCAGGGATCCGCACCGAACCGCCGCCGTCGCTGCCGGGCGCGAACGGCAGCATCCGGGCCGCAACGGCCACCGCGGCGCCGCCGCTGGAGCCGCCGGCGCCGAAGTCGGGGTTCCAGGGGTTGCGGGCGGCCGGGCCGGCGGCGGGTTCGGTGTAGGAGGGCAGGCCGAACTCTGGGGTGGTGGTCTTGCCCAGGCTGATGCCGCCGGCGGTGTCGAGGGCCTGCACGAGCTGGTCGCTGGTCTCGGGCACGTTGTCCTGCATCAGGCGGGAGCCGAGCCGGGCGGGCACGCCGGCGCGCAGCTGCAGGTCCTTGTCGCCGAACGGCAGGCCCCACAGCGGCGCCGTCTTGGGCACCCGGGTTTCCACCAGCTTCGCGCGGGCCCTGGCCGCCTCGGCGGTGACGGTGACGAAGGCGCCCAGGCCCGGGTTCAGCCGGTCGATGCGGTCGAGGTAGTGCTCGGTGAGGTCGGTGGGGCTGATGTCGCCGCGCTGCAGCGAACGCCACTGCTCGAGGGCGGTCAGTTCGAAGAGGTCGGCCATCCCCCGAGCCTAACCACGCGCGCCGCCCGCCCTAACAGTTGGGGGCGAGGCGGGAGCGCGCGGCGGATGCTGGCGAGGGGCCGGCCTGCCCGGGTAGCCTCGGAGGATGACTCGCACCGACGCCGCCGCGCAGTACAACCCGATGGGCACCACAGCCCTGGTCACCGGCGCCTCCAGCGGCCTCGGGCCCGGCTACGCGCACGAGCTCGCCCGGCGCGGCGCCGACCTGGTGCTCACCGCCCGGCGGCTGGACCGGCTCGAGGCCCTCGCGGTGGACCTGGCCGAGAAGTACGGCACGGTCTCCACCGTCATCCCGCTCGACCTGGCCGCCGCTGGCTCCGCCGCGGAGCTCGTGCACGATCTGGCCGATCGCGACATCCGGGTGAGCACCCTGATCAACAACGCCGGCTTCGGCCGTTCCGGCAGCGTGGTGGACGCCCCGGCCGACGTGGTCCGAGGCCAGGTCGCGGTGAATGTCGTCGCGCTCACCGAACTCACCCAGGCGTTCTTGCCGGACCTGCTCTCGGCGGCCCTCACCCATCCGCATGGCGCGGCGCTGGTGAACGTGGCCAGCACGGCCGCGTTCCAGCCGGTGCCGCAGCTGGCGGTCTACGCCGCGACCAAGGCGTACGTGCTCAGTCTCACCGAGGCGCTCTGGTACGAGACCCGCGGCACCGGCCTCAAGGTCACCGCTGTGTGCCCGGGTCCCACCGAAACCGAATTCCAGGCGGTGGCCGGGAACGCCTCCCGCGGCCCGCGCCGGTTGATGACCGTGGACGAGGTGATGACCACCACCTTCGCAGCCCTCGACCGGCAGGCTCCTCCCCCGCACATCGTCAGCGGCACCTCGAACCGGGTCGTAGCCTGGCTGGCAGGCTCCGCGCCCCGACGCACCGTGGTGCGGGTGACCGGGCGGCTGTCCCGGCGTTGACGCTGGGGCCGGGAGCTACTTGAGGCTCTTCTGCAGCAGGATCGTGCCGAGCCAGCGTTCGAACTTGAAGCCGACCTTGCCCATCCGGCCGATTTCCTCGAAGCCGAAGTCCTGGTGCAGTTTGATCGACGCCTCGGCGCCCTGGTCGGCGATCACGGCGATGATCTCCTTGAGCCCGGCGGCGCGGGAGCGCTCGATCAGCTCGGTCAGCAGCGCCCGGCCAAGCCCCTTGCCGGTAGAGGCCGCGCCCAGGTAGATCGAGTCCTCGACCGTGAACCGGAAGGCCTTCTTCTGCTTCCACGGGCTCACCAGTGCGTAGCCGAGCAGCTGCCCGGCCGGGGACTCGGCAACGACGAACGGCATCCCGAGCTTGGCCAGGTAGTAGAACTTGTCCCGCCACTCGGCCAGGGACATGGCATCCTCGTCGAAGGTGACGGTGCTGTTGGCCACGTAGTAGTTGTAAATCTCACGGATGTCGGGCAGGTCGGTGACCAGCGCGTCGCGCATCGTGTACTCGAACGACGCCTCCGGCAGCACGACCGGCGCCAGGTGACGCGGCAGCCGTCGACGGGGCTGATATTCCTCTTCTAACACCGGATGAATCCTCTCCACATGGTGTTCAGAATACCGTCGGTGACCAGTCGACGGGTGCCGCGCCTTGCTCGGCCAGCAGCCGGTTGGCCCGGCTGAACGGGCGGGAGCCGAAGAATCCACGCCGGGCCGACAGCGGGCTGGGATGCGCCGAGACGATTCGCGGGGTGTCCCCCAGCAGCGGGGCGAGGTTCTCGGCATCCCGGCCCCAGAGGATCGCCACGAGCGGGGTGCCGCGGGCGGCCAGAGCCCGGATGGCCCGCTCGGTCACAGCCTCCCAGCCGTGGCGCCGGTGCGACCCGGCCGCGCCGGCGCGCACGGTGAGCACCCGGTTCAGCAGCAGCACGCCGTGCCGGGTCCACGGCGTGAGGTCGCCGTCGGCCGGAGCCGGCAGGCCGAGATCGTCGTGCAGCTCGGTGAAGATGTTGGCCAGGCTCCGCGGCACCGGGCGCACGTCGTCCGCGACCGAGAAGGCCAGCCCCACCGGATGCCCGGGGGTCGGGTAGGGATCCTGACCCACGACCAGCACCCGCACCTCGTCGAACGGCTGCCGGAAGGCGCGCAGGATGTTCGCCGGCGCGGGCAGCACCTGCTCGCCCGCCGCGGCCTCGGCTCGCGCGAAGGCGAGCGGGGCCGCGAAGGGCGCGAGCGCGCTGACGTCGACGGGGGCGTCGTTGGCGGGCAGGCCGAACGCCCGCGCCCAGCCGGGGTCGATCAGCGCCGGTTCGGGCATCCGGCTCAGGCGCCGAAGGTGCTCACGAGCACCCCGCCCTCCGACTCGCTCACGGTCCAGACGCTGCCGGCGCCGGCCACGCCCAGGGTGCCCTGACCCACGATCAGCACGGTGCCCTCGTCAACGGCGAGGCCGCCGCGGATGAGGCCGGCCTCGGTGGCGGCGACCATCCGGGACAGCGTGCCCTCTTGGGCGACGTGCACGTCCACGGTCACGTCGAGCAGGCCGATGCCGTTCTCGATGGTGATCTCGTCAAGCTCTTCGCTGGCGTCCTGCGGGCTCACCGGCACGCCGCCGATGCGCCAGCCGCCGAGCAGCGCGCGTTCGGCCGCGATCATGGCGCCGGCGGAGTAGCCCAGGTACGGGATGCCGGCGGCCACCTGGCGGCGGATCTCTCCGGCGATCGGGGCGACGGCGGTGAGATAGGCGGGGGTGAGGCCGCCGCCGATGACGATGCCGTCGGCATCCGCTACGGCCAGGAGGGTGGCGAGGCCGTCGTGGGCCAACACGGTGGTGACGGGTTCGAGCGGGCCGCCGGTTTCGAGCGCGGTGACGAGCTGGGCGGCGTGCTCGTCGCCGTCGCCGTCGCGAACGACGAGGATCGCGATCCGCGGCTCGGTGCGACCGGCGGCGCCGGCACGCAGGGTGGCCTCGGCCAGGAACGGCCCGTAGACCGCGGCCGCGTCTTCGGAAGCCCAGCCGCCGCCGACGAGATGGATGCTCATGCGTCGACCACTGTGGTCAGCGGGGTGGCGGTGACGGGCGGCAGCGCCGACCAGGGGAAGATGATCCAGTCGTCGGTCTCGCGCCAGGTGAAGTCGGGCACGTGCACGGTGCGCGGCTTGGTGTACAGGGTGGCCGTGCGCACCTCACCGGCGGATTCACGGAGGATGCCGTCGACCAGGGCGAGGGTGTGGCCGGAGTCTGAGACGTCGTCGACCAGCAGCACCTTCAGGCCCGCGAGTGCGGGGGCATCCAACATCGGACCGGACAGGACGGGCTCTGGCAGGCGCTCGTCGATGCCGGAGTAGAACTCCACGTTGATCGAACCGCAGTTCTTCGTGCCGAGGGCATAGGAGATGGCCCCGGCCAGCAGCAGGCCGCCGCGCGCGATGGCGATGACGACGTCGGGCTGGAAGCCGCTCGCCAGCACGGTGGACGCCAGCGACCTGGACGCGTCGGCGAAGTCGGTCCACTCCAGGATCTCGCGGGGCGGGTCGACGGTGGCGGGGGCTGCGGGGTGCTGGTCGGGTTGCATTTGTCAATGGTAGAACCTCGCGCGGCCGCCGCGCACGGTCGACGGGCCCGGCACCCGGCGGCGCCGCCGATGCGGAAGACTGGTTCCATGATCACACTGCAGCAGGATGCCGCCGGATTCGTCCGCATGAACCGGCACTTCCCGGCCAAGACGCCCATCACCATCGTCTTCACCAACGGGACCAGCGGTGAGTACACCGGCCGCCGCCTCAACGACCTCTACGACGCGGCCCTGGCCTCCTTCCGCGCCGAGAACCGCCTGGACGCCAAGGGCTTCTCCCGCGCACCGGCCAAGACCGTGCACCCCACCAACAACGTGGAATACGTCCCCGTCGAAGCCGGCATGGCCCCCTAGCGAACCGTGCAGCACCTGCCGTACAGCGCCGGGGTCGAGATCGTCCTGCTGCTGGCGTCCCCCACCCACCGGTACGAGGGGCGGCCGGCCGACGGGCCGTTGCCCGCGACCGGCCAGGAGAGCCACCCGAACATCCGGGTGCGCGCGGGCCTGGGCATCGTGGGCGACCGGCATTTCGCCCAGCGCGCGCACCTGCAGGCGTCGGTGACGGTGATGGACGTCGAGGTGCTGGACCTGGTGGCTGACGACCTGGGGCTGCCCCGCTCCCTGGATCCGGTGGCCACCCGGCGGAACATCCTGCTGCGCGGGGTGGACGTCGACGCGCTGCGCGGTACGACCTTTTCGCTGGACAGCGGCGAGGGCCCGGTCGAGTTCCGGGCGCACCGACCGGCGAACCCGTGCGCGTGGCTGGACGTGGTGCTGGCTCCCGGGGCCCACCGGGCGATGCGCGGGCGCGGCGGCATCCGCTGCGAACCGCTGACCGACGGGATGTTGCGGCTCGGGGCCGCGCGAATGCTCAGCAGCATCCCGCTCGCTACGGGTGCCGCCTCGCCCCGCCGGCCAGCACCGCCCGGTAGCCCTCCCGGTAGCTCGGGAAGCTGAAGGCGAAGCCGGTCGCCAGCACCCGCTGGTTGCTGATCCGCTTGTTCCCGCCGCGCCGGTCGCCGGCCTCCACGATTTCGGGCTCGGGCAGGCCGAGTTCGGCGGCGAGGAAGGCCAGCACCTCGGGGCCGGGCACGGGCGTCGAGTCCACCCCCAGGTAGAGCGTTTCCGGTTCGGCGGACCGTAGCATCAGGTGCACGATCAGGGCGGCGGCGTCGTCGCGATGGATCCGGTTGGTGAGCCGGTTCCGGGCTGCGAGGGTGGCCCGGCCTTCCCGCACCTGGGTGATCAGGCGCTCCCGGCCGGGCCCGTAGACGCCGCCGAGGCGGAGCACCACGGCGGCGGGCAGCCGGGCGTGCAACAGCTGTTCGGCCTCGAGCAGGATCGAGTCGGTCCCAGGGCCGGGGTTCGCAGGGGTCGATTCGTCCACCGTGCTGCCGTCGTCGATGTCGTACACCGCGGTGGAGGACACCATCAGGAATCGGCGCGGGGCGATGTGCGCCTCGTCGAGGGCGTCGAGCAGGTTGGCCAGGCCCGTCACATAGGCTGCCCGGTACACCTCAGGGTCGGGACTGCCCGCCGCAACGGTCACGATCACCAGGTCGGTGTCCGGCTGCACAGCCGGTTTCTGGCAGGCGAGGTCGACGGAGTGCCCGTCGAGGGCGGCCGGCAGCAGTTCGGCGCGGCGGCGGAGCCCGACCACGTGGTGGCCGAGCTCGTGCAGGCGAAGGCCCACCTCGGTGCCGAGGTCGCCGCAGCCGGCGATCAGTACAGTCATCCCCCCAGTATGGGTTCCGTGCTGGGTTCCAGGTGCCGCTCCGGCGTGCCGTTGTAGAAGGACAGCGGCCGGATCAACGCGTTCGCGGCCAATTGCTCCATGGTGTGCGCCGTCCAGCCGGTCACCCGCGCGGCGACGAAGAGCGGGGTGAATGTGGCGGTGTCGAAGCCCATCAGGTGGTACGCCGGGCCCGACGGGTAATCGAGGTTGGGCTGGATGCCGGTGCGCGCGTCCATGCCGGCGGCCAGCGCCTCGTACAGTTCGAGCAGGTCGGGGCGGTTGAAGTGTTCGACCAGGGTGACCAGGGCCGCGTGCATGGTGGGCACCCGGGAGTCGCCGTGCTTGTAGACCCGGTGACCGAAGCCCATCACCTTGCGCTTGTGCGAGAGGTTGTCGTCCAACCAGCGTTCGGCGCGCTCCGCCGCCCCCTCGCCCAGGCCGATCTCGGTGAAGATGTGCATGACGGCCTCGTTGGCGCCGCCGTGCAGCGGCCCCTTGAGTGCGCCGACCGCGCCGGTCACGGCCGAGTAGAGGTCGGAGAGCGTGGAGGTGATCACCCGGGCGGTGAACGTCGAGGCGTTGAAGGAATGCTCGGCGTACATGATCATCGACACGTCGAAGGCGTCGACCACCGCGAGTTCCTGCACCTCACCGAAGGTCATGTAGAGGAAGTTCGCGGAGTAGCCCAGGTCGTCCCGCGGTTCGACGAGTTCGAGTCCGTGCCGGCGGCGTTGGTCGTAGGAGACGATGGCGGGCAGCTGGGCGAACAGGCGCAGCGACTTGGTCAGGTTGGCCTCGACCGAGGAGTCCGGAGTGCTGAGGTCGTTGGCGCCGATCACGCTCACCGCCGTGCGCAGCACGTCCATCGGGTCGGCGGAGGTGGGGATCTCGTCGATCACCCGGCGCACCGAGTGGTCGAGGCGCCGGAGCGCCCGCTCGGCCACCTCGAACCCGGCCAGCTGGGCCTCATCGGGCAGTTCGCCGTGCCAGAGCAGGTAGGCGACCTCTTCGAAGCTCTTTTGCGCCGCCAGCTCCTGCACCGGATAGCCGCGGTAGAGCAGGGAGTTGGAGTCGGGGTTGACCCGGGAGACGGCCGTGGAGTCGGCCACCACCCCGGCGAGGCCGCGGTGGATCTCCGGGACGGCCGCTGGTTGTGCGGTGGTCGTGGGGGTGGGCTGGTTCATGGTCATTTCGCTCCTTTGCGTCCTGAGGTCCTGGCCGTACGTGTGCGGTGCCGGGGTGGTGCTGTCGTGGTGCTGTCGTGGTGCTGGGCTAGCCGTCGTGACCGCTCAGAGTGAAATTGAAGATCCCCGAATCGAAGCGATTGTAAGCCTCGTAGTCCAGCAGCGAATAGAGTTCGGCGCGGGTCTGCATGCGCGGCAACGCGCCGGTCAGCGAGCCGTCGGCGAGGATCATGTCGAGCCCGTATTCGGCAGCGCCCATGGCCAGGCGCAGCAACGAGACCGGGAAGATCACGAGGTTGACGCCCACGTCCGCGAGCTGCTCCACCCGGAACAGTTCGCTCTTGCCGAATTCGGTCATGTTCGCCAGGATCGGCACGTCCACGGCGGCGCGGATCGCCTCGAACTCGGCCAGGGTGCCCATGGCCTCGGGGAAGATCGCGTCGGCGCCGGCGTCGACGAGGGCCTTGGCCCGGTCGATCGCCGCGGCCAGGCCGTCGACGGCGCGGATGTCGGTGCGAGCCATCACGAGCAGGTTCGGGTCGCGGCGGGCATCCACCGCCGCACGGATGCGCTTGAGGGCGGTGTCGGTGTCGACGACCTGCTTGCCGTCCAGGTGCCCGCACCGTTTCGGGTTGACCTGGTCTTCGATGTGCAGGCCGGCCACGCCGGCATCCTCGAGGGTCTGCACGGTGCGGGCCACGTTCATCGGCTCGCCGAACCCGGTGTCGGCGTCGACGAGGGTGGGCAGGTCGGTCATCCGGGAGATTTGCTGGCTGCGGCCGGCCACCTCGGTGAGGGTGGTCAGGCCGATGTCGGGCAGGCCGAGGTCGGCGGCGAGCACGGCGCCGGAGATGTAGACCCCTTCGAAGCCCTTTTCCTGGATCATTCGGGCGGAGAGGGGGTTGAACGCGCCGGGGAAGCGCAGCAGGCTACCGGCGGCGAGGTCGGCGCGCAGCTTCTCGCGCTTGGCGGCGGGGGTGAGCGTGGAGTAGAGCATCAGAAGATTCCGTTCAGGTGCGGCAGGGTGTCGAAGCGGCCGGGGCGGGCCACCAGGGTGAGGGCGCCGAGGTCGGTGCTGGAGAGCTCCGGCAGGCGCTGGGCCAGGTCAAGGAACCGGTCGACCTCCCCCGGCGCCAGGACGTCGGCGGCCAGCAGCCGGAACTTGTCGACGTAGTCGGAGCGGACGAAGGGTCGCGCGCCGAGCGGATGCGCATCCGCGACGGCGAGCTCGTCGACCAGGGTGCTGCCGTCGGCGAGGACGATCTCCACCCGGCCGCCGAACGCCTTCTCGGCGGGGTCGGTGGAGTGGTACCGGCGGGTCCATTCGGCGTCCTCGCTGGTGGTCACGGTGTTCCACAGGGCCACCGTGTCCGCCCGACCGGCCCGCTCGGGCAGGTAGGAGTCGACGTGGTGCCAGGCGCCGTCCTGCAGCGCGACAGCGAAGATGTACGGCACCGAGTGGTCAAGGGTTTCCCGGCTCGCCCGCGGGTCGTACTTCTGCGGGTCGTTCGCACCGGAGCCGATCACATTGTGGGTGTGCTGGGAGGTGGCGATGAGGATGCTGCGGATCGCGCCCGGCACGAGGATCTCCGGGTGCTCGCGGTGCAGCTTGCGGGCCAGGTCGATGAGCGCCTGCGCCTGGTACTCGGCGGAGTGCTCCTTGGTGAAGCTGTCCAGGATCGCCCGTTTGGCCTCGCCTGCTGCCGGCAGCGCCACGTCGTAGGCGGCATCCGGGCCATCGAGCAGCCAGGCGATCACCCCGTCCTCGCCCTCGTAGATCGGGGTGGGGCTGGTCTGGCCGCGCATGGCCCGGTCCACGGCCTCCACGGCTATCTTGCCGGCGAAGGCGGGCGCGAAGGCCTTCCAGCTGGAGATCTCACCCTTGCGGGACTGCCGGGTGGCGGTGGTGGTGTGCAGGGCCTGGCCGATGGCCTGGAAGATCACGTCGGGGCCGAGGCCCAGCAGGGTGCCGATGCCGGCCGCGGCGGAGGGGCCCAGGTGGGCGACGTGGTCGATCTTGTGTCGGTGCAGGCTGATCGAGCGGGCCAGGTCGATCTGCACCTCGTAGCCGGTCGCGATGCCGCGCACCAGCTCCCGGCCGGTCAGCCCCCGGGCGGCCGCGAGGTGCTGGGCGACGGCGACGAGCGGCGGGATGTTGTCGCCGGGGTGCGAGTACTCGGCGGCCAGGAACGTGTCGTGGTAGTCCAGCTCCCGCACGGCCACGCCGTTGGCCCAGGCGGCCCACTCCGGGGACACCCGCACGTCGCCGGACGAGCCGAACACCGTCGCGCCGTCGCCGCCGGAGGACCGGGGATGCGCCAGCGCCTGCGACCGGGCGGCCGCGACGGGGTCGCGGGTGAGCGACGCGGCGGCAACGGCGGCGTTGTCGATCACCCGGTTGATGATCATCTCGGTGACGTCGTCGTCGACCGGGACCTCATCTGCCGCCACGGCGGCGATCTTCCAGGCCAGCTGCTCGGTGCGTTCGGGGCTGCTCTCACTTCGGTGCACGCGTACTGCGGTCGTCTGCACGGGGTGGTCCTTTCGGTCGTCGGTGGGTCGGCGTCGTTCGTCGGTCGGGTGGGTCAGGCGGTCGGGTGGGTCAGGCGGTCGGGTCGGTCAGGCGGTCGGGTGGGTGGCTCCGAGCACGGCGAGGACGCTGGCCAGGCTCAGGTGCAGGTGCACGTGGGTGGCGTGCCCGGCGAGCGCCGCATCCCCGTCGATGATCGCGTCGAGGATCAGCAGGTGTTCGGCGGCCGCGGCTCGCAGCCGCACCGGGTTGCCCCTGGCGACCCGGCGGATGCGGGCCAGGTGCGTGCGCACGGCGTCCAGGGCGCCCACGAGGAAGACGTTGTCCACGGCGGCGTCGATGGCGGCGTCGAACTCATCGATGAGGGCGTAATAGCGGTGGATGCCGTCCTCGCCCGCGTCGAGCAGGGCGGGCGCGCCGACGAACCGCCCGCGCAGCATCCGGAACGCCGACCTGTCGCCGGCCCGGGCGGCGAGGGTCGCGGCCCGCTCCTCGAGGGCCTCGCGCAGCTCGTAGAGGTCGTTGATGGACTCGACCGACATCTCGGTGACCGAGAAGCCACGGCCGCTGCGGCCGGCAACGAGGCCGTCTGCCACGAGCCGGGCCACGGCCGAGCGGAGCGGGGTGCGGGAGACGCCGAGCCTGGCGGCCTGTTCCACTTCGAGGAGCACGGTTCCGGCGGGCAGGATGCCGTCGAGGATCTCGTCGCGGAGCACGCGGTAGGCCCGGTCACTCGCCCGCTCCGGTGCGGCCTTGAGGGCCTCTGTATACACAAGCGCATCCTATTCCCCTTTCCTCCCCCATGTGCACGACGGACCACACCTTGTGTATACATGAGAGCTTTAATGGAGAGGTTCGCTCCATGATCCAAACGCACTGGAACCACGCTGTACCGCGATGTCTGGCGGCGGAGCATCGACGAGCGCGAAGACTTCTGGCTGGACGCCGCCCGCGGCATCGACTGGGTGAACCCACCGAGCACCGCATTGTCCCAGCGCTCCGCCACGGACTACAGCTGGTTCGCCGACGGCACCCTCAACACGAGCTACAACGCCCTGGACCGGCACATGCTCGTCAGCCGCGGCGACCACGCGGCGCCGATCAGCCCTAACTGTTCCCCGTGCGGACTTCTGCACCCGGTGTGCCGGGTCCTTTTGTCCGGACGGGGAACAGTTGTGTCAGTCAGCGCGGGGCGAGCGGTCCGCGGGCGACCAGGTGCGGCGCGGCTTGGGCGACGGGCTTGACTACGAGCAGGTCCACGTTCACGTGGGCCGGCAGTTCCACGGCGGCCACGATGGTCGCGGCGATGTCCTCGGCCAGCAGCGGATGCGGCACGTTCGTGTACGCGGCCCTGGCCTTCTCGGCATCACCGTCGAAGCGCACCAGGCCGAATTCCTCGGTCTGCACCATGCCCGGCGCGATCTCGATCACCCGGATCGGTTCACCGTTCAGCTCCAGCCGCAGGACCTCGGTCATGGCGTGCGCGGCGAACTTGGCGGCGTTGTAGCCGCCGCCGCCGAGGTACGCCGTGTGCCCGGCGATCGAGGTGATGTTGACGATGTCGGCTGATGCGGCGGCGCCGGCCGCATCCGGCCCCGCGGTGAGCGACGCCCGCAGCAACGGCAGCACCGCGCTGGTCACCCGCTTCACGGCCAGCACGTTGATCTCGAACATCCACGCCCAGTCCTCGATGGCGCCGGCCTCGACCGAGTCGAGCCCCTTCGCGCCGCCGGCGTTGTTGACCAGGGCGTGCACCGGGCCGGACCCGGCCAGGTAGTCACGCAGCTTGTCGACATCGGCCTGCACCGTGAGGTCGCCCGGGAACACGGCCGCGCCGGTCTCCTCCGCCAGCGCCGCGAGCCGGTCGGCGCGACGCGCCACGCCCACCACATCCCAGCCGTGCTCGCGGAACAGGCGCACGGTGGCCGCTCCGATTCCGCTGCTTGCCCCGGTGACCACGACTCTTCTTTTGCCCATTGGCCTATTCTGCCCGGAGAATGGACACGATGAGTTCGCCGACCGACGCACCCCACAAGCACAAGCGCCGCGTACCCCTCTGGGACAACGCCCGCTGGATCGCCATCACCCTGATGGTGATCGGTCACGCGATCCTCAAGCTGATCGGCGAATCGGACCCCGCCTACGGCGTCTACCTGTTCATCTACGCCTTCCACGTGCCGGTGTTCGTCGCCGTCAGCGGGTACTTCGCCAAGTCCGGCCCGCCCGGCCCTCGTCAGATGCACCGGCTGGTGACCGACGTCGTCTTCCCGTACCTGATCTTCCAGACCATCTGGACGCTGATCACCTGGGCGCTCAGCGGCACCCTCACAGTGGACTACTCGGCGCCGTCCTGGACGCTGTGGTTCCTGATCGCCCTCGCGATCTGGCGGGTGGTCCTGCCGTACCTGGTGCTGATGCGCTACCCGCTGCTGATCAGCATCGCGATCTCGGTGGGCGCCGGGTACGTCGGCGACATCGACAGCACCTTCTCGCTGTCGCGCACGCTCGGGCTGCTGCCGTTCTTCGTGTTCGGCTGGCGGCTGCGCCAGTGGCCGCTCACCGCGAGCTGGATGCACCTCTCCCCCGCCGCCGTGTGGCGCTGGCGGTCCGGCGCGATCGCCCTGTTCGCCGCCCTGGCCCTGGCCATCACGATCAACATCGTCGGCGTGCGGGACCTGCGGCTGCGCAGCTTCACCCTGTACGACGAGGCGTACTGGCAATTCGGTTACGACCAGTTCTGGGCCGGCGTGATCCGCCTGGGCCTGATGGTGGCGTCGTTCGGTTTCATCCTGGCGTTCCTGATGCTGATGCCGCGCCGGGCCACCTGGTTCACCCCGCTCGGCGCCGCGACCATGTACATCTACCTGCTGCACACCTTCCTGCTCTACCCGCTGCGGGAAACCGGCGTGCTCGACGGGCCGCAGCCGGGCTGGGTGCTGCCGGCGATCATCCTGCTGGCCATCGGCATCTCGGTGCTGCTGTCCCTGCCGGTGGTTCGGCGGGTCTTCCGGCCCCTCGTGGAACCCCGGCTGCGTTGGCTGTTCCGGCAGGAACCGTCCACCCACACGGGCACCATCGTGCTGCCGCACGGGCCGGGCAAGCCCTAGCGCGACCGCCCGCGCGCGTCTGCACCGCGCGCAGATGACGCCGTGTTTCGGGTCCCCATTGTCGGTCGAGGCTCTGCTGCCTAGGGTTGCTGCAGAGAGGCGGAGCGGCTAGCTCCGCGAGCGACACCTCGGGGAGTTGCCCCGACCATCAGCAGGGAGAGAGACCCATGAGCGACACCGCAGACTGGAAGTTCGAAACCAAGCAGGTCCACTCCGGGGCTCGCCCGGACCCGACCACCAACGCGCGGGCAACGCCGATCTACCAGACCACCTCGTACGTCTTCAACAACGCCGAGCATGCTCAGAACCTGTTCGCGCTAGCCGAATTCGGCAACATCTACACCCGCATCCAGAACCCGACCCAGGCCGTGGTCGAAGAACGTGTCGCCGCCCTCGAGGGCGGTACCGGCGCCCTGCTCGTGGCCAGCGGCCAGGCCGCGTCGACGTTCGCGGTGCTCAACATCGCCCAGGCCGGCGACCACATCGTGTCGTCCAGCTCGATCTACGGCGGCACCTACAACCTGTTCAAGTACACGCTGAAGAAGCTCGGCATCGAAACCACCTTCGTCGAGGACCAGGACGACGCCGCCGAGTGGGCCCGCGCGGTGCGGCCGAACACCAAGCTGTTCTTCGCCGAGACCATCGGCAACCCGAAGATCAACATCCTCGACATCGCCCTCGTCGCGGAGGTCGCGCACAGCAACGGGGTGCCGTTGATCGTGGACAACACCATCGCCACGCCGTACCTGCTGCGCCCGTTCGAGCACGGCGCCGACATCGTGGTGCACTCCGCCACCAAGTTCCTCGGCGGCCACGGCACCATCATCGGCGGCGTCGTCGTGGACGGCGGGCTGTTCGAGTGGTCGGCCAACGTGGAGAAGTTCCCCGGCCTGACCGAACCCGACCCGTCCTACCACGGGGCCAGTTACACCAAGGCGGTCGGCGACAGCCTCGCCTTCATCATCAAGGCTCGGGTGCAGCTGCTGCGCGACCTCGGCAGCGCCATCGCCCCGGCGAGCGCCTGGCAGCTCATCCAGGGCATCGAGACGCTGAGCCTCCGCATCGAGAGGCACGTGTCCAACGCGCAGACCATCGCCGAGTTCCTCGAGAACCACCCGGACATCGCGTCAGTCAACTACGCCGGCCTGCCGTCCAGCCCCTGGTACGCCGCGGCCAACAAGTACCTGCCGCTGGGCGTGGGCGCGGTGCTCTCCTTCGAGCTCAAGGGCGGGTTGGATGCCGGCCGGGCGCTGGTGGATAACCTGGCACTGTTCAGCCACCTGGCCAACATCGGCGATGTGCGGTCCCTCGTGATCCACCCGGCCTCCACCACGCACGCCCAGCTCACCCCGGAGCAGCAGCTCACCGCCGGTGTGACGCCCGGCCTGGTGCGGCTCTCCCTGGGCATCGAGAACGTCGTCGACCTGCAGGCCGACCTCGAAACCGGACTGGCCGCCGCCCGCGCCGTGGTCCTGGCCTCACGCGCCAACGCGTAGCCGTCCCGTCCGGTTCCGTTCCGTTCCGCGAGAGCGGTGAAACGGTTGCTTCCCGTTCGGGAGGCAACGGATAGGTCGCTTTCGCGGACTCGGGTGGGACGCAAGTGACGTAACAATGCGCGGATGGGCGCGAAAAGTCGAGAAGATTGAGCCATATGGAATGGCAATTCTCCGAGGACACCGTCCCGTCGACCTTCGTCACCGACGCGCAGGTGCGCTCCCTGCTGGGCAAACCGCCCGTGACGGGCGGCTGGCGCGACGGTGACCCCGTCGGCGACCGCCGGTTCCTGGACATCGGCGCGCTGGACCTCGAGGCCGGCGGCCACCTCGGCGCCGTGCGGATCGCCTACGAGACCTGGGGCGAGCTGAACCCCGCCGGCGACAACGCCGTCCTGGTGCTGCACGCCCTCACCGGCGACAGCCACCTGGTCGGCCCGTCCGGGCCGGGCCACCCCACCGCGGGGTGGTGGAGCGGCATCGTCGGTCCGGGCCTGGCCATCGACACCGAGCGGTGGTTCGTGGTCGCACCCAATATGCTCGGCGGCTGCCAGGGCAGCACCGGCCCCGGCTCCCTCGCGCCCGACGGCTCGGAGTGGGGCCCCCGGTTCCCGTACCTGACCATCCGCGACCAGGTCGCCGCGCAGGTGGCGTTCACCGACCGGCTCGGCATCGACCGCTGGGCCGCGATCATCGGCGGTTCGATGGGCGGCATGCACGTGCTCGAATGGGGCATCGACCAGCCCGGCCGGGTCGACCGGTTGGCCGTCCTGGCGGCCCCGCCGGTCACCACCGCCGACCAGGTCGCCCTCAACTCGGTGCAGATCGAGGCGATCCGCACCGACCCGCTGTTCCGCGCCGGCGACTACTACGACGCCGAGCCCGGAGCCGGCCCCAGCCGGGGGCTCGCCCTGGCCCGGCGGATGGCGCTGCTCAACTACCGCAGCCCGTCCGAGCTCAACATGCGCTTCGAGCGCAGCTGGCAGAGCGATCTGAGCCCGCTGGGCGGCGGCGGCCGGTTCGCCGTCGAGTCGTATCTGGACTTCCACGGCAACAAGTTCACCCGCCGGTTCGACGCGAACAGCTACATCACCCTGGTCGAGTCCATGAATTCGCACGACATCGGCCGGGGCCGGGGCGGGGTCGCTGCGGCCCTCGGCCTCGTCACGGCGCGCACCCTCGTCGTCGGCATCGACAGCGACAGGTTGTTCCCGGTCGAGGGCCAGCGGATCATCGCGGCCGGCCTCGCCCGGGGCGGCGTCGGCCTGGACGACGCCTCGCCCGTCGTGCTCCGGTCCGGCTACGGCCACGACGGGTTCCTCATCGAGAACGCCGCCGTCGGCGCCCAGCTGCGGCGGCTGCTCGGCTGAGGCGCCCGCGGGTTGACAGCGGCCCCGCCCGGGAGAAGTCTGACAGCGTTCGACCCGCGGAGAGGACTCGCTGTCATGAAACCCGGCCCGCTCATCATGCTCCTGATCGGCACGATCCTGACCCTGGTCGGGGTCGGGCTGGTCGCCGCGGGCACGGTGGCGGCCATCGCCAACGGCGTCCAGGGTCGTGACGGCTACTTCTCCAGCCGCACCGCCGAGTTCTCCACTGACGGTTACGCCCTGACCAGCCCGACCCTCGGTCCGGTCACCAGCGCCGACGTTCCCGCACCGCTGAACCTGGACATCGCCCGGATCAGGCTGGAGGCGACCGGCGCCGACTCCGGCGGCGTGTTCGTCGGCATCGCCAGCGCGGCCGACGTGGCCGACTACCTCGCCGGGGTGGACCACACCGAGGTGCGCGGCATCCGTACCGATCCGTTCCGGGTGCGCTACGCGGATGTCCCCGGCTCGGTGCGCCCGGAGGCTCCGGCAGAGCAGGACATCTGGGTGGCCTCCGCCTCCGGCGCCGGCAGCCAGGAACTCACCTGGCGAGTGCAGCCGGGGTCCTGGGCCCTGGTGGTGATGAACGCGGATGCCGACCCCGCCGTGACCGTGGACATGCAAGCCGGGGTGCGGAGCGGCCTGCTGGCCCCGGCTGCGGCGACCCTGCTGATCATCGGCATCCTCACCCTGCTCATCGGCCTGGCGCTGGTGATCCTCGGCGTTCTCGGACTCGGCCGCGGCGGACCCGCCCCATCCAGCCGGCCGGAAGCGACGGTGCCCGTCGTGCCGGCCGAACCCGACCTGCCTGGCGCCGACTACCCGGCCCGGCTGACCGGCCGCCTCGACCCCGACCTGTCCCGGGCGCTCTGGCTGGTCAAGTGGATCCTGGTGATCCCGCACCTCATCGTGCTGTTCTTCCTCTGGGTCGGCTTCGCGGTGAGCACCGTCGTCGCCGGCTTCGCGATCCTCTTCACCGGCCGGTATCCACGCGCGATCTTCACCTACAACGTCGGCGTCCTGCGCTGGAACTGGCGGGTGGGCTTCTACGCGTACTCCGCGCTCGGCACCGACAGGTACCCGCCGTTCAGCCTCGCCGCCACCGACTATCCGGCCGACCTCGAGGTGGACTACCCCGCCCATCTCTCGCATGGACTCGTGCTCGTCAAATGGTGGCTCCTGGTTCTGCCGCACCTGTTCATCGTCGCGATCATCACGGGCGGCGCCTGGTCGTGGACCTGGTCGCGGAACGACGACGCGGCCTGGACCAGGACCACCGACTCGGGGTTCTCCCTCCTCGGCCTGCTGGTGCTCATCGCGGCCGTGATCCTGCTCTTCAGCGGCCGCTACCGGCGGGGCCTGTTCAACCTGATCATCGGCCTGAACCGCTGGTTCTACCGGGTGGTCGTCTACGCGGCCCTGATGCGCGACGAATACCCGCCGTTCCGGCTGGACCAGGGCCCGCTGGATCCCGGGAGCCTGGCCGCGCCGCCGGCCGCGCCCGGGGTTGACAGCCCCTCGTAACGGGAGAACGCTGACAGCATCCGTGGCCGTCGGAAGGACCCACCCGCAATGAAACCCGGCCCCCTGATCATGCTGATCCTCGGCATCGTCCTGACCCTGTTCGGCGGGGCCCTCGTGGCCGGTGGCGCGGTCGCCGCCCTGGGGAACGCCGCGCAGGGCACCGACGGCTTCTTCACCAGCCCGGCCGAGGCGCTCAGCACCGACTCGTACGCGTTGACCAGCCGGTTCGACGCACCCGCCGGCAGGGTGCCGGAGGGCGCCGGGCCGGTGGATCCCGACCTCGCCAGCTTCCTCGTGGAGGTCGCCAGCACCACCGGCTCGGACGTCTTCGTCGGCATCGCCCCCACCGACGACGTGGCCGGATATCTCGCCGGCGTCGCCCACACCGAGGTCCGCGACATCCAGACCGACCCGTTCCGGGTGAATTACCTCGACGTGCCCGGCACCGAACGGCCCGAACCGCCCACGTCCCAGGACTTCTGGATCCAATCGGCCAGTGGGCCCGGCCGCCAGTCGATCACCACGTCCTGGGAGCCCGGCGCCTTCTCCCTCGTGGTGATGAACGCGGATGCCGGCCAGCAGGTCTCCGTCGACGTGCGCCTCGGCGCCCGCACCGGCCTGCTCGGCCCGGTCGCGACTGCGCTGCTGGGCGTGGGTGTCCTCCTGGTCCTGGTGGGGCTGCTCCTGTTGATCCTCGGCGTGGTCGGCCTGGCCAGGGGCGGCCGGTCGAACCAGAGCCCGCCCGCAACCGGCCCGGGCGCGCCGGCTCCGGCCGTGCCGGCCGCGCCGGAGCGTCCCCGGTACCCGGCCGGCTGAGTGGTTCTCGCCATGAGCATCGCCCGGCGGGGACCGTCGAACCCGCTGCAGCGCCGGAGCGCCGACAGCCTCTTCCTGCAGTACTGGCTGTTCTGGGTCACCCTCGGCGAAACCGTGGGGTTCCTCGCGCCGGCGCTCGCTCAACTGGCGTTCGCCGCCTCCCCGGTGCGGATCCCCGCCCTGATCCTGGCCGGCGCGGTGGAAGGCGCCGTGCTCGGCTGGACGCAGGCCAACGTGCTCCGCAGCCGGCTGCCGGCCCTGTCACGGGCCCGATGGGTGGGTGCCACAGCCCTCGGCGCCGCCGTGGCATGGTTCATCGGCCTGCTGCCGGCCGAGTGGGCGGACGTCTGGCAGCGCTGGCCGGCGGCCGGGCAGGCCACCGCCGGCCTCGTGGCCGCGTCGGTGCTG
This sequence comes from Cryobacterium sp., assembly GCF_025463825.1. Taxonomy (GTDB): domain Bacteria; phylum Actinomycetota; class Actinomycetes; order Actinomycetales; family Microbacteriaceae; genus Cryobacterium. The sequence continues at coordinate 64,710 of NZ_JAODBG010000106.1, forward strand.
CTCACCGTAATCGGCATCGCCCAACGGGCCGAGCTCAGCCGGCACTGCCGGGGGGCGGCGTGGTGGATCGCCGGCAGCGCGGCGGCCTGGTGCGCCGGCCTGATCGTCTTCTTCGCGGTGGCCACTCCGCTGTGGCAGCCGGGCCAGCCGGCCGTGCTCGTCCTCCTGATCGGGGTTCTCGCCGGCGTCCTGATGGCGTTCACCATGGCGCTCGTCAGCTGGCTCGTCCTGCTGCGCTTACTGCCCATCAAAACCCCTAGTCAACCCGTCTAAAATCCCGCAAGGGCCGATAAGGTGCAGGTAGAGCACTCATGAGGAGCCAGCAGCCATGCCACGCATCGCCAAAGAGCGAGACCGCGTCCTTCGCCGGGCCGCCCGGGCGACCGGAGCGGCGGGTTCGATAGCGACCCTCCCGTACCTCGCGGTTCCCAACGGGGTGCGACTGCCCGTGATCCTGGCTGTGCTGCCCCTGATCATGGTGATCCTCGGGTGCCAGTACCTGCTCGGTCGCAACGGCGCCATGCGCTGGGTGCTGCCGGTCGTGGTGCTGGGCACCGCCGTCATCCTCATCGTCGGTCTGATGTCGACGGCCCAGGTCGGGCTGAACCTGGTCGAGGAGGCAGTCATCGGCAGTGTGGGCGGAGCGGTGGTCAGCTGCGTCGCCCCCGTCCTGGTGGTCGGTCCCCGGCGGCAGATCGGGCTCTTCGCCACCTTCGGCGTCACCGTGGCGGCCGTGTCCCTCGTCACGATCTCGGCCGGCGGCTCCGTCCTGCCGCTCGCCCTGACGATGAGCGGATGGGCGGCGCTGTCGCTCGGCGGCTGGTGGATCGCGCAGAGCGTGCCCCGGGCGCTGGAGCGCATCGCCGCGATCGGCCGGGCCCACCAGGCCGAACGGCACGCCAGCGAGCTCGAGGCGCAGCGCCGGCAGGGTGCCCGGCTGTTGCACGACACAGTGCTGGCCACCCTCACCCTGCTCGCCCACTCCGGGGTCGGCGTCACTCCGGCCGCGCTGCGGCAGCAGTCCGGTGAGGACGCCCAGCTGCTGCGTCAGCTGCGGCTGGGCGGCCTGCCCACTCCCAGCCGTTCCGGCATCTATACCCTGGAGCCGGCCAGCGTCGGAACGCTGGGCAGCACTCTGGCATCCGTCAAGCAACGCTTCGGCCGGATGGGACTCGACGTCGACTGGCACGGCAGCGGCCAGGTGCTCCTGCCCAGCGAGGTTCTCGATTCGTTCCTGCTCGCCCTGGGTGAGTGCCTGGAGAACGTGCGCCGGCACTCGGGGGTCAGTCGCGCGGACGTCACCATCTCCGACGATGACGTCACCGTGCGGGCCATGGTGACGGATGCCGGCATTGGTTTCGATCTCACCGCTGTGAGCACCGAACGGCTCGGGTTCGCCGAGTCGGTGGTGGCCCGGTTGCGTGACGTCGGCGGCAACGCACGGGTGTTCTCCTCGCCCGGCGCCGGGACCACCGTGGTGCTGGAGGTGCCCAAGTGAGCCAGGGAACATCGACGGCAGGTCCCGTCTCCGCTGAACCCCGCGCCGATCCCGCGGCGCTGGCGCACCGGCAGCTTCTCGACGATCAGCGTGACGAGCGCCGGCGCACCTTCCGGCGGCCGCAGCGCACGGTCGACACCACCCGCGCCAACCGCGACGGCCTGGGCGGCCGCCACCTGGGCATCGGCCTGTCCCTGAGCGCCGGTATCGTGGCCATGTTCCTCCTGTGGCGGTTCGCGGATCAATGGGAGCTCTACGCGGATCCGCTGCCCACCCTGGCCGCCTGGGCGGTGCTGCTCCTCGCCGGCGCGACCACCCTGGTCTTCATCAACCGGGTCTCGAACCGGATGCCCACCTGGCTGTTCCTGACCGTGCTCGCCACCGGCGAGCTCATCGTGGCCCTCGACCTCGCCGGGTACGGCCGCGGCGACACCGCCGGCGCCTACCCGACGGCCGCGGCGGCGGTCGGCGCGTTGTTCACCGCCCTGGCCACCGTGCGGCGCGGCCGGGACGTCGTGGCCGCGACGCTGGTGCTCGGCGCCGTGGTCTCGGCCGGTTCCCTCACCGTCGAACGGGGTGATTCGTTCGCGCTGGCGCCGGCCATCCTCACCATCGGCCTGTGCGTGTTCCCCCCAATCCTGGGGGTATCCGTCGCCCGGGTGTTCCGGCGGATGGTGCAGCGCGAACTCGACCTAGTGCTCGTGCAGAGCACCGTCACCCAGTCCTCCTCAGCGGTCGGAATGCTCGCCTCCGAGGAGCTGGCCCGCATCGACCTCGACGCGGAAACCTTGCTCGATGACGTTGCCACGGGCCGCACCGCCCTGCCGCTGAGCCAGGCGAAGTCCACGGCCGCGGCCGCACTGGCCACCCAGCTGCGCCTGCACCTCATCGAGGGCCGCCGGGAGACCTGGCTGCACCACGCGCTCACCGAGTCGGAGTTTCTCGGCCCCGCGGTGAACCTCGACGACCCCTTCGGGCTGGCCGGCCAGCTCTCACCGGTGCAGCGGGACGCCCTTCTTCTGGCAATATGGCTTCTGATCAGCGACACGGATGGGGCGGAGCCGACGGTTTCGCTCGTATTCGGGCCGCTGGGCCGCACCAGCGGCCACGCCGTCGGTGAAATGCTGCGGTTTCCGATCCAGATCGTCATCGAGGGCGTACCCCGGCGGCGCGTCGACCCGGAGACGTGGCAGGCCATCCGTGCAGTCGGCCCTCACATCGACACGGTTCGAAGCGGACAACTCCACGTCGACATCGAGTGCAGTATTGACAATCCAGCGGATGCGTAACCGCGCCAGCCGGCGCGAGGATCATCCGTCGGGGGAACCATGCAACAGGAGGCAGCAGTGACGAACGCAGCAGTGACGCTCATCGGCAATCCCATCCGGTTGGCGTTGGTAGATGATCATCGGATGCTCCTGGGGGCGCTGACCGAGTGGATCCGGGGTGCCGCGGACGACATCAACATGGTCGCGGCCGTGACGACCTGGCCCGAGCTCCTCACCCACCCGGAGTTCCCGGTGGACGTGGTGCTCCTTGACCTGGACCTCAAGGACAACATTCCGGTGTCCCTGAAGATCTCCACGCTCAAGACCGCCGGTGTGAAGACCGTCCTGATGAGCACGTACTCGGAGCCGGCCCTGGTGCGCGAGGCCCTGGCCGCCGGGGCGCTCGGCTACCTCGTCAAGACCGAGGAAGCCGGCACCATCGTCGACGCCATCCACGCCGCCAATGTCGGCGAGTCGTACATCTCGGCCGAACTCGACCTGGCCCTGCACAGCGGCTCCGCCGGCGCGTCGCCGCGGCTGAGCGCGCAGGAACGCCGGGTGATGGCGTTGTACGGCGCCGGCGAGCCGGTGAAGGCCGTCGCCCACCAGCTCGGCATCTCGGAGGAGACCGCGAAGTCCTACCTCAAGCGGATCCGCGAGAAGTACCGCCTGGCCGGTTTCGACGTGGGCACCAAGGTCGCGCTGCGGAAGCGCGCCATCCACGACGGGATCCTGCTGCAGTCCGACTAGGACACCCGGCACCCGGCGGGCGGATCAGCCGACCACGTCGATCAGCTGGGTGCCGTAGGGCACGTCCACACCGCGGCGCCGGCGGTTGCGGTCGATGGCGAAGGTGATGGTCGCCAGCGCCACACCCAGCACGCTCAGGCCGAAGCCCACCCAGATCGGGGCGAGGTAGCCCAGGCCCGCGGCCACGACGACACCGCCCAGGTACGCGCCAAGGGCGTTGCCGAGGTTGAGGGCGGAGTGATTCAGCGCCGCGGCGATCGACTGGCTGTCGTGCGCCACATCCATCAGCCGGGTCTGGATGGTCGGCGAGAGCGCCGACGCCGCCCCGCCGACCAGGAACACACCGATGAGCAGCCCCGGCAGGGTCTGGGCGGACACGGCCAGCAGCAGCAGCGCTGCAAGCATCACCCCGAAGAACGTGTACATGGTGCGCCGCACGCTGCGGTCGGCCAGGGCGCCGCCGACGAAGTTGCCCGCGGTCATGCCCAGGCCGACCACGACGAGCACCAGCGGCACCGCCATGGCGGGCAGCCCGGTGATCTCGATCACGAGCGGCGCCACATAGGTGTACACGGCGAACAGGCCACCGAAGCCGACCGCGCCGATCAGCAGCGCGAACCAGACCTGCAACCGGCCGAACGCCCGCAGCTCGCTCTTCATGGTGGCGCCGGGATTGCCGGCCTGGAACGGCACCGCCACGATCACCGCGACGAACGTCACCGCGAACAGTGCGGCCACCGCGATGTACGCGACCCGCCAGCCGGCGACCTGGCCCAGCCAGGTGATCGACGGCACTCCGACGACGTTGGCGATGGTCAGGCCGGAGAGCACGATCGCGACACCGCGCGCGCGCTTGCCCGGGCCCATCAGCTCGGCCGCGACGAGCGACGCGATCCCGAAGTAGGCGCCGTGCGGCAGGGCCGCCACGAACCGGGCCACCAGCACCAGGCCGAAGCTCGGCAGCAGGGCGGAGGCGATGGTCGCCAGCGTGAACGCCGCCAGCAGGGCCAGCAGCAACTGCTTGCGGGGCCAGCGGGCCGCCGCCGCGGCGATGGTGGGCGCACCGACCACCACGCCGAGGGCGTACGCGGAGATCAGCCAGCCCGCCTGGGCGTTCGCGGTGTCCGGCGAGGAGGCGTACAGGCCGGGCAGCAGGTCGGCGGCCAGGTTGGGCAGCAGACCCATGGCCACGAACTCGGTCGCGCCGATCGCGAATCCGCCCAGGGCGAGGGCAAGCAGGGCAAGACGGATGCGGGCCGGCGACAGCGGCGCCGTCCCGGTGGAGAATGAGGGCATCGGTCCAGAATACGGGCCGATTGTTCCGGGCAGGTTACTTAGTCGGCGCCGGACTCCTTCATGGCCGCCTCGAGCCGGTCGAGTTTGCCGGTGAGTTCACCGGTGTAGCCGGGGCGGATGTCGGCTTTCAGCACCAGCGACACCCGGCTGCCGAACGCGCCGACGGCATCCGTCGCGGCCTTGACGACGGCGAAGACCTCGTCCCAGTCGCCCTCGATGGTCGTGAACATGGAGTCGGTGTGGTGGGGCAGCCCGGAGTCGCGCACGATGCGCACCGCTGCGGCGACGGCGTCGTGCACGGAATCGGACGGGCCGCCGGACGGGGCGACTGAGAATGCGACAAGCACGATGATTACTCCTTCAGGATCGAACGATGCCGGTCGGCACCGGTGTCTGAATCGGGGCCGGACGCGCTGCCGAGCCGCCACACCCGTACCATCATCCAACCCAGCAGCACCAGCTCCAACAGGTTCCGCACCGTCAGGACCAGCACCATGGTGGGGGTGGTGGCGAGCAGGCCGTTGTAGAAGTACGGGTAGACCAGCTGGGTCAGGCCGGCCATCAGCAGCGCCACGGCCGCCGGGCCGGGCCAGGCCCGCGGTGAGACCACCAGGCCGAGGATGATCGGTGCGGCGAGCCAGGTCATGAACTGCGGGGAGCCGACCTTGTTGATCGCGATCAGGGTGAGCACCAGTGCGAACAGCAACGGCGGGAACAGCCGGTCCACGCTCGCGCCGGCGCGTTGGGCTCGCCAGCCGAGCAGCAGCACGGCGGTGACGCACACTGCCAGCAGGGGGGTCATGACCGCGATGACGGCATCGGAGCCGGCGCCGACCACCTGGTAGGTCAGGATCTCCTGGTCGTAGTAGACGAGGGTGCCCGGAATCCCCAGCGCGGACTGCCACAGCCACCAGGCCGCCACGGGCGCCTCGATCTGCAGGCCCCGGTTGGTTTGCTCGGTGACGAAGCTCAGGATGGTCAGCCCACTGCCGAAGAGCTGAGCGAAACCGATGATTCCCAGCGAGGTGGCCGCGAACACCGCGATGACCTGCCGGCGTCGGGCGGACGCCACCCCCAGGGCGATGATCACCGCGACCGGCCAGACTTTCACCCAGGTCGCCAGGCTCAGCAGCACGGCGCCCGCGACCGGCCGGGTGCGCAGCCACAGCAGTCCCATGATCACCAGGGGCGCCGTCACCGAGTCGATCCGGGCGAGACCGACCGGGCCCAGCAGTAACAGGAACACCAGCCACCACCAGGCCGCGACGGTGGCGGCGCTGCCGGGCCGCCGGCCGGTGAGCATCCCGAAGGCCGCGCCGTTGATCAGCGTGACCAGGCCCAGCCAGGTCAGCGCGTAGAGCGGTGCGCCGAAGACCAGGGCGGCGAGGATCGGGGCGAGGGCCAGGATCGGGTAGACGAAAGCGGTGTCGACGCCCAAGCGTGCGGTGCCGGCGACGGTTCCATTCGCCCACCCGAGATAGACCTGCTCCACGTCGCCGAGTGGCCAGCCGATCCCGCTGAGATTGAGTGCGATGAGCACGGCGTGCACGAGCGCGAACCCCGTCCAGAGGGCGACGGGCCGGCGCAGCACCGTTCGGCGAGCCGCCGTTCCGGCCGGCCGGTTCGCTGCCGCGCCCTGCGCTGCCGGGCCGTCGGGAGATGTGGATTCGGGCACGGTCAACTGTGGCATACGCTCACGCCAGCAACGCCGCGATGGTCGCCGGCACGGCCTCGGCGATATCCAGCGCGAGCATGGGGCCGCCGGCGGATGCCCGGCTCGCGGCCGCCGCGTGCACGAACGACGCGGTGGCGGCGAGCGACGCCATGGCGTCGGCATCCGCGTCGATACGGCTGGTGTGGGTTGCCAGCAGGGCGCCGAGGATTCCGGCGAGCACGTCGCCGGAACCGGCCGTGGCCAGCCAGGCCGGCGCACCGGACACGCTCAACCGGATCCCGGAGGGTGAGGCGACGTGGGTCGTGTTGCCCTTCAGCAGTACCGTGACACCGAGCAATTCGGCGGCGCGGACCGCCCAGTCCCCTGGCTCCCGAGCGATCTCCTCGGCCGGGACGCCCTCGCCGGACCGCTGAAGCAGAGCGGCCAGTTCCCGGTAGTGCGGGGTGATCACCCGCGCGCCGGTCCCGGCGCCCACGAGGTCGAGCGCGCCGGCGTCCAGCACCGTGGGCAGGCCCTGGCGGAGGGCCTTCTGCAGCTGTGTGGTCCGGTCTGCGCTTCGCGCGCCGGCGTCCATCCCTGACCCGAGCAGCCAGGCCTGCACCCGCCCGTCGGCGGTGACCACCTCGGGGCGCCGCTGCAACACCAGGGTGGCCACCCGCCGGGGCCCGAGATAGCGCAGCATGCCCACTCCGGTGCGCCCGGCCGCCTCGACCCCGAGCACCGCGGCACCGGGGTACCCGGTGGACCCGGTGCACAGGCCCAGCACACCGCGGCTGTACTTGTCGTCGTCGGCCTGCGGCACCGCGATCCAGTCGCGCGCCTGGGCGGCTTCCCATTCCAGCCATCGTCGTGGTTTCGCCATGCACTCACGATAGGTTGTTTCGGTGTCCGATATCAGCGCATCCGCCTCGCCCACCGCACTCGACGCCGCCCCGGCGGTTTCCCTCTTCGATCCGATCAGTCTGCGCGGCGTCGTCGTCCGCAACCGGCTCTGGGTAGCGCCGATGTGCCAATACTCGGTCCAGCAACGTGACGGAGTGCCGACCGACTGGCACCTCGTGCACCTCGGCGCGATGGCCGCCGGCGGCGCCGGGCTGATCGTGACCGAGGCCACGGCGGTGAGCCCGGAGGGGCGCATCAGCGACCGGGACACGGGAATCTGGACCGATGAGCAGGCGATCGCGTGGTCGCGGATCGTGCAGCACCTGCATGGCCAGGGCGCCACCGCTGGCATCCAACTCGCCCACGCCGGCCGCAAGGGGTCCACCTGGCCGGCCTGGGGCGCGACCCGGCGCGGCACCGTGCCCGCCGAGCAGGGCGGCTGGCCGCCGCTCGGCCCGTCCGCGATCGCGTTCCCCGGCTATGCCGAGCCGGTGGCACTGGACGGGGCCGGGATCGAGACGGTCATCGCGGACTTCGTCGCGGCCGCCCGCCGTGCCGTTCGTGCCGGCTTCGACGTGCTTGAGCTGCATGCCGCGCACGGTTACCTGTTGCACCAGTTCCTCTCCCCGTTGAGCAACGAACGCACCGATGAGTTCGGCGGCTCGCTGGAGAACCGGGCCCGGCTGCTGCTCCACGTGGTCGAGGCGGTGCGCGCCGAGGTGGGCGAGACGGTGCCGCTGCTCGTCCGCTTCTCCGGCACCGACTACGCCCCCGGCGGCTGGACGGTGGAGGAGACCGCGAGCGTCGCCGGCTGGGCTGCGCAGGCCGGCGCCGACTTCTTCGACGTGTCCTCAGGCGGCAACATCACCGGCGTGCAGATTCCCCTCTCGCCCGGCTACCAGGTGCCGCTGGCGCAATTCGTGAAGGAGACCGCGGGGGTTATGGTCAGCGCTGTCGGCCTCATCACGACCGCGACGCAGGCCGACCGGATCGTGGCCTCCGGTGCGGCGGATGCGGTGATGCTCGGCCGCGAGTTCCTGCGCGACCCGCACTTCGCCCTCCGCGCCGCCGCCGAGCTGGGCGTGCAGCTGGACTACTGGCCCGGCCCGTACCTGCGGGCCACCTGGCCGGAGGAGTGACGCGCCCCCGGCCGGGTGGGCAAACCGGCTAACCGTCCTGCGCGACGCAGAGGATGTTGCCCTCGGAGTCCTTGAACCAGGCGGCACGTTCGCCGCCGGTCGTGGCGATGCCGTTCTCGGTCTTCAGCCCGGGCAGGTCGTACTCCTCGAACACCACCCCGGCCTGGCGCAGCCTGTCGACTTCGGCCTGCACGTCGGGAGTCACCCAGAGCAGGGCGGTGTTCTTGGCCGTTCCCGCGTTCTCGGTTTCGTACATCAGCACCGCGGCGCCGGCCGGGGTGCGGTAGCGCAACTCACCGTCGCGCTCCTCGGCCGGCTCGAGGCCCAGCTTGTCCTTGTAGAACGCCTTGGCCCGGCTCAAATTCTTCGCCGGCAGCACTGCGGCGGCTTCCAATTGACTCAACATGAGACACCTCACTTTCCTTTCTGCCGAACAGGCTACGCCGCCCGGTACTGGGCGGCGAGGGCTTCCGCTGGCCGGCACCGACCAGCGGGGGAACGTCGGCGGTTACCCTGAAGAGATGACGTCCGCAATTCCCGTCCCCATCGACATCCGCCTCATCGCCTCCGACATGGACGGCACCCTGCTCGACGCCGACGGGCGGGTCCCCGACCGATTCTGGCCCCTGCTCGACAAGCTCCTCGCCGCCGGCATCCTGTTCTCGCCGGCGAGCGGCCGGCAGTACCAGACCCTGCAGGCCGTCTTCGGGGACCGGGACGGTCTGGTCTATATCGCGGAGAACGGCACCAACATCGTCCAGGGCGGCGTCACCATCGCGCTCGAGCCCGTCGTTCCCTCGATCGTCGCTCCGGTCGTCGACTGGGTGCGCGCCACGGCCGCGGCCGGCACCGACCTCGGCATCGTCGTGTGCGGCGCCAGGAGCGCGTACATCGAGCGTGCCGACGATTCCTTCGTCGCCCAGGTGCGCCCGTACTACGCCGCTCTCGAGGTCGTCGACGACGTCACCGTCGCCGCCGCGAACGACGACGTGCTCAAGCTCGCGATCTTCGACCGCGGCCGGGCGGAGACCCGGACCGGTCCCGCCGTCCGCGCCCTCGACCTTTCCGCCGATGTCGTCATCTCCGGCGACAACTGGGTGGACATTATGCGGCCGGGCGCGAACAAGGGCACAGCCCTGATCCGCCTGCAGGAGCACCTGGGCATCAGCCGGGAGCAGACGATGGCGTTCGGGGATTTCCTCAACGACGCCGAGATGCTCGACGCTGCAGGGCACTCCTACGCCGTGGCCAACGCGCACCCGAGCATCCGAAAGCGCGCCCGGCACCTCGCCCCGTCCAACATCGACGAGGGCGTGATCGAGAGCATCCTCGGCGTCTTCCCGGAGCTCGCTCCGGCCCTGGCCTAGAGCCGGCGGGTGGCGTCCTGCACTTCGCCGACGAGCTCCTCGATGATGTCCTCGAGGAAGAGCACCCCGGTTGCATCGCCGGTGGCGGTGAAGGTGCGGGCCAGGTGCGCGCCGGAGCGCCGCATGGTGGCCAGCGCGTCTTCCAGGTCGGTGTCTTCGAAGATCGACACCAGCTGGCGGATCAGCTTGCCCGGGATGGGGTCGGTGTAGCCGTTCCGGCCGACCTCGACGGGATCGACGTTCAGGCCCAGCACGTCCTTAAGGTGGATGTAGCCGGCCGGTTCGCCGTTCTCGCCGTCGAGTACGAACCGGGAGAAGCCGTGCCGGGTGACGGCCTTCTCCACGTCGGCGGGCGTCGCCGACTCCGGCAGGCTGACCAGCTGGTCAAGTGGAACGGCGATGTCCCTGGCCTTCTTCGTGGTGAACTCGAACGCCGCCGACAGGGCGCCGGAGTCGTCGCTGAGCACACCCTCCTTGGTGGACTGGCTCACGATCGTGGCCACCTCGTCGAGGGTGTAGGTGCTGGTCGCTTCGTTCTTGGGCTCCACCCCGAAGAGCCGGATCACTCCGTTCGCGGTCGAGTTCAACGCCACGATGACCGGCTTGACCACCCGCCCGAAGAACACCAGCGGCGGAGCGAGGACGAGCACGGCCTGGTCGGGGATCGAGAAGGACAGGTTCTTGGGCACCATCTCGCCGAACACCACATGCAGGTACGACACGATGAACAGGGTGATCACGAACCCGATGGTGCCCACGGCGGCCTCCGGCAGCCCGGTCAACGCCAGCGGGATCTCGAGCAGGTGGTGGATGGCCGGCTCGGAGACGTTCAGGATCAGCAGTGAGCAGACCGTGATGCCCAGCTGCGACGTGGCCAGCATCAGGGTGGCGTGTTCCATCGCCCAGAGCGCGGTCCGTGCGCTCCGCTTGCCCGCCTCTGCGAGGGGTTCGATCTGTGAGCGGCGCGCGGAGATCACGGCGAATTCGGCGGCGACGAAGAACGCGTTGCCGAGCAGGAGCACGAACAGCCAGCCGATTCCGGCCCAGTCGTTCATCGGTTTCCCTCTCGAACGGTGCGGGCTGAAGAGGTCACTGCTGCCTTCTGGACGGTGCGGATGGAATCCGTGGTCGGCGGCTCGGTGGGAAGCGGGTCCGGGGTGTACCGCAGACGGTCGATGCGGCGGCCGTCAAGCCGTTCCACCCGGAGTTCACCGGTGTCTATGCGAACGATGTCGCCCACGACGGGCAGGCGGCCGAGTTCGCTCATCACGTAACCGGCCACGGTTTCGTACGGGCCGTTCTCCGGCACGCTCAGTCCGGCGCGCTCGTCGAGCTCGTCGGGCCGCAGCATGCCGGGGAAGGTGAGCGACCCTGGCGAGCGTACGATGCCGGCCCTGGTGCGGTCATGCTCGTCGGCGACCTCGCCGACGAGTTCTTCCACCAGGTCTTCGAGGGTGACGACTCCCGCGGTGCCGCCGTACTCGTCGACCACGACGGCCATCTGGAAACCGCGGCCGCGGAGCTCACCGAGCAGCCCGTCGAGCTTCATGGTCTCCGGCACCCGCAGCGCCTCGGACTGCAGCGCCGACACCGGGACATCCGCCCGGCGGAACCGGGGCACGGCAACGGCTTGCTTGACGTGCACGATGCCCACGACGTCGTCGGCGCTTTCGTCGATGACGGGGAAGCGGGAGTAGCCGGTCTGCCGGGTGAGGTCGATGACGGCCTGCGCACTGGCAGTGCGCTGGATGCTGGCCAGCCGGGGCCGGGGCGTCATCACGTCGGATGCGGTGTGGCCGGAGAACAGCAGGGTGCGGTGCAGCAGGGTCGCCGTGTCGGCCTCGAGGAGTCCGGCGCTGGCCGACCGGCGCACGAGCGAGGACAACTCCTCAGCGGTGCGCGCTCCGGAAATCTCTTCCTTCGGCTCGATGCCCACGGCGCGCAGCAGCCCGTTGGCGCTGCCGTTGAGCACCGTCACGGCCGGCTTGAACACCGTGGTGAACACGGTCTGGAACGGGATGACGAGCTTGGCGGTCTGGATCGGAAGGGCCAGGGCGAAGTTCTTGGGCACCAGCTCACCGATGATCATCGAGATCAGGGTGGCCAGCACGATGGCGACGGTGGAGCCGACGACCGGGACCGCGGCGGCGGGCAGGCCGATCAGGTCCAGCGGACCGGAGAGGAGGGTGCTGATGGCGGGCTCAAGGGCGTACCCGGTGAGCAGGGTGGTGAGGGTGATGCCCAGCTGGGCGCTGGAGAGGTGTGTCGAGGTGATCTTCAGCGCCGCGATGGTCATCGTCAGGCGGGTTTCACCGCGTTCCTGGCGGGCCTCGAGGTCGGAGCGGTCGAGGTTGACCAGCGCGAATTCGCTGGCCACGAACAAGCCCGTGCCCAGCGTCAGGATCAGGCCGAACCCGAGCATGATCCACTCATACACGGGCAGCACCGCCGCTGGTTACGGGCGAGGGTTCATGGTCGGTCGGATGCGCAGAGGGGGGGTCGTCCATTAGAGGGCCAACTATACCGTTCGGGTCTGGGGATTTTGCCCCGGATCACCAGGACACCACCAGCGCTTTGCCTTCTTCGTAACCGGCGGCCGACTGGATGCCGACCTTGGCCCGGTCCTGGAATTCCGCGACGCTGGCTGCCCCGGCGTAGGTGAACGAGCTGCGCACCCCGGAGGTGATCATGTCCAGCAGGTCTTCCAGCGACGGGCGTAGCGGGTCGAGGTAGATCTTCGAGCTGGAGATGCCCTCCGCGAAGAGGGTCTTGCGGGCCAGTTCGTAGGGGTCGAGCCGGTCGAACCGGTCGCGCACGGCCTTGGTGGAGGCCATCCCCCAGCTTTCCTTGTACAGCGCGCCGGAGGCGTCGGTGTCCAGGGTGCCCGGCGCCTCGATGGTGCCGGCGAACCAGGAGCCGATCATCACGGATGCCGCACCGGCGGCGAGCGCGAGCGCCACGTCCCGCGGGTAGCGCACGCCTCCATCCGCCCAGACGTGCGCGCCGAGCTTGCCGGCGGCCTCGGCGGTTTCAAGCACGGCGGAGAACTGCGGCCGGCCCACCGCGGTCATCATGCGGGTGGTGCACATGGCGCCGGGGCCGACCCCCACCTTGATGATGTTCGCGCCCGCACCGACGAGGTGCTCGACGGCGTCGGCGGTGACGACGTTGCCCGCCACGATGGGGATGCCGAGCTTCAGCGCCGACACCGTGCGGAGCGCGCGGATCATGCCGGCCTGGTGGCCGTGGGCGGTGTCGAGCACCAGGACGTCGACACCCGCGGCGGCCAGCGCCCGCGCTTTGGCGGCCACGTCGCCGTTGATGCCGACGGCGGCGGCGACCAGCAGCCGGCCGTCCGGGTCGACGGCGCTCTGGTAGAGGGTGGAGCGCAGGGCGCTCTTGCGGCTGAGGGTACCGACCAGCTTGCCGCGCAACAGCACCGGGGCGAAGTCGAGGTCGGCGGCGGTCATCACGTCGAACGCGCCGCGCGGGCTGTCGATGTCCTCGGCGTCGAGGGAGGGCAGCGCACCGTGCAGCAGGTCGCCGAGCCGGGCATCCGGCAGCGCGCTCGCCAGGCGGGACGCGTCGATGCAGCCCAGGTATTGCTCGCCGTCGCCGTGGATGACGAGACCCTGGCCCTCGACCGGCGGCACCTGGCGCAGCGCGTCGGCGACGACGGCGTCGGGCCCGAACACGAACGGGGTGTCGAACTGCACCGGCTGGGCCTTCACCCAGCGGATGGCGGCGTCCAGGTCCTGCAGGTGCATGTCCTGCGGCAACACGCCGAGGCCGCCGCGCCGCGCGAGGGAGGCCGCCAGGCGCGGCCCGGTCACCGAGTTCATGTTCGCGGACACGATCGGGATTGTGGCTGCCGTGCCGTCGCCGGGTGCGAGGGAGACGTCGAGGCGGCTGTTCACAGCCGATTGGCTGGGCACCAGGAAGACGTCAGAGTAGGTCAAATCGTGGGGAGGTACCGCTCCATAGAACTGCATGTTTTAACGCTAGTCCCCACAAGCCGTACCGGCGCAGCGCCGTGAGGGGATTAGTCTTGATATCAACACACTGACCCGGCGGTTGTGATCGCCATGGACAATCAGAATCAACGAAGAGAGTGGGCGATCAGCTGTGTCGAACCAGTTGACCGGCGGTGGGTCTGAAGAGACGGCCGCTGCTGAATTCGGAGCCAACGAGTGGCTCGTAGACGAATTTTACGAACGTTACCTCATCGACAAGAACTCGGTGGACCAGGCCTGGTGGCCGATCCTGGACAGTTACCACCAGACGGCGACAGCCACCGCCGAGGCCGCCGCTGAGCCGGCCTCCGCCGGTGCCGCCTCCGCTGCCGCTCCCGCCGCGGCCGAGGTGCCGCCGCTGGCC
>NZ_JAODBG010000033.1 GCF_025463825.1 Cryobacterium sp.
CCAGCTGGTTCCTGTCGCTTCTGGGCATCCTGTTGCCCGTCCTGCTGATCGGTGCGTTCTTCTGGCTGATGCTCTCCGGCATGCAGGGCGGCGGCAACAAGGTCATGCAGTTCGGCAAGTCCAAGGCCAAGCTGGTCTCCAAGGAGACCCCGCAGGTCTTCTTCACCGACGTCGCCGGCGCGGACGAGGCCATCGAAGAGCTGCAGGAGATCAAGGACTTCCTCAAGGAGCCCGCCAAGTTCCAGGCCGTCGGCGCCCGGATCCCGAAGGGCGTACTGCTGTACGGCCCTCCAGGAACCGGTAAGACCCTGCTGGCCCGCGCCGTCGCCGGTGAGGCCGGCGTGCCGTTCTACTCGATCTCCGGGTCGGACTTCGTCGAGATGTTCGTCGGTGTCGGCGCCAGCCGCGTGCGGGACCTGTTCCAGCAGGCCAAGGAGAACTCCCCGGCGATCATCTTCGTCGACGAGATCGACGCCGTCGGCCGCCACCGCGGCGCCGGAATGGGGGGCGGCCACGACGAGCGCGAACAGACCCTCAACCAACTGCTGGTGGAGATGGACGGCTTCGACGTCAAGACCAACGTGATCCTGATCGCGGCCACCAACCGGCCCGACATCCTCGACCCGGCGTTGCTGCGCCCGGGCCGGTTCGACCGACAGATCGGTGTCGACGCGCCCGACATGCTCGGCCGCAAGCGCATTCTCGAGGTGCACGCCAAGGGCAAGCCGATGGCCGCCGGAGTCGACCTCGAGGTGCTCGCCCGCAAGACGCCCGGTTTCACCGGCGCCGACCTGGCGAACGTGCTCAACGAGGCCGCGCTGCTGACCGCGCGTTCGAACGCCCAGCTGATCGACAACCGGGCCCTGGACGAAGCCGTCGACCGGCTGATGGCCGGCCCGCAGCGCCGCACCCGCGTCATGCGCGACCAGGAGAAGCTCATCACCGCGTACCACGAGGGCGGCCACGCCCTGGTGGCCACGGCGATGCGCAACACCGACCCGGTCACCAAGATCACCATCCTGCCCCGCGGCCGCGCCCTCGGGTACACCATGGTGATGCCGCTGGAGGATCGCTACTCGGTCTCCCGCAACGAACTGCTCGACCAGCTCGCCTACGCGATGGGCGGCCGGGTCGCCGAGGAGATCATCTTCCACGACCCCACCACCGGGGCGTCCAACGACATCGAGAAGGCCACCGCAACGGCCCGCAAGATGGTCACCGAGTTCGGCATGAGCTCGGACGTCGGACCGCTCAAGCTCGGCTCCGCGTCGGGCGAGATGATGTTCGGCCGTGACATGGGGCACCAGCGCGACTACTCCGAGCGGCTCGCCGAGCGGGTGGACACCGAGGTGCGCCAGCTGCTCGAAAACGCCCACGACGAAGCCTACGCGGTGATCAACGCCAACCGGGCGATCCTGGACGACCTGGCCGCCAAGCTGCTCGAGCACGAGACCCTGGACCAGACCGCGCTGGTGGAGATCTTCGCCGACGTCGAGAAGCTGCCGCCGCGCCCACAGTGGCTCTCCAGCGACAAGCGCCCGGTCTCCGACGTGCCGCCCATCGCGATGCCCACCCCGAAGGCGCCCATCGACGGCGCTGCCGTCGACGGTGGCGTCACCAGCGGCGGAGCCGAAGCCGACAAGCCCAAGCGCGCCCCGGCCCGCAACCCGCGCCCCGCAACCGCGTAGACCGGGCCAAGTGGGAGTCGACCAGCCACGCATCGAGGCGGCCGTCGCCGAGATCCTTGCCGCCATCGGCGAGGAAACCGGCCGGGCCGGCCTCGAGACCACGCCGCACCGGGTGGCGGCCGCCTACGCCGAATTCTTCGCCGGCGTCGGCCAGGACCCGCTCGACCACCTGCGCGATCCCGTTCCCGTGGGCGACCGCACCGGCGACCTCGTGCTCCTGCGTGACATCGAATTCCGCTCCGTCTGCGAACACCATCTGCTGCCGTTCCTGGGTATCGCCCACCTGGCCTACCTGCCGGGCGAGCGGATCGTGGGCCTGGGCAAACTGGCCGCTGTCGTCGAGACGATCGCGGCGCGCCCCCAGCTGCAGGAACGCCTCACCGAGGAGATCGCCGACGCGCTCGAGGCGGGTCTGGCGCCCCGCGGAGTACTCGTGATGCTCGACGCCAGCCACGGCTGCGTCACCACCAGGGGTCCCCGCCAGACCCGCAGCAGCACCGTCACGCTGGCCACCCGCGGCGCCCTGTTCGAGCCCGCCGCACGCACCGAGATCATCGCCCTGATCGGCGGCTCCCAGTGACAGGGACCACGCTCGTGATGGGCGTTCTCAACGTCACCCCCGACTCCTTCAGCGACGGCGGCCGATGGGCGAGCACCGACGCCGCCGTGCGGCACGCCCTCGACCTGCAGACTGAGGGCGCCGACCTCATCGACGTCGGTGGAGAGTCCACCCGGCCCGGCGCCGGCCGGGTGTCGCCGCAGGTCGAGCAGGACCGGGTGTTGCCCGTCCTTACCGAACTGCACCGGCTCGGCATCCGGACCAGCATCGACACCCTCAACGCCGGGACCGCCGAGCTCGCCGCCGCGGCCGGGGTCGACATCATCAACGACGTCTCCGGCGGCCTCGCCGACCCCGGCATGGCCGACGTGGTCGCCCGCACCGGGTTGCCGTACATCGCCATGCACTGGCGTGCGCATGCCGGCAGCATGGACAGCCTGGCCACCTATGACGACGTGGTCGCCACCGTTGTGGCCGAACTCGCCGACCGGGTCGCCGTCCTCGAGGCAGCCGGCGTCAAGCGCAGCCAGCTGATCCTGGACCCCGGTCTCGGGTTCAGCAAGGACGCCGAGCAGAACTGGCGCGTGTTCGCCCGGCTCGACGCCTTCGACCCGCTCGGCCTGCCCGTCATGGTCGGCGTCTCCCGCAAGCGGTTCCTGGCCGGGGTGCTCCCGGACAACGCGGCGATCGTCGACCGCGACCTCCCGACCGCGATCCTCAGCGTGCTCGCCGCCCAGGCCGGCGCCTGGGCGGTGCGGGTGCACGACGTTGCGGGCACCCGCACCGCCCTGAACGTGCTGGCCCGGGTCGATTCGGCCAGAATAGGGTCATGAGCACCGACTCGATCACCCTCACCGGGTTGCGGATCACCGCATACCACGGCGTCTACGACTTCGAACGGGAGAACGGCCAGGAGTTCGTCATCGACGTGACGGTGTGGCTGGACTTCCGCCAGGCGGCCGCCGGGGACGACCTGGCCCGCACCATCCACTACGGCGAACTCGCGGTCGAAGTCGCCGATGCCGTGCGCCGCGACCCGGTGGACCTCATCGAGACCCTCGCCGAGCGGATCGCCGACGTCGTGCTCGCGCACGAGGCGGCGGAACGGGTTCGGGTGACGGTGCACAAGCCCGCTGCCCCCATCGAGATTCCCTTCGCGGATGTCTCGGTGCAGATCGAACGGAGCCAACCATGACACCTCCCGACGCGCCCACCGCAGTACTGGCACTCGGCAGCAACCTCGGCGACCGGGAGGCCACCCTGGCCGCCGCCGTTCGCGCCATCGCCGAACTGGACGGCGCGGTTCTGACCGCGGTGTCCCCGGTCTACGCCTCCGACGCCGTCAAGCCCGACGGCGTCGACCCGTCGGCGCCCGGTTACCTCAACCTCGTCATCACGCTGCACTGGGCGGGGGAGCCGCACGCGCTGCTCGACGCCGTGAACGCCATCGAGGCCCACCATGGCCGGGTGCGCCAGGAACGCTGGGGCGACCGGACCCTGGACATCGACCTGATCAGCATCGGCGACCTGCGGATAGACGACGACAGGCTGACCCTGCCGCACCCTCGCGCGGGTGAGCGGGACTTCGTGCTCGCCCCGTGGGCGGACATCGACCCGGACGCCCAGTTGCCCGGCCGGGGCCGGGTGCGCGAGTTGCTCGCCGTGGCCCACCGAACGGCCAGGGCGCATCCGGTGACCGCCAGCACCGACCCCGCGCACACCGAGGTGGCGCATGAAGGCACCCTGCACCAGACGGCCGACCGCCCGGCGCCGGGCACCCCGGACGACGACACCGACCCGGCCGCCGCCGCCGGCGACACCCGATGAGACGCACCCGCCCGAGCCCGCTGCTGGGCCTCGGCCTGGCCGGCCTGGTCGTGGCGTTCCTCGCCGAACTCGGCGCGGCCGCCGCCGGCCGGGCCATTCTCGTGCCACCGGTCACGCTGCCGGTCGCGCTGGTGCTCATCACGGCCATCCTGCTGACCCTGGCCTGGCAGATCCGCCAATCCACCCGCAGCAGGTCGGCCCGCCGGGTCGACCCGTTCATCGCGATGCGCGTCGCCGTGCTCGCCAAGGCGTCCAGCCTGAGCGGTGCGCTGCTGCTGGGCCTCGGCCTGGGCGTTGTGGCGTACATCCTGACCCGTTCGGTGGTACCGGCGGTAGCATCGTTGTGGCTCGCAATCGGGATGGCGCTCGGCGCCGCAATCCTGCTCGCGGGCGGACTGCTCGCGGAACACTTCTGCACGCTCCCGCCCGACGACGACCACGACCACGACGAAGGGGGCGCAGCTCGTGTCTGAGAACCGCGGCACCGACACCGGCGCGCCCTTTCCCTACGACGCGGTAGCCGGCTCGGCCGCCCCGGCCGCTCCCGACGTCCTCGCGGAGCCGGACGCCCGCGCGGTGCCGGCCGCCCCGGCCGGGCCGGCCCCGGTCGTGCCGCCCGTCGGCGCCCGGCTCGACCTGCCGGAGGCCGGCGTCTGGCAGCGGGTGTCCCCGAAGTACGTCATGGTCGAAATCGTCGGCAGCGTGATCTTCCTCGTGATCGTGTGCGTCGTCGCCGGGGGCCTCTGGCTGCTCCTTGAGCAGAGCTGGGCCGCGATCGTGGGCGGCATCATCGCGCTGGTCACGCTGGTCTCGCTGGCCTTCGAACCCCGCCGGGTTCGCTCCATCGGCTACCAGCTGCGCGCGGACGACCTGCTCTTTCGCCGCGGCATCATGTTCCAGCGGTTCGTGGCGGTACCGTACGGCCGGATGCAGCTGGTCGACATCACCCGCGGGCCGGTCGCCCGCTGGCTCGGCCTGGCCGACCTCAAATTCGTCACCGCCGCAGCCACCTCCGGCGTTTCCATCCCCGGCCTGGCCGAGGACGACGCGGACGCGCTGCGGGACCGGCTGGTCGAATTGGCTGAAAGCCGGCGGGCCGGGTTGTGACCAGTCTCGCCGACGGGGAATGGCACCGGCTGCATCCCGCGAGCCCGGTGCTGCGCGGCGGGATCTTCATCTTCGCCATGCTCGGCTTCGTGATCGCCAACCTGCGCGAACGCTTCGTCGACCTGGTCTTCGGCATCCCCCGGGAGTCCGGTGACCCGCTCGACGAGATCTACGAACGTGGCGTCGTCGGTTGGGCGCTGCTGGCGACGGCGGTGGTGCTGATCGTGATCCTCGTCGTCTTCACCCTGTCCTGGCGGATGCACACCTTCCGGGTCGGCGACGAGTCCGTCGAGGTGCGCAGCGGAGTGGTGTTCCGCAGCCATCGGCAGGCCCGGCTGGACCGCATCCAGGGTGTCAATATCGTGCGCCCGTTGATCCCGCGACTGTTCGGCGCGGCGAAACTCGAAGTGAGCGTGGCCGGCCAGGACGCGAACGTGCAACTGGCCTATCTGGGCTCCGCGCTGGCCGACGGACTGCGCCGGGACATCCTGCAGCTCGCCGGCGGCGCCAGGGCGCCGCGGCCCACCGCGCCGGACGGCCTGCTCGCCGGCAGCGGGGCCGACAGCACCGACAATACCCACGGCACCGACGGCACCTTTGCCCTGCCCGCCGACGGCGGTCCGGCCCGATCGGGCGTGGGCGGTTACGCCAGTGCCCGGGTGGGTGAATTCCTCGCTCCCGAGCTCGACCCCGACGCGGCACCGCCCGAATCGGTGGTGCGGATCCCGTTGCTGCGCCTGATCGGGTCCACGGTGTTCAGCGGCTTCACCGTTTTCGTGGTCCTGGCCATCGCGGTGCTGATCGTCAGCGTCGTCTCCGGCAGCACCGGCTGGCTGCTGATCGCGATCTTCCCGTTCCTGATCGCCAGCGTGGGGTTCTACTTCACCCGGATCACCAAGTCCCTGCGCTATAGCATCGCCGGCACCAGCGCTGGCGTGCGGGTCGGCTTCGGGCTGCTCACCACCAGCAACGAGACCCTGCCGCCCGGCCGCATCCACGCCGTGGGCGTGAGCCAGCCGTTGCTCTGGCGGCCGTTCGGTTGGTGGCAGGTCAGCATTAACAAGGCCGGCCACTCCACCAACAGCGGTGCCGCCGGCCAGGCGGCCACGACGATCCTGCCGGTAGGCTCCCGCGGGGATGTCACCCGGGTGCTCGAGCTGGTGCTGCCGGGGTTTAGTGGCGACGAGCCGCGCGCCCTGATCGAGCGGGGCCTGATCTCCCGCGGCGGCGCTGACGGGTTCAGCAATGCGCCCCGCCGGGCCGCCTGGCTGCGACCGTTCTCCTGGCGCCGCACCGGGTTCGCGGTCTCGACGGGAACCGCGGTGCTGCGCCGCGGGGTGCTCGCCCGCGAGCTGATCTTCGTGCCGCTCGCGCGGCTGCAGAGCGTCGCCATCCACCAGGGGCCGGTGCGGCGCCGGCTCAGGCTCGCCAGCGCACGCCTGCACACCGTCACCGGCTCGGTCACGGCCTCCCTCGGCGTGATCGACGTGGCCGAGGCGGTGCGCCTGTTCGAGCTCGTCGCGGCCGGCGCGATCGTGTCGGCCGATTCGGACACCAGCCACCACTGGAGCCGTCCGGTCGAGGTGGCGCCGTGAGCGGGCGTCCCGGGCGGCTCGGCATCGGCGTGATCGGTGCGGGCCACGTCGGCCCGATCCTCGCCGCGGCCCTCGCCGGTGCGGGTCACGCCCTGGTGGGAATCTCCGCGATCTCGCAGGCCAGTCGCGACCGGGCGGAAGCGATCCTGCCGCTGGTGCCGGTGCTGACCGTGCCGGAGATCGTGGAGCGTAGCGAGCTGGTCATCATCGCGGTGCCGGACGACCAGCTCGAGAGTTTGGTGACCGGCCTCGCCGCCACCGGCACCTGGCGGCCGGGTCAGCTCGTCCTGCACACCTCCGCCCGGTACGGAACGGCGGTGCTCGGCCCGGCGTTGGGCGCCGGCGCGATTCCGTTGGCGATCCACCCGGCGATGAGCTTCACCGGGACCAGCCTGGACATCACCCGCCTCGCCGACAGCTACTTCGCCGTCACCGCGCCCGGGCCGGTGCTGCCCATCGGACAGGCCCTGGTCGTGGAGATGGGCGGCGAGCCGGTGATCGTCGCCGAGGGTGACCGTGCCGCGTACGCCGAGGCGATCGAGACAGCGACGGCCTTCTCGACGGCTATCGTTGACCAGGCCACCCGGTTGTTGCAGGGCATCGGGATCGAGCAGCCCGGCGCGGTGATCGCGCCCCTCGTCCGGTCGGCCATCGAGAACGCCCTCACCCGTACCGGCGCGGCGAACCCGCTCGACGAACTGGGCGACCTCGACGGCCGGCCCGGCCCGCCCCATCCATTCCACCCGTTTGACCCGTTTGACCCGTTCGACCCGGAGGACCAGTGACCGTGCTCACCAAGCCAGAAGTTCTCGACACGATCGACGAGCTGCGAAACCGGCTCTGCCTCGCGAAGCAGAACACCGCGGCCAAGGGCGGCGACGCCCACGTGGTGCTGGTGCCCACCATGGGCGCCCTGCACGAAGGGCACCGGGCGCTCGTTCGCCGCGCCGTCGCGCTGGGCGACATCGTCGTCGTGTCGATCTTTGTCAACCCGCTGCAGTTCGGCGTGAACGAAGACCTCGACACCTACCCCCGCACCCTCGACGCGGATGTGGCCGCGCTGGCCGAGGAGGGCGCCGCGTTCGTCTTCGCCCCGCACGCCGCAGAGATGTACCCGGCCGGCGCCTCGTCGACCCGGGTGACCGCCGGCGCGGTCGGTGGCCTCTACGAGGGTGCCGCGCGGCCGGGGCACTTCGACGGGATGCTCACCGTCGTCGCCAAGCTGTTCCACATCGTCGAACCCGACGTGGCGGTCTTCGGCCAGAAGGACGCCCAGCAGGTGTTCCTGGTGGAGCGGATGGTCGCCGACCTCAACCTGCGCACCACGATCGAAGTCGTTCCCACCGTGCGCGAAGACAGCGGCCTCGCCCTCTCCAGCCGCAACCGCAACCTCGACGAGGCCGCCCGCACCGCGGCCCGGTCCCTGTCGGTGGGGCTCGCGAAAGCCGCCGTCGCCGCTCCCGGTGGCGTGCCAGCCGCGATCGTGGCCGCGCACGCGGTGATCGGCGCCCAGCCTCTGGTTAAGCTTGACTATCTCGTTGTCGTGCATCCGCAGACGTTCCTGCCGGTCGCCGACGACTATCGCGGCCCGGCCAGGATGCTGGTGGCCGCGGTGGTCGGCAGCACCCGGCTCATCGACAACATTTCACTGGACATTCCCTAACCGCATTGAGACGGGGTGGCCGGGCGCTGCCCGGTACACCCACCGACGGAGAACCGCATGAGCACCACCCCCGCCCCCGTGCCCGGCGACGACGACCAGGCCGCACAGGACGTCGCCGCGCAGGCCGAGATGGCTGCGCAGGCCGAAATGAACGAGCAGAAGGTCGTGCGCCTGGCCAAGCGGGACCGCCTGAACGCGGCCGCGACCAGTGCCGCCGGCGGTGCGTACCCCGTCTCCGTGCCCGTCACCACTACCATCCCGGCCGTGCGCGCCCGGTACGGCGACCTCGAACCGGATGCCGCCACCGGCGACACCGTGGGACTTGCCGGCCGCATCGTGCACCTGCGCAACACCGGCAAGCTGTGCTTCGCAAGCCTGCAGGCCGGCGACGGCAGCCGCATCCAGGCCATGGTGTCGCTGGCCGCCGTCGGCGAGGACTCACTTGCGAGCTGGAAAGACCTCGTCGACCTCGGCGACCACGTCTTCATCTCCGGCGAGGTCATCTCCTCCCGCCGCGGTGAGCTGTCGGTCATGGTCTCCGAATGGCAGATCGCCGCGAAGGCACTGCTGCCGCTGCCCAACCTGCACTCCGAACTGAGCGAGGAGACCCGGGTGCGCAGCCGCTACCTCGACCTCATCGCCCGCGAACAGGCCCGCACCACCGTTGTCCAGCGGTCCCGGGCCGTCTCGAGCCTACGCGCCACCTTCACCGCGCGCGGCTTCCTCGAGATCGAGACCCCGATGCTGCAGACCATGCACGGCGGTGCCTCGGCCCGGCCGTTCTCCACGCACAGCAACGCGTTCGACACCGAACTGTTCCTGCGCATCGCCCCGGAGCTGTTCCTCAAGCGCGCCGTCGTCGGCGGCATCGACCGGGTTTACGAGATCAACCGCAACTTCCGCAACGAGGGCGCAGACTCCACCCACTCGCCCGAGTTCGCGATGCTCGAGGCCTACGAGGCCTACGGTGACTACACCTCCATCGCCGAGCTCACCCAGACGCTGATCCAGGATGCGGCGCAGGCCATCGCCGGCTCGCACGTGGTGACCTGGGCCGACGGCACGGAGTTCGACCTGGGCGGTGAGTGGGACCGCATCAGCATGTACGACAGCCTGTCGGCCGCGGCCGGTCGCGCGATCAGCCCCGCGACCCCGCTGGCGGAGTTGCAGGGCCTCGCCGCCGCGGAGGGCGTCGAGGTCGACCACCCCATCCACGGCAAGTACGTCGAGGAACTCTGGGAGCACTTCGTGAAGGGCGACCTGGTGCGCCCCACCTTCGTGCTGGACTTCCCGGTCGACACGAGCCCGCTGGTACGCGGGCACCGCTCGATCGACGGTGTCGTGGAGAAATGGGACCTCTACATCCGCGGCTTCGAACTGGCCACCGGTTACTCCGAGCTCGTCGACCCCGTCGTGCAGCGGGAACGTTTCGTGGAGCAGGCCAGGCTCGCAGCCGGCGGCGACCCGGAGGCCATGCGCCTGGACGAGGAGTTCCTGCGGGCGCTCGAGCACGGCATGCCGCCCACCGGCGGCATGGGCATGGGCATCGACCGGCTGCTGATGGCCCTGACCGGCCTCGGCATCCGCGAGACGATCCTGTTCCCGTTGGTAAAGTGACCGCATGATGACTTATCTGCCCAAGGACGAGCTGAAGCCCGACGACGACGGCAAGAAGGGCGCCTCGACGAACCGGATCATGATCTGGATCGTCGTGGGCGCGGTGGGCCTCTACCTGCTCGGCTCCGGCATCTTCGGCATCCTCACCAAGTAACCCGGGACCTCGCGCCCGGCGGGGTCGTCTAGGCTGGTAGGACTATGGATAGCTTCTGGGCCAACGCTTTGTTCTCGCTCGCGCCCACCGTTCTGGTCGGGGTGATCTTCTGGATCATCATGCGTGCGATCATCCGCGCCGACCGCACGGAGCGTAACGCGTACGCCCGCGTCGAAGCTGAAGAACGAGCCAAGCTCGGCCTCGACAAGCCGACTAAATAGCCGTGCCGGAATTCGACCTGTCCACCATCCTCCTCGTGGTGGCATTCCTCATTGACTTCGCCATCCGGGTCGTTGCCATCATCGTGGTGCCCCGGAACCGCCGGCCCACCTCCGGCATGGCCTGGCTCCTGGCGATCTTCCTGATCCCCTATATCGGCGCCCTGATCTTCCTTCTGATCGGCTTCCGCACGCTGCCGAAGCGGCGCGTGGAGATGCAGGCCGAGATCAACCAGTTCATCCTCGACAGCACCGCCGGCATGGAACGAGTGCAGCGCGACCACCCGTGGCCGGGCTGGCTCGAATCGGTGGTGGCCCTCAACCGCAAGCTCGGCTCGATGCCCCTGGTCGGCGACAACCGCGCCCGGCTGCACGGCGACTACGAGGAAACCCTCGCCGCGATGGCTGCCGACATCGACAAGGCCCGCAAATACGTGCACGTCGAGTTCTACATCCTCTCCCTCGACCACACGACGGGCCCGTTCTTCGACGCCTTGGAGAACGCCGTCAAACGCGGTGTGACCGTTCGGGTGCTGATGGACCACATCCAGTCGATGCGGAAGCCCGGCTTCAAGGAAACCAAGCGCCGCCTCACCGCCTCTGGTGTGCAGTGGGAGCTGATGCTGCCGTTGCAGCCGTTCAAGGGCAAGTGGCAACGCCCCGACCTGCGCAACCACCGCAAGCTCGTCATCGTCGACGGCCGGGTCGGTTTCATGGGCTCGCAGAACGTGATCGACCGCACCTACAACATGAAGGGCAACATCCGCCGCGGGCTCAAGTGGAAGGACCTGATGGTGCGGCTGGAGGGCCCCATCGTGTCCGGCCTGAACGCCATCTTCATCACCGACTGGTACAGCGAGACCAACGAGCTGCTCACCCGCGACATCGAACCGGTGCACCCGGAGCAGGTTTCCGATCCCATCGACTGTCAGGTGGTGCCCAGCGGGCCCGGCTTCGTGGGGGAGAACAACCTGCGGTTGTTCCTCGCCCTGCTCTACTACGCGCAGGAACGCATCGTGATCACCAGCCCGTACTTCGTGCCGGACGAGTCGATCATGTACGCCGTCACCACCGCGGTGCAGCGCGGACTGCACGTGGAACTGTTCGTCTCCGAGATCGGCGACCAGGCCCTCGTCTACCACGCCCAGCGTTCCTACTATGAGGAGCTGCTGCGGGCGGGCGTGAAGATCTACATGTACAAGGAGCCGTACGTGCTGCACGCCAAGCACTTCACCATCGACGACGACGTGGCAGTGATCGGCTCGAGCAACATGGACATGCGCTCGTTCAGCCTGAACTTCGAGGTGTCCCTGATGGTGCGCGGGCACTCCTTTGTAGAACAGCTGCGCAAGGTGGAGGACGGCTACCGGGCGGACAGCCGCGAACTCACCCTGGATGAGTGGATGAAGCAGCCGCTGAAGTCCACGATCCTGGACAACCTGGCGCGGCTCACCTCCGCGGTGCAGTAGCCGCTCCTCAGCGGCGCGGCTTCAGCCGCACGTTGGGCAGCGCCGGCGCCGGCAGGGCGGCGCCGGTGTAGGCCACCTGGCCGAACCGGCCGGCGGGATCCGTGCCCTTGATCACCTCTGCCTGCCATTGGGCGCGGAACGCCGCCACCTCGTCGTGGGTGCGGCCGATGAAGTTCCACCACATCACAATCTGCTCGCCGAGCGGTTCGCCGCCGAGCAGCAGGACCCGGGCGGCGCCGTCACCGGTGTTCTCCAGCCGGATGCCGGTGGGCCCGGCCGCAACGAAGCCCAGCTCGTTTCGCTGCACGGGCGCGCCGGCGACCTGCACCGCACCCGTGTCGACCAGCACCCCGTGCTCGAAGGTCGCCTGGACGGCCAGGTCGATCAACGCGCCGGCGGGCAGGTCCAGCTGCGCGCCGACGAGGGGGGTGTCGCCGGCGGCGGCCGCCCGGTGACCGGCGAGCTCGCCCATGAAGATGTGCAGGGTCACATCGTCGACGAGCGTCGGCGTGATCACGTGATTCTCGAAGTGCGGGTGCTGGTGCCGGGTGGAGTCGGGGAGCGCGATCCAGAGCTGCACGCCGTGCAGCGCTGTGGTGGTCGGGGTGGACACCTCGGAGTGGCTGATACCGCCGCCCGCGGTCATCAGGTTCAGCTCGCCCGGGCGCACGAGGGCCAGGCTGCCCACGCTGTCGCGGTGCTCCACCTCCCCGGCGAACAGCCAACTCGCCGTCTGCAGCCCGGTGTGCGGGTGCGGCGGTACGACCATGCCGCCGGTGACGGAGACGTCGTCGGGCCCGTAGTGGTCCACGAAACACCAGGCACCGATCAGCGAACGCTCCCGCTGGGGCAGGGTGCGGCGCACGCTCATGGCGCGGGGCCCGCCGAGGGGCACGTCCCGCGGCTGCAGGATCACCACGGCGGCCGCGGTGTCCTCAAGGGTGCTGCCGGTGCAGACGATTTCGGCGGGGTCGCGCTCGAGGTTGCTCACCCTTCGAGCTTAATCCGCCCGGACGCGGCTGGGTGCGGGTTCGAGTCGTTCGGTGGGCGCGGTCTGGCCCTGCAGGTCGTCAGGGTCCCCCGGGGGCAACGGCCGGGTATCGGCGGGCGGCCCGGCTGCCGGGGCCGGTGCTGGGGCGTCCGGCAGCCCATCGGCGGTGCCGCCGGCGCGCTCGACGGGCGGGCGTTGCAGCATCTCCACCAGCAGGACCAGGACCAGGGCGAGGACGGCGGTCCAGATGATGACGGACGCCGGGAGGGGGCGCCAGAAGATCGCGACGGCGGCGGCGGCCAGCCCGATCAGCACGTGGGCCACCCGGCGGTAGGTGAAGAGGACGGCGCCGAACCGGCCGGTACTGACGCCGGCGTCCGCCGCTGCCCGGCGGAGCCGGGATGCCGTGCGGACGGTGGCACGGCGTAGGAGGGTCGAACCGTGGAAGGGACCGGCGAGGTAGGCGACCACCGCAACGGTGAACCCCACCAGCCCGACCGACAGGGCCGTCGTATTCATGAACGGCACCACGGCGTCGTAGAGAGCGCGGCTCATGTCGGTGGGCAGGTACGCGGGCGACACCGCGCTGACGAAGAGAATGCGGCGGACGGCGATGCCGGCGGACAGCAGGGCCATGGAGGCCGCCAGGGCAAGTCCGGCCCAGATCAGGGTGGGCGCGCGCCGCCGGGCCACGAGCACTCCGAGCGTGATCAGGCCGAGACTCACGAACGGCAGGACGAAGCCGAGGACGTTGAGCAGCTGGTAGCCCGTGCGGGCCTGCACCAGGGAATCCGACTGGGCCACGACGATGGTGCGATCGACCTCCGGGATGTTCTGCGCGAGCCCGAAGCCGCGATTGACGGGTTCCTTCTTCACCTCGGCGACGATCGGTCCGAGTTGGATGCCGAGCTTACCGGTGTCGCTGATCGCCAGCGCGGACGTGGACTCGCCCTCCAGCGCCGCGATGACCTGGGTCTGGCTGGTCCGCACGGCTTGCTCCCACAGCTGCGCGAAGGCGTCGGAACTGACGATCCTCGTCGCCGCCGATTCGATCAGGCCCTGCACACCCTGCACCGCGGGCTGCTGCAGCAGCCCCAGTGCGTTCTTGGCCTGCGGCGGCAGGTCGAGGGTCGACAACCCGTCGAAGAGGTCCTTGGTGATGCCGGTGATGTCGACATTGTCGTTCACGACGGTCACGATCTGGTCAACCAGGTACGCCTGCACGGCCGGGTCCTCCGCCAGGGGGCCCAGCGAGGAGGCGAACCTGTCGGTGTCGTTGACGTATCCCTTCGTCCAGTACGCGACCACGCTGATCGGGGCCAACAGCACCCCGAGGGTGATCAGCAGGGCGGCGAAGAACGCCCGCCAACGGCGGGCCGCGCGGTGCTCGGCGGCCGGGCCGACGCGTGCCCGCAGCCGGGCGTTCTCGGCGGAGAGCCGGGCGATCTCGTCGGCGGGATCCGGTGGTGCCGGCCGGGCCGGCGGGAGTGATCGAAACGTTCATGGTGCCACCGCCTTTCGCCTGCGAAACGCAAGTCGCGAAGTCGTGGAGCCGAATGCTGCCAGTATTTGCGCCCTCCCGCCCCCTCGCAAGGGGGCACCGCGTCGCCGCTGTCAGGCCGAGCGGACGAGCAGGTCGCCCACCTCGCAATCCAGCGCCGCACAGATGGCGGCGAGGGTGGAATACCTGATTGCCCTGGCCCGGTCGTTCTTCAGCACGGACAGGTTCACGACGCTCATGCCGACCAGTTCGCTCAGCCGGGTCAGGGTGAGCCCACGCTCGGCCAGGAGCTCATCGAGCCGGCAATGGATGCCGGTGTTCTCGTCCTCCTCGACAGGAGGCACTAGACGAGCCCGTCGGTGTCGTCCTGCAGGCGCTGGCCGAGGTGGATCGCGGCGGCGGCGACGAGCAGGACCAGCCCGGTCGCCGCGGGGCCGAGGTCCACGAGGGTGGCCATCGGCCAGAAGCCGTCGGCCGGGTCGCGGTTCAGCTCGCCGGCGGCGATCATGCCGCCGAGACCGCCGAAACCCTGCCCGAGCACGGTGCCGATGATGAGCGCATAGCCCACCACTGCAACCAGCTGGAACACCGGCTTGGTGAACGGGCGGCGGCGCAGCACGCTCAAGCAGAAATACCCGACGGTGGCCGAGATCAGCAGCGTGGTGGCCAGGGCGGTCGAGCCCTGGAGGGTGAGCAGGAACCTCGGCAACGCGCTGAGCCCGGCGATGGTCACCTCGGCCGAATCGAAGGTGCCGCTGGTGAGCCGGGCCGAGCCGGCGGATGCGGCGTCGGGCAATGGCGTCTGAGCCAATAGCTCGACGGTGAACCGGTCCCTCAGCAGCTGGCCGACGACCGTGACGATGCCGTACGCGGTGGCCAGCAGGCCCCAGGCAACGGCGCCGACCAGCACTATCCAGGTGAGGAGGCGGGCCGTCCGGCGTTCGAGCCTGGTCGAGCGCTCGCCCGGGCCGGTGCGTGCGGTGCTTCGCATGATCATCCGTACCTAACGATTATCGATATGTGGTGGGTGCACAAACCATATCGATTATCGTTGCCTCCCGCAAGGTGCTCCGCCGAGTTGCCCCGCAGCGGACCACATGCCCCCGTCGGGCGGGGCAACTCGACCGCAGGAGAGCAGGTCGGCGTAATGCGTCACGCCCACGGCGAACAGAGGCACGCATCCGGGGCTTCGCTGGTTACTCTCTTTGTATCGGTGCCATAACCGCCCTGGCGCCAAGGGAGTGTTCATATGTTTGAGAGATTTACCGACCGAGCTCGTCGTGTCGTCGTCCTGGCCCAGGAAGAGGCCAAGATGCTCAACCACAACTACATCGGAACCGAGCACATTCTGCTCGGACTCATCCACGAGGGGGAAGGCGTGGCCGCCAAGGCCCTGGAGAGCCTCGGCATCTCACTGGATGCCGTGCGCGAACAGGTCCAGGACATCATCGGCCAGGGCCAGCAGCAGCCGACGGGTCACATCCCGTTCACGCCGCGCGCCAAGAAGGTCCTCGAGCTGTCGCTGCGCGAGGCGCTGCAGCTGGGCCACAACTACATCGGCTCCGAGCACATCCTGCTCGGCCTCATGCGCGAGTGCGAGGGTGTGGCCGCCCTGTTGCTGGTCAAGCTCGGCGCCGACCTCAACCGCGTGCGCCAGCAGGTCATCCAGCTTCTCAGCGGATACCAGGGCAAGGAGGCCATCGCCGTGGGCGGTGAGCAGCAGCAGGGCCAGCAGCAG
>NZ_JAODBG010000039.1 GCF_025463825.1 Cryobacterium sp.
TTTCTTAGACTTTTCTTGACCGCCAGTCCAGCCCGTTGACAGACGGGTGACTCTTTCGTGAAGTCGCGAACCTGGGGATTCAGGCGGCTATCGATCGGTCTGCAGCGGCCATATTTCAGAATCCAAACGGGTCCGCCTGTACCAGCTGATAGCTGGGCAAAGCAGTGTCCCGATGACCGTTCAATTAGGGCCGCGGTTCTACGCGCGTGCATAGGCCAGTCGGGATACACTGCCAACCAGCATGGCGCGACGGGCCCGTGCTACACCAGTCTCAACGGGATACACACGGGCCCGGGAGACACGCAGATGTGACACTAGTCTCCACCATTTGGTTGTTGCCACACGCCGCTGAGTATCCGAAAGTGCCGTCCCACCGGGCGGCATTTTTCGGTTAAGCCGCTCAGCGTCCCGACGGATGCAGCCGCAGGCCGGCGGAGGTGCCGATGGGCTCCCGTTGGCCGCCCGAGTGCACGATGTCGGTACCGTGCACCGTGAGCTGGCTGGCATGCGCGCGCAGCGCATCCGTCACCAGGCCCAGGTGCTGGGGCAGGTCGAACCACTCGCCATCCACGGCCGGCCTCTCGAGCACCTCGGCGAACGGTGTACCGGTGGCGGCGCTGGCCGCCAGTGCGGCTTCGTGGGCGCGCACGTGGTCCGGATGCCCATACCCGCCGCCGTCGTCGTAGCTGATCACCAGCGATGGCCGCAGTACCGCGAGAAGCGCAACGAGGTCCTTGGCAACCTCGGCCAGCGACGCCATCGAGAGGGCGTCCTCGGCGGCGTCCGGGGCGGGGCCGGCCAGGCCGGGCCGGATCCACATCATGCCCGAGTCGCGGTAGCGGCGCGGGGCGAGTCCTTGCACGCGAGCCGGTTGTTCACCCAGCCAGAACCGTTCGGTGACGCCCAGGATGCGCGTGGCCCTGGCCAGTTCCCGCTCGCGTTCCCGCGCCAGCTGCGCCGTGCCGGCCAGCGCCGTGAGTGGGCCGGCCACCACTTCGCCGCGTTCGCCGCGGGAGCAGGTGACCAGGTACACCTCGCTGCCCCTGGCGACGTATTCGGCGATGAGCGCCCCGGTCGAGATCGTCTCGTCGTCGGGGTGGGCGTGCACGAACAGCACCGACCCCTGGCTGTCGAGAAGGCTCACGAGCTGACCGGAACCGGCAGAAGGGCGCGGTACACGTCGAGCAGCGCAGCGGCCGAACGGGCCCAGTCGAAGATCTCGGCGCGCGCACGAGCGGCCACCGACAGCCGGCTGGCCAGCTCGGGGTTGCCGAGCACCTCGGTGAGGGCCTCCGCCCAGTCACGAGGGTTGCGCGACTCCAGGATCAGGCCGGTGTCCCCGGCCAGCACGGCCTCACGGAGGCCGCCGGTGCCCTGTGCCACGACGGGAACGCCGCTGGCGGCGGCCTCCAATGCCACGAGGCCGAAGGTCTCGGAGTGCGACGGAATCAGCACGACCCTGGCGTTCCGGAACAGCGCGGCGAGATCGACCCGCGAGCGCGGCCCGACGAAGCGCACGCCGTCGGCAATGCCGTGGACGGCGGCGAGCCGGGTGAGTTCGTCGATGTACCCCTCGTAGTCGGCGGAGGCGTCACCCGCGATCACGAGTTCCGGGCGCAGGGGAAGCGGCACCGCCGCCACCGCTTCGATGGCGAGGTCG
Source organism: Cryobacterium sp. (assembly GCF_025463825.1). GTDB lineage: Bacteria > Actinomycetota > Actinomycetes > Actinomycetales > Microbacteriaceae > Cryobacterium. The sequence continues at coordinate 1,661 of NZ_JAODBG010000039.1, forward strand.
AGCCCCTTGAGCGGCTGCAGTCGCCCGGCAACGACCGCGTAGCCCCGCTCGGCCGCGCCGCGGGCCGGCGGCCGCGTGCGGGGGTGGAAGAGGGAGCCGTCAACGCCGGGGTGCACGACGGTGATGCGCTCGGGCGATCCACCCAGCCGCTGCACCACGGTCTCGGCCTCGGCGGCGCTGACCGCCACGATGGCATCGGATTCGCGGGCGAGCCAGGCTTCGCCAGCCATCCGTCCGCCGGACTCCGGGCGTTCTCCGTCCGAAAGCGGGGTGGTGGCGTCGGCGGCGATGGAATGGAAGCTCTGCACGTGCGGCACGCCGAGGCTGCGGGCGAGTGGCAGCATCGCCATGCCGGAGAACCAATGGTGGGAGTGGATGACGTCCCACGGACCGAGCGCGGCCGCGCGGCAACGGAACTCGTCGATGAAGCCCTCATGATCGCCCTTGGGCACCGATGTGAGTGGTCCGGCGTCGAGGTAACGCACGGTGACGCCCGCGGCGAGACGACGCGCGGCTGGCATGTCGGGGGAGGAGCGGCGGGTGAGGATTTCGACGTGGTGGCCCAGGGCGGCCATGGCCTCGGCCTGGTGCCGGACGACCACGTTCATGCCGCCGGCGTCACCTGAACCGGGCTCCGCGCCGGGAGACGTATGCAAGGAAACCAGGGCGATGCGCAAGGGTGCGGTAACGGGAGACACTACAGAATCTTAGGACATCGGCGGATGCGTATGATGAGAGCCAGTTGTGTACAGTGTCCGCTTGCGGCCGGGTCTGGCCTCAGCGCATCCGGTGGGGGTCTTGTGCACGAAATCCTCAGTGGCTGCTGGCTCCGGTGATGCGCGGCTGGGCGGCGAACCTGGAGCGGAAAGTCGCCGGTATCCCCAGCCCCCGGGACGCTCCGCAGGTGCACTCCGCGGGCCTGGACAGTGCGCGCATCCTCATCGTCGGTGGCGGCGCAGCGGTCGGCTGGGGCGTGCTCAGCCACACCCTGGGCCTGCCGGGCTCGCTGGCCAGGGCGGTGTCGGCCCGCACCGGCCGCGGGACGGATGTCGATGTGATCGCCCGCTCGAGGATGACGGTGCGCTCGGCGCACCGCCACATCGACTTCGACACCCTCCATCGCTATGACGCGATAGGGCTCACCCTGGGAATCGGCGATGCCGGCCGGCTCACGTCACCGCGCGCGTGGCGGCACGACCTGGCCCGGCTGCTCGAGCGCCTCCGGCATTCCAGCGCCGGCGGCACCGAGATCTACCTGGCCGGAATCGCCGCACTGGCTTCGCTGCCGATGTTTCAGACGCCGCTCGGTGCGCTGGCCGGGTCGCAGGCCCGTGCGCTCAACGACGCGAGCATCCTCTTCTGCGCGGCCACGGATGGGATCACCTTCGTGCCGCTGCCCAGCACTGTGGCGTCGGCATCCGGCCGGTTCCGGTCCGCCAGCGACTACGACGTCTGGGCGGACACCCTCGCCGCCCGGATGGCCGCACGCCCGAGGAGGTCGAGGACGCCAGGCATCGGGCCCTGCTGGCACTGAACCTGCTCGACACCGCCCCCGAGGATCGCTTCGACCGGATCGTCGCCCTGGCCAGGTCCTCCCTGGGCGCCAGCGCGGCCGCCTTCACCGTGCTCGACGGCGACCGGCAGTGGCACAAATCGATGGTGGGCCTGAGAGTCACTGAGATTCCGCGAAGCTGTTCGTTCTGCACGATCACCGTCCTCGAACCTGGGGCCCTCGTCGTACCGGATGCCCTCCTCGACGAGCGGTTCACTGACAACCCGCTGGTCGTCTCTGGGCCCCGGCTGAGGTTCTACGTCGGGTTCCCCATCGAGTCCCCGTCGGGGGAGCGCATCGGGGCGCTCTGCGTGTACGACGAGACCCCCCGCTCCGCCGAGACCGTCGACGTGGTGCTGCTTCGGAACCTGGCCCTCGTGTTGCAGAACGAACTCTGGCATCCGCTGGAGACGGCTGACACTGATGCCAGTGGGGCCGAGGCCGCCCCGGAATGATGGGCCCGACTACCGCCCGGCGCCGGCCAGAGAGCCGCTGACCGGGCCGGTCATATCGCCGATCAGGCAGTGCACCACGATCTCGACCGACTCGGTTCCGGTGTTCTCCGGCGGGACCAGGTAGGTGTAGCCGAGGTCGGACGTCGCGTTCGACGACAGGCCGAGGAACGGCCCGAACGCGGCGCCGCAGCCCTCCTCGGCGGCGGCCACGACAGCGTCAGGGTCCCCGCCGGCGGCCGGACCAGCGACGGTGAGGACGGAGTAGACCTCCCAATCGTGCGCCTCGGCGCACGGCACGACGTCGACGCCGGCCAGGATGTCGCCGGACACGGCATTGACACAATCGCCGACGGCAAGGGTGGCCGCGTCGGCGCCGTCCACCGCGAGCGGCCCGGCCTCGGACGGAATCAGCGCCTCACCGGCACTGCAGCCGGAGAAGATGGCGAGGGCTCCACAGAGCAGCGCGCAGCGGAGCAGCCGTACCGCGGACGCCGGGGGAGTACTCATGCGCGCAGCATCGGGCGGCGTCGGTGCGCGCCGGCTCAGGCCGTCGGGGTGGCGATCGCGGCCAGCGCGACCTGGTGCAGCCGGCCGTTGCTGGCCAAGGCGCTGCCGTGCCACGGGCCGTCCCGGCCGTCCACCGAGGTGAAACGGCCGCCGGCCTCCTGCACGATGGGTACGAGCGCGGCCATGTCGTAGGGCTGCAGGTCGAATTCGCCGGCGATGTCGAGGTGCCCCTCGGCGAGCAGCATGTAGGACCACATGTCTCCGTACGCGCGGGTGCGCCAGACCTGACGAGTGAGCGACACGAGGGCGTCCAGCCGACCGGCGGCATCCCACTGCTGGATGCTGCCGTAGCTGATCGACGCGTCGGCGAGGGCCTCGACACTGGAGACGCGCAGGCGCTTCGGTAGTGCGTCCGGGAAGCGCGCGTCGGCCGACCAGGCACCGCCGCCGACGGCCGCCCACCAGCGCTTGCCCAGCGCGGGGGAACTGACCACGCCGAGAACCGGAACCCCGTCGATGGCCAGGGCGATCAGCGTGCCCCAGATGTTGATGCCGCGCAGGAACCCGGCGGTGCCGTCGATCGGGTCGAGAATCCACTGGCGGGTGGTCGAACCGGCGGTGCCGTACTCTTCGCCGAGGATCCCGTCGGCGGGGCGCCGCCCGGCGAGGAGGGTGCGGATGGCGCGCTCGACCGCCTGGTCGGCATCCGTGACCGGAGTGCGGTCGGGCTTGGTGGTCACGATCAGGTCGAGAGCTTCGAAGCGGGCCATCGAGATGGCGTCGGCGGCATCGGCCAGCTCCAGCGCGAGGGTGAGATCGTCGGCGAGGGTGGGCTGCGGGGTCTCGGTCACGCTCCTCAGAATAGTGAGTGCGCCCCGACACGCCGATATCGGCCTTCGATTGGCGCGGGGCCGGAATCTGATGGTAATGTCTCATGTCGGCGGGGGAAAGTCCCGCCGGAAATACGCACCTCTAGCTCAATTGGCAGAGCAGCTGACTCTTAATCAGCGGGTTCCCGGTTCAAGTCCGGGGGGGTGCACCAAAAACCCCCTCTCATCAGGCGTTTACAAAATGAGAGGGGGTTTCCTTTTGCCCCCAGTCAGGATTTAGTCAGGATGACTTTCTGACCTAGGTCTCGCTCTCGTGCGTCAGATACAGCACTGGCTACGTCGTCCAGACGGTCAGGCCACAGGTGCCGGTAGGTGTTCAGCGTCATCTTCGCGTCGGCATGACCCAGCATGCGCTGGATCACCTTCACATCGGCTCCAGCTTCAAATGCTCGGGATGCCGCAGATTGCCGGAGGCTCTGCGC
>NZ_JAODBG010000139.1 GCF_025463825.1 Cryobacterium sp.
AACCCGCCCGTCACCAGGCCTCGACCCGCTCGACCGACGACCGGGAGCGCCCCCCACCGGCCGGCCGCCGCTAGCCTGCGCAACCCAGCCACCCGCCGGTCGAGCCCGTCGAAACCCCGCAAGCCGGACTCAACTTGGGCATCACCAGAAGAGCCACCCCTCACCGGGTGGCTCTTCTGCGTCAGCGCCCACCCGGGAACCGGTACGTTGAGGTACCCACTTCGATCACGCTGGAGACACCCATGACCGTCGCCCCCTGGCCCATCGCCGAACTGCACGTGCATATCGAGGGCACACTGGAGACCGAGCTGCTCGTCACGCTGGCCCGTCGCAACAACGTGCCGCTGCCCAGCTACAACCCCGACGAGCTGCGGGAGTTGTACCGGTTCACCGACCTCCAGTCGTTCCTCGACATCTACTACGCAAACCTCGCCGTGCTCCGCACCGAGGACGATTTCTACGACCTCGCGATGGCCTACCTCGTTCGGGCCGCCGGGGCCGGGGTGCGCCGGGCCGAGATCTTCTTCGACCCGCAGACCCACCTCGCCAACGGCATCCCGCTCAGCGTCGTTTTCGGCGGACTCACCCGCGCCCTCAGGGACGCCCGCCGGGACCTCGGTATCTCGGCCGACCTCATCCTGTGCTTCCTTCGCCACCTCGGCGGCGCCGCCGCGCTGGAGACCCTCGATGCGGCCGTCCCCTTCCTCGACCAGTTCATCGGTGTCGGGCTGGATTCCGCCGAGGTCGGCTTCCCGCCGTCGCTGTTCACCGAGGTCTTCGCCCGGGCCGGTGCCCTCGGACTGCACCGAGTGGCGCACGCGGGTGAGGAGGGCGGTCCCGACTACGTGCAGGAGGCGCTCGACCTGCTCGGTGCCGAACGCATCGACCACGGCATCCGAGCGATCGAAGACCCGCGACTGGTTCAGGTCCTGCGCGATCGCAGGATCCCACTCACGGTGTGCCCGTTCTCCAACGTGTCCCTGCGCGCCACGCCGACCCTGGCCGAGCATCCCCTGCCCGCCTTGATCGAGGCCGGCCTGCTCGTGACCATCAGCAGCGACGACCCCGCCTACTTCGGGGGTTACGTCGACGACAACCTCACCGGCATCGAACGCGAGTTCGGCCTCGACCCGCACCAGATGGCGACCCTGGCGCGCAATTCGTTCCTGGCAGCCTTCGTGCCGGAGGCTGAGAAACGCCGGTACATCGCGGCCGTGGACGAGCACCTCGAGGGGTTGCTGCGACTAATCTCAGGAGCATGACCAATCCCATTCCGAACGTGCAGCAGGACCTCGGTGCGGAGGTTGTGGCCCTCGTAACCAAGTGGCTGGCGGACAGCGCCGCGATCCCTGCCGACGTGTCGGCGGAGCGGTTGGCCGGCGTGCTGAAGGACCCCAACGGACTGGACTTCACGGTGGGTTTCGTGGACGGCGTCATGCGCCCGGAGGACGTCATGGTCGCCGGGTACAACCTTCAACGGGTGGCCAAGCTGGCGCCGGACTTCCTGCCGCCGGTGCTCCGCGGCGCCATCGGAGTCGGCGGTGTCATGGGCCCGGTGCTGCCCTGGCTGGTGATCCCCGCGGCCCGCAAGGTGCTGCGCCAGATGGTGGGTCACCTGGTCGTCGACGCCACCCCCGACAAGCTCGGTCCGGCGATCGCACTGCTGCGTGAATCCGGCAACCGGCTGAACATCAACCTGCTCGGCGAGGCGGTGCTCGGTGAAAAGGAGGCGCTGCGCCGCCTCAACGGCACGCGGGAGCTCCTGGCCCGCGACGACGTCGACTACGTGTCGATCAAGGTCTCCGCGATCATCAGCCAACTCTCGATGTGGGCATTCGACGAAGCCGTCGACCGTGTGGTCCTGCGGCTCACCCCGCTGTACGAGCTGGCCGCAGCATCGCCGACCCCCAAGTTCATCAACCTCGACATGGAAGAGTATCGGGATCTCGGTCTCACCATCGCGGTCTTCAAACGTCTCCTCGACCAGCCCTCCCTGCAGAACCTCGAGGCCGGCATCGTCCTGCAGGCGTACCTGCCGGATGCGCTCGGTGCGCTCCAGGACCTCACCCAGTGGGCCCATGCCCGACGCGCCGGCGGCGGCGCAGCAATCAAGGTTCGCATCGTCAAGGGCGCCAACCTGGCCATGGAGCGCGTCGACTCGGCAATCCACAGTTGGCCGCTCGCCACCTATGCAAGCAAGCAGGACACCGACACCAACTACAAGCGCGTGCTGAACTGGGCGCTCACACCCCAGAACACCGATGCCGTGCGCATCGGTGTGGCCGGCCACAACCTGTTCGACGTGGCTTACGCGCACTTGCTCGCCCAGCAGCGCGGCGTCGACGACCGGGTCGACTTCGAAATGCTCCTGGGCATGGCCACCAGCCAGGCAGAAGCGGTGAAAAAGGATGTCGGGGCTCTACTGCTCTACACGCCCGTCGTGAACCCCGCCGAGTTCGACGTGGCGATCAACTATCTGGTCCGCCGGTTGGAAGAAAACGCCAGCGACGAGAACTTCATGTCCGCGGTCTTCGAACTCGCCGACACTCCGGCGCTGTTCGACCGCGAGCAGCGGCGCTTCCTCGCCTCCCTGGCCGCCCTCGAGGCCGGGACCAAGCGCGGCCCCGTCGACGCTCCGGCACCGCATCGCCGGCAGGACCGCTCAGTGGTCGTGCCCCTGGAACCACTGCCGAGCCTGCCCGACACCCCGGCCCTCACCACCCCGCCGGCGCCCGACGACGACCCCAACCTCACCGCGATGGTGCTCGGCCTCACCAGGGGCTCGGTCTCCCGGAGCCTGTCGGTTCTCGGCGGCTTCCACAACGAGCCGGACACCGATCCGTCCCTCCCGGCCAACCGCGCCTGGGGTCGCGCAATCCTCGCCAGGGTCGAGCACTCGCGGCTCGGCGTCGACACCATCGCCCGGGCGCGCGTCACCGACGAGGAGGCGCTCGAGACGACCATCACCACCGTCATCGATGCCGCCGCCGACTGGGCCCGCAAGTCCGGGGCTGAACGGGCCGCCATCCTGCACCGGGCGGGTCACGCCCTCGCCGCGAACCGGGACCGCCTGATCGAAGTGATGGCCTCCGAAACCGGAAAGACCATCGCCGAGGGCGACCCCGAGGTCAGCGAAGCGATCGACTTCGCCCACTACTACGCCGAACGCGCCCGTGATCTCGACAGGGTGCAGGGCGCCATCTTCGTGCCCGCTCGGATGACGGTGGTCACGCCACCGTGGAACTTCCCCGTCGCCATCCCCGCCGGCGGCGTGCTCGCCGCCCTCGCCGCGGGATCCGGCGTCATCATCAAGCCCGCCACCGTCGCCCAGCGCACCGGAGCGGTGCTCGTGGAGGCGCTCTGGGAAGCCGGTGTGCCCCGGGACCTGTTGGCCCTGGTCGACCTGCCCGACCGCACGCTGGGCAACCGGCTGCTCGCCGACCCCCGGGTCGACCGGGTGATCCTCACCGGGGCATACGAGACCGCGAAACTCTTCCGCGGCCTGCGCGAAGACCTCCCGTTGCTGGCCGAGACCAGCGGCAAGAACGCGATCGTCGTCACCCCGTCCGCCGACTTCGACCTCGCGGCCGCCGACGTCATCAAGAGCGCCTTCGGCCACGCCGGCCAGAAATGCTCCGCCGCGAGCTTGGTCATCCTCGTCGGTTCAGCCGCCAGGTCCACCCGGTTCCTCGGCCAGCTGGTGGATGCCGCGACCTCCCTGCGGGTGGGCCGGCCGGCCGAGCCCGACAGCCAGATGGGGCCGATCATCGAATCGGCGGCCGGCAAGCTGCTGCACGCGCTCACCGAACTCGGCGCCGGCGAACGCTGGCTGGTTGAGCCGAAACTGCTCGACGACCCGCTGGAGACCGACGTCGGGCAGCTCTGGTCGCCCGGCATCCGCTCCGGCGTCACCGGCGGGTCCTACTTCCACCTCACCGAGTTCTTCGGCCCGGTGCTCGGCGTGATGCACGCGCGCACGCTGGCCGAAGCCATCCGCTACCAGAACGCCGTCGACTACGGGCTGACCGCCGGACTGCACTCCCTCGACGCCCAGGAGATCGCCGAATGGGTCGACACCGTGCAGGCCGGCAACCTGTATGTGAACCGGGGCATCACCGGTGCAATCGTGCAACGGCAGCCGTTCGGCGGCTGGAAGCGCTCGGCCGTCGGGCCGGGGCACAAGGCCGGTGGGCCGAATTACCTGTTCGGGCTGGGCGGTTGGATCACCGATCCCGGACGCAACAGCTCGACCCTGCACCTGCGGGGCCTCCAGGGCCGGATCACCGACCTGATCGAGGCCTCCCAGCCGTCGCTGCCCTACGAAGACTTCGACGTGTTGCGCCGCTCGGCCCTGAGCGACGCCCTCGCCTGGCGAGAAGAATTCAACGCCGTCACCGATGTCTCCGCGCTCGGGCTGGAACGGAACGTCTTCCGGTACCTTCCCCTGCCCGTCACCGTGCGGCTGGACGAGGATGGCAACCTGGCGCTGCTGATACGAGTCATCGCTGCCGCCCTGTTGTCCAAGTCGAAGTTCGTCGTCTCCAGCGCGCGGGAAATCCCGGAGCGGGTCCGCGGCGTGCTCAGGCCGCGGGACATCCCGGTGATCATCGAGACCGACGCTGAGTGGTTGGCCCGGGCCGCGGCGGGCGAGATCACCACGAGCCGGGTCCGCCTGGTCGGCAGCGATCCGCTCGCCGGGGCCTCCGAGGCCGCCTCCGCCCTGGCCCGTGCGCTCGGTGGCAGTCCCGACATCGCCGTCTACGCGCAGCCGGTCACCCAGTCCGGCCGGGTCGAACTGCTGCCCTTCCTGCGTGAGCAGGCGATCTCGATCACGGCGCATCGCTTCGGAAACCCGAGCACGCTCACCGCCGAGGTCATCTGACCCCTCGCCGCCGGCGCCATCGCATCTGGCCGGAATGGCCTAAACGGGGTACACCGGTCTCAATGCCGGGATGGCCGGAGAAAGGGCTGATAATGGAGGGTAGCCGTGGCGGAGTCCACCGGAAAAGCGCGGTCGCTGCGAGTATCAGCTACCGCACGGTTGCCACTCAGACTTCTGAGAGAAAATCGATAGGACTAGATTTGTCGCCGCTCAAAACTCGACAGGGGACCCCGTTGGACGGAAACGCAACAACGATGCACCGCAATGTCGCGTTGTTGTCGGTCGCCACGACCATCGCCCCCCGCATCACCACCTCTGAAGAGATCGACCGGCGCCTGCAGCCGGCGCTCAAGCGGCTCCGGCTGCCCAAGGGGCTGCTGCAGCGGGTCGCCGGCGTCCATGAGCGCCGCAATTGGGCAGAGGGGCAGGCGTTCGACGATGCTGCCGTCGCAGCCGGCAAACGTGCCCTCGCACAAGCCGGGGTCGACCCGAGCGAGGTGGGCCTGATGATCAACACCTCCGTCACCCGCAAGCACCTTGAGCCGTCCGTCGCGGTGCGCATCCACCACGGGTTGGGGCTGCCGTCGTCCGCGACGAACTTCGACATCGCCAACGCCTGCCTGGGCTTCGTCAACGGGATGACCCTCGCCGCCCAGCTGATCGACTCCGGCCAGATCAAGTACGCCGTGATCATCGACGGTGAGGACGCCGACGAGATCCAGACCAACACCATCGAGCGTCTGGGCCGCCCGGACATCGCCCGCAAGGACTTCATGAGCGAGTTCGCCAGCCTCACCCTCGGCTCCGGCGCCGCGGCGGCGGTGCTCGGCCCGGCGGATGCGCATCCGGAAGGCCACCGGATCCTCGGCGGCGTGACCCGGGCCGCGACCCAGTTCAACGACCTCTGCGTAGGCAGCGTCGACGGCATGTTCACCGACGCGAAGGCCCTGCTCAAGGGCGGCATGGAACTCGTCGTGTCGGCCTGGACCGAAGCCAAGCGGGACTGGAGCTGGTCGAGCATGGACCGCTACATCCTGCACCAGGTCTCGGATGTGCACACCAACGCCATTGTCAAAGCCACCGGTCTGGACCGCACCAGGGTTCCGTTGACCTACCCCAGCTACGGCAACGTGGGTCCGGCCTCGATCCCGATCACGCTGTCCCAGGAGGCCGAGCGCCTCGTACCCGGCAACCGGGTGCTGCTGATGGGCGTCGGCTCCGGCCTCAACACGGCCATGATGGAGATCACGTGGTGAGCTACCGGCTGCCGCGCGTCGCGACGGCCCAGGCTCCGGCGAGCATTCCTCCCAGCGGGCTTCCCGGGCTCGACCCGGACTGGTCACGGATCGTGGACGTGCCCGAAAGCGGCAGCAGCATCAGCCACGCCTGGCACCTCCTCGACAACGGAGAACAGCTGGCCGCGCTCGGCGTCGACCCCGTCGGCACCGTGCTGTGCGTGCACGGCAACCCCACCTGGTCGTACCTCTGGCGGGACCTCGTCGCCCAGGCCACCGACGCGGCCGCCGCCGGCCGGCCGGCCTGGCGGATCATCGCGGTCGACCAGCTCGACATGGGCTACTCGGAGCGCACCGGTGCCGCCCGGCCGCTCGCCCGGCGAGTGCAGGACCTCGACGATCTCACCGGTGTGCTCGGCCTGGCCGGCCCGGTGGTCACCTTCGGCCACGACTGGGGCGGCGTCGTCTCCCTGGGCTGGGCCGTCGACCACCCGCACCTGCTCGCCGGCGTCCTGCTGCTCAATACCGCGATCCACCAGAGCGACACCGAGGCCATTCCGGCTCCGCTCCGCATCGCGCTGGCCCGCGGCGTGCTCAGAACCGGCACAGTCCACACCCCGGCGTTCCTGGAGACCACCCTCGCCCTCGGCCACCCGGCCCTGCCCGCCGCGGTGAAGAACGGCTATCGCGCGCCGTACCGCACTCCAGCCCGCCGCGGCGGCATCGGCGGGTTCGTCGCCGACATCCCGGCGGATGCCACCCACGACAGCCACCCCGAGCTCGACCGCCTGGCCACGGCGCTTCGCACCCTCACGGTGCCGGCCCTGATGCTGTGGGGACCGCAGGACCCGATCTTCAGCGACCGGTACCTGGACGACCTTCTCGACCGGCTGCCCCACGCCGCTGTGCACCGCTTCGAGGGTGCCGGGCACCTGATCGCGGAAGACGTCGACTATGCCGGGGCGGCACTCACCTGGCTTGCCGCTGCCGTCGAGCAGCCCGCCACCGCGCCCCTGGAACAGGTCGCCGACCCCGCCGGCGAGGCCAACCCGCCCCTCTGGCGCTACCTCGACGAGCTCCAGGACAGCGACGAGACCGCCCTCATCGACATGGCGCCCGGCGCCGGCGCCGGCGCCCGCGTTGTCACCTGGCGCCTGCTCTCCCGCCGGGTGCGCGAGATCGCGGCCGGCCTCCACCAGATCGGGGTGCGCAAGGGCGACCGGGTCTCCCTGCTGGTGCCACCGAGCGCCGACCTCACCGCGGTGCTGTACGCGTGCATCCGCCTCGGCGCGATCGTCGTCGTCGCCGACGCCGGCCTCGGCCTCACCGGGCTCACCCGCGCAGTGCGCGGTGCCCGGCCCGACCACGTGATCGGGGCGCTGCCCGGCCTGATGGCCGCCCGCGCCCTCGGCTGGCCCGGCCAGAAGATCTCCACCCATCGGCTCCCCGCCGCGAGCCGTCGGGCGCTGGGCGTCTCCTATGCCCTCGCCGACCTCATCTCCCTCGGTCGCGACGAGGAATTGCCGGAGCCGCCGGTGCCCGGTGACGTCGCCGCGGTGCTGTTCACCTCCGGCTCCACCGGGCCCGCGAAGGGCGTGGTGTACACCCACGGCCAGCTGGCCGCCGTCAGCGCGGCGCTGCACACCCAGTACGGCGTCGGCCGGGGCACCGGCCTGGTAGCCGGCTTCGCGCCGTTCGCGCTGCTCGGCCCCGCGCTGGGTGCCCGTTCGGTCACTCCCGACATGGACGTCACCGCGCCCAAGACCCTCACGGCCACCGCCGTCGCAGCCGCCGTCGCAGCCATCGACGCGACAGTGGTGTTCTTGTCCCCGGCCGCGCTGGCCAACGTCGTGGCCACGCAGGGGGAGCTCGGTCCGGCCGACCACGCCGCCCTCGCAGGGGTCACCTGCTTCCTCTCCGCCGGCGCGCCGGTGTCCGAGCCGCTGCTCGCCTCCGCCGCCGCTCTGATGCCCAACGCCAGCGCACACACGCCGTACGGCATGACCGAGGGCCTGCTGATGACCGACATCACGCTCGAGGGCATCCGGGCGGCCGCCCAGGATGACTCGGCCCGCGGCCCGGGCGGCGTCTGCGTCGGCACGCCCGCCGCGACGACCCGGGTGCGCATCAGCGCGATCGACGAGACGGGCGCCGCGGTCGGCGAGCTGTCAGCGACCGCCGGTGTGACGGGTGAGATCGTGGTCTCGGCGCCCCACGTGAAGGACCACTACGACAAGCTGTGGCTGACCGACCTCGCCGCCACCCGTGAGGTCACCGCCGGCGAACGTTGGCACCGCACCGGCGACGTCGGGCACCTGGATGCCGCGGGCCGGCTCTGGGTCGAGGGCCGCCTGCCGCACGTGATCACCACGGCTGCCGGCGTCGTCACCCCCGTCGGCCCCGAGATCGCCGCGTCCGCGTTGGCCGATGTGGGCCGGGCGGCCGCCGTCGGTGTCGGGCCAGCGGGCAACCAGCAGATCGTGGTCGTCGTCGAGACGATTCCCCCGGCCGCCAAGGTGGGCCTGGCCGAGCCGGCGCTCGCCGAGGACGTGCGGATGGTCGCCGGCCATCCGGTTGCCGCGGTGCTCGTGGTTCCGCACCTGCCCACCGACATCCGCCACAACTCGAAGATCGACCGCACCCGGCTGTCCCGCTGGGCGGAGGGCGTGCTCTCCGGGGGGCGGATGGGGGAGCCGTGAGGGTCCTCGTCACCGGCGCGAGCGGCCTGCTCGGACGCGAGGTCGCCCGCCTGCTGGTACGGCAGGGTCACACCGTCACCACCTTCCAGCGCCGTGCTGCAGCGGTCGACGGCGCCACGGACCTTCCGGGGTCCGTGACCGATGACGACGCCGTCCGCTGCGCCGTTGCCGGCGCCGAGGGCGTCATCCATCTGGCCGCGAAGGTCTCCTTCACCGGCCACGCCGCTAACTTCCATGCCGTGAATGTCGAAGGAACCCGCCGGCTGCTCCGCGCGGCCCGCGAGTCCGGCGTGCGGGACCTGGTATTCGTCTCATCGCCTTC
>NZ_JAODBG010000021.1 GCF_025463825.1 Cryobacterium sp.
TCGGCGATCTGCTGCAGAGTCGCGTTGATGTTCGTCGTCGGGGTCGTCGTCATCGATTGCACGCTGACCTGCGCGTCACCACCGACGAGGACCTTGCCGACCTTGATCTGGCGGGACTTGCGTCGGGAAGCGAGGATTACGGGGACTTTGGGCGTACCCAGGTTGATTGCGGCCACGAACGTAGCTTACGCGCCGGTGATCTGGCAAAGCTGAGCCCTTCCCCAGCGGGGAGCCTGTCAGCCGAACAGGTTGACCGGCTTGACGATGTCGGCGTAGATCAGCAGCAGGCTCATACCACCGAGGATCACGGCCACCGCCAGGGTCAGCGGCATCAGCCGGGCCGAGTCGACGGGCCCCGGGTCCGGGCGCCTGAACAGCTTCGCGATCCAACGGCGGATGCCCTCCCAGAGCGCCCCCACTACGTGCCCGCCATCCAGCGGCATCAGCGGCACCAGATTGAACACGAACAGGGCGATGTTCAGCGAGCCCAGCAGGCCGATCAGGCTCGCGGTCTTGCTCGCGATCGGGATCGTGTCGATGCTGGCGATCTCGCCCGCCACCCGGCCGACACCGACCACGCTGATCGGGCCGTTCGGGTCCCGCTCGCCCTGTCCGAACGCGGCGTTGGCCACGTCGATCAGGCGTTGCGGCAGGTTCAGGATCATGTGGAAGACCCCGGAGATGTTCTCGCCGACGGCGGGCAGCACCGCGGTGACCGGCTGCTGCACGAGTTCGCCGGCCGGGCCGATGCCGACGAAGCCGACCTCGGTGGTCTGTTCGGTGCCGTCGGCGTCCGTCACGATCTCGCCCGCGTCATCCGTGACGTAGCGCTCGGTGAGCTTGGGCGTGATGACGAGCGTCTGCTCGGCGCCGTCCCGGTCGACGACGACCTGCAGCGGAGTGCCGGAGGACTGCCGGATGATCGCGGTGGACTGCTCCCAACTAGTGATGGCGGTGCCGTCGATGCTCACCAGGCGGTCGCCGGGCTCGAGGCCCGCTGCGGCGCCCGGCGCGGCCTCGTCGTCCGCCGCACAGGTTTGCCGGTCGCTCGTGGCGGGCAGCACGCAGGCGCTGACACTGCCGACGGTCGTGCTGGCCTGGGTGGTGCCGAAGCCCATCAGCAGCACGGCGAAAAGCACCACGGCGATGACCAGGTTCATGAACGGGCCGCCGAGCATGATGACGACGCGTTTGAGAACCGGCAGCCGGTAGAACGCGCGGTGTTCCTCGCCCTCGCGGATGGTGTCGGCGCTGGCCTGGCGGGCGTCGTCGACCATGGTGCCGAGGGCGCCGGACTTCTTGTCCGGTTCGCCCTCCTGCACCAGCTGCTGGAAGAACCCGGTGCTGTTCGGGCGGGCCTTGGCGCCGGGCTTCGCCGGCGGGAACATCCCGATCATCGAGATGTAGCCGCCGAGGGGGATGGCCTTGACGCCGTACTCGGTTTCGCCCTTGTGCCGGGACCACAGGGTCGGCCCGAAGCCGATCATGTACTGGGTAACCTTGACGCCGAACAGCTTCGCAGGCACCAGGTGGCCGATTTCGTGCAGGCCGATGGACAGCGCCAGGCCGACTACGACCACGGCGACGCCCAGGATATACAAAAGCACGGTTTCCACAGTCGTAGATTAGCCTTCTTATGCTGCAAGGCTGCTGGTCGTTGACTGGCACCGAGCTATGCCCAAGACTTAGTTCTCACTTTTACACCGCCACTGTGCACCGCCGCGTTGCACCGCCCGTCCAGGAGGATTCCCTGTCTGCACCAACCGAGCCCATCGGCGACTCGTCGCAGTCTGACGGCCTCATCGGACTGGTCCTCGCCGACCGCTTCCGGCTGGACCGGCTGATCGGCACCGGCGGGATGGCCACGGTTTACGAGGCCGCGGACCTGGCCCTCGGCCGCACCGTCGCGCTGAAGCTGTTCCGGATGGACACAACAGACGACGCCGGCCCGCAGCGCCAGAGCGGCGAGGTCATGGTGCTGGCGAGCCTGAACCACTTCGCCCTGGTCACCCTGTTCGACGCCGGCTCGCAGCACGTCGACGGCAGCACCCGCTCGTTCATCGTGATGGAGTACATCGAGGGCCGGGACCTGCGCAGCCGCATCAGCGACGGCCCGGTGGCCCCCGCGGAGGTCGCCCGGATGGGCGCCGATTTGGCCGAGGCCCTGCACTACGTGCACGCCAAGGGCATCATCCACCGGGACATCAAACCCGCGAACGTGCTCCTCGCCCCGTCGGACTTCCCCGGTCGGGTGTCGCATGCGAAACTGGCCGACTTCGGCATCGCCAGGCTCTTCGACGCCACCCACCTCACCCGAACCGGCGCCGTGCTCGGCACCGCCGGTTACCTCAGCCCCGAGCAGGCGCTCGGCGAGCCGATCGGGCCACCCAGCGACGTGTATTCCCTGGGCCTGGTGCTTCTGGAGAGCCTGACGGCTGCCCGCGCCTTTCCCGGCACGGCGATCGAATCGGCCATGGCCAGATTGCAGCGCCAGCCCGAGATCCCGGCGGAGCTCGGCGCCCAGTGGCTCACCGTGCTGGCCGGCATGACCGCCCGCGACCCGGCCGACCGGCTCTCCTCAGCGCATGCCGCGGTGCTCCTGCGCGACCTCGTCCCGGCCGGTTCCTCGGATACCACGGCCGCCGCACCCGCCCAGCTCCTGGACGCCCCGACGGCGCTGCTGACCGCCCCGACGGGCACGGCCGCCACGGAACGCTACCCCACCACGACCGGGGACGAACGGACCATGGTGCTCCCGCGGTCGGGCGCCCCGGACCGTTCCGTGCAGACGGAGCGGCTGGAGGAGCCCGCCCCGCGGACCTCGCCGGCGCCACCGGCGCCGGCCGCCGTACCGGCTCGTCGCCCGCGCCGCCTGCCGCTGATCGTCGGTCTCCTCGTCGCCGCGGCCACCGCGATCGCGCTGGTCTTCTTCCTGCAACCGACCGACCCGGGTGCCGAGCCTCCCGCCTATCCGACCGTCGACGGCGACCTCGGCACCCACCTGAAGCAGCTCCAGGAAAGCGTGAACCCATGAGCGCCCGCCAGACTTTCCGCAGCCGTCTCGTGCTGGCCGTCGCCGGCATCGGCCTGGCCGGCAGCCTGCTCGCCGGCTGTGCGACCGAAACCCCCGACCTGACGGCCGACACGGCGGCCGGCTTGCAGGACGGCGTGCTCACGGTGACCTCAGCAGCCGCTGGCGGCGATTTCGCCGGGGCGCAGGCGGCCCTGGGCGTCGTGCAAACCGACCTGACCGCTGCGATCGAAGCCGACGGTGTCACGGCGGCACGGGCCGCCGAGATCCAGGCTGCCATCGACCTGGTCGCGGGCGACCTCGCGGCGGCCCTCGCGCCGGCCGGCGAACCTGCGGAGGGGCCTGTCGAAGAGGCTCCTGCCGAAGAGGCCCCGGTCGAGGAGGCCCCGGTCGAGACGCCGGAAGCCCCAGCCCCCGTGGAGACGCCGGTCGAGAGTTCGGTTGAGACACCGGTTGAAACCGAGGAACCCGAGGAACCCGAGGAACCCGAGGAACCCGACGATGTCGAGGAGGAACCGACGGAGCCCGCCCCCAAGTCGGAGAAGCCCGGCAAGGACAAAACCGACACCGGCGCCTGCGCGAAGAAGGACAAGTGCGAATAGTCGTCGCATCCTGCTAAACAGAGCACTCTGCTGCTAGACAGAGCACGGCGAGAAGATTTCAGGCGACCGCCTATGCCGTTCGAAACGCCAGCCAGCCAGTCGGAGGACCCATGCCCAAGCACCTCATCGTCGGAGCCGGCTGGGTCGGCAGCGAACTGGCCCGCCAGCTGGTGGCCCGCGACGACGACGTCACCGTGGCGACCCGGTCGGGCACGACGCTGCCCGGCACCACTCCGAAGGTGCTGGACGCGTCCGACCCGGTCGCCTTCGTCCTGGCGGCCGAGCGGATGGACACCATCTTCCTGTGCACCAATCCCCCGTATCCCGACTGGTCACGGCGCTGGCCGCCGGTGTTCGCTGCGGCGATCAGTGCGGCATCCGTCTCGCAGGCCGGCCTGGTGGTGATGGGCAACCTCTATCCGTACGGGTCACCGGCCGGGCCGATGACCGAGCACTCCCCCGAGACCACGACGGAATCGAAGGGCCTGATCCGCCGCAACGGCTGGCGACGGGTGCGCGAGGCGCACGAGCGTGGCGAGATCCGGGCCGTCGAGGTGCGCGCGAGCGACTACTTCGGGCTGGGCGTCACCGGCACGGCGCACCTGGGCGAGACCTTCTTCCGCCAAGTGCTGGCCTCCAGGACCGCGAGAGTCGTCGGCCTGCCCGCCGCCCTGCACAGTTGGAGTTTCCTGCCCGATATCGCCGCCACGATGATCGCCGCCGCCGGGTACTCCGGCGGCTGGGGCCGCATCTGGCATGTGCCGAGCGCGGCATCCAGTCGCACCGATATCGCCGCATCGCTGAACACCCGGTTCGGCAGCCACGGTATTGTGGCCGGCTACCCGACCTGGCTGCTGCGCTCGTTGGGCACGGTCAGCCCGCTGATGTGGGAGGTCCAGAAGTCCAGCTACCAGTTCACGGTGCCGTACGTGATCGACTCGGCGGCGACCGAGCGCGAACTGGGCGTGACGGCCACCCCGTGGGACGAGGCGCTGGTCGCGGTAGCGGAGAGCTACCGCAGCTAGCGGCGGGTGCGTGCCGCGATCACCGGGCGATCCGGTCGATGATCGTGTCGGCCGCCGCCCGGGCCCAGCGTTCGGCCTCGGCGAGGGACTCGAGGGTGAGCTGGCCCTGTGGTTCGTGGGCCTCCACCACGCGCTGCACGGTGTCGACGATGTCGAGATAGCCGACCCGGCCGGCGTGGAACGCCAGCACCGCCTGTTCGTTCGACGCGTTGAACACCGCGGGGTAGCTGCCCCCGGCGCGCCCGACCTGCTTGGCCAGTTCCACGGCCGGGAACGCCTCGTCGTCGAGGGGTTCGAACGTCCAGGTGTGCGGGGTGGTCCAGTCGATCGGCACGCCGACCGCGGCCACCCGGTTCGGCCAGTCCAGGCCGAGGGAGATGGGCAGGCGCATATTCGGCGGTGACGCCTGGGCGATGGTGGAACCGTCGATGAACTCGACCATCGAGTGGATGAGTGACTGCGGGTGCACGACCACGTCGATGCTCTCGTATGGCACGTCGAAGAGCAGGTGCGCCTCGATGATTTCCAGTCCCTTGTTCACCAGGGTGGCCGAGTTGGTGGTGATGACCAGTCCCATGTCCCAGGTGGGATGCGCGAGGGCCTCCCGGGGAGTCACGTTCGCCAGGTCCGCGCGGGACCGGCCGCGGAACGGGCCGCCGGAGGCGGTGAGCACCAGCCGGCGGACCTCGTCGGCGGTGCCGGAGCGGAGCGCCTGCGCGATCGCCGAGTGTTCGGAGTCCACCGGAACGATCTGGCCGGGCGCTGCGAGGGCCTTGACCAGGTCACCCCCGACGATGAGGGACTCCTTGTTTGCCAGGGCCAGGGTACGACCGGCCGTGAGCGCGGCCAGGGTCGGCCCGAGGCCCACAGAGCCGGTGATGCCGTTGAGCACGACGTCGGCGTCGACATCCCGCACCAGCTGCTCGGCTTCGACGGCGCCGAGCGCGGTGTCGTCGACGTTGAACGCGGCGGCCTGCTCCGCCAGGAGTTCCCGGTTGCTGCCGGCGGTCAGGCCGACCACCTCGAACCGGGTGGGGTTGGCCTTGATGACGTCGAGGGCCTGGGTTCCGATCGAGCCCGTGGACCCGAGAATGATGATTCGCTGCACGAGCCTATGGTAGGCGCACGGCGGGTGTATGCCGGGCCGCGACTGGCAGCGGCTGTAGGGTCGTTGAGTGACCGGAGCCAAGCACGACCCAGCGTCCGAGCCCGAAACCGAGCCGGTGGTCCCCGTCGAAGAGGTGCCGGCCCCCGACGAGACCGTTGAAAAGCCCGGAAAGGCCAAGCGGCCCGGGTTCGTCTATTTCCTCGGCTACGGCATCATGGCTCCCATCGCCCGCCTGGTCTTCCGGCCGCGGATCACCGGCAAGGAGAACATCCCTCGCGAGGGCAGGGTGATCCTCGCCAGCAACCACCTGTCCTTCATCGACAGCATCGTCATTCCGCTCACCGCACCGCGCCGGGTGCAGTTCCTGGCCAAGTCCACCTATTTCACCGGCACCGGCTTCAAGGGCTGGGTGTCCCGCCAGTTCTTCACGTCGATCGGGGCCGTGGGCGTCGAGCGCGGCGCCGGGCAGGCCGCCCAGATCGCCCTCGATGCCGGCCGGAACATCCTCGACGCGGATAGCGCCTTCGCGATCTACCCCGAGGGCACCCGGTCACTGGACGGCCGGCTGTACCGCGGCCGCACCGGGGTCGGCTGGCTCGCCCTCACGACCGGCGCCGTCGTGGTCCCGGTGGGCCTGATCGGCACCCAGGAGATCATGCCGGTGGGCTCGAAGATGCCGCGCATCCGCCGCATCAGCGTGAAATTCGGCGAGCCCATCGACGTCAGCGTGCACGGCACCGCCGACTCCGGTCGCGCCCGGCGCAAGGCCACCGACGAGATCATGGCCGCGGTCCACGAGCTGACCGGGCAGGAACTGGCGCACAGCTACAACGAATCACCGCCGACGACGGTCGTGCAGCGAGTCAAGCGCGCCATCTGGTGGCGCGAGCTGCGCTAGCCGCTTTGCCTTCGGCGCGCGCCACTCAGGACATAGTCCGCAAAAAAGGTCAGTATCTGGAATTTCGTCCTTTTAGGGTTTCGCATTCCTTATTTCCCGCCACCCGGTCACACTCGATTGAGCGGTGGCTCAGCGACCGGCTCGCGCGCTTCGTCACCGCCACCGACCCCCGGCCACGACAAGGAGACCCCCGCATGACCGCATCCGCTCACCCCGAACTCGACCTCTCCGTCTCCCGCATCATCCGGGCGCCCCGCGCCGCGGTGTGGAACGCCTGGGCCGATCCGGCCAGCTTCGAACAGTGGTGGGTGCCGGCGCCGACAATCTGCCGGGTGCGCGAGATGGACCTGCGCCCGGGCGGCTGATTCCGCACCGAGATCAGCGAGGATGGCCTCGCGTTCGGGCCGCACATCACCGGCTGCTTCCTCGCCGTCGACGAGCTCGAACGCATCGTCTACACGGATGCCCTCCTCGCCGGTTGGCGCCCCGCCGAGTCCTCATTCGTCACGGCCGTGATCACCATGACGGATCACCCCGACGGCACCGAGTACACCGCCACGGCCATGCACCGCAACGGTGCCGACCGCGACCAGCACGAGGAGCTCGGCTTCCAGGACGGTTGGGGCACGGTCATCCGTCAGCTCGCCGCCCTCGTCGAGCGCGGCGCAGCGGCCGGTCGCTAACGCTCCACATCGACCCATTCGTGGCCGAGGGCCTCCATGTCGACAGCACCGGCGGTCACCTGGGCGACGATCGCACCAAGCCTCTCGGCGTCCTCGCCAGCGATGTCGAGCAGGGCCTCCTGCCCGTACCTCGTGCCGAGGATGAGCACCCCGCGCTGGCGCAATTCGGCCTCGATCCGGCCCGCGTCCGCGTGGGACAGTGCGAGCCGGAACAGCTCGCGGCGCTCGCGGGCCACGAGCAGGCCGCGGGATTGGGCCTGGTCGATCGTGGTGAGAACGGACTCCGAGTAGGCGCGCACGAGACCGCCGGCGCCGAGAAGGGTGCCCCCGAAATAGCGTGAGACCACGGCCACACAGTCGACGAGGCCACGCCCGGACAGCGCCTCGAGCATGGGGCGACCCGCGGTTCCCGACGGTTCACCGTCGTCATTGGACCGGCGCACCTGATCGGGCGTGCCACTCGGCCCGATCACGAAGGCCGAGCAGTGATGGCGCGCGCCCCAGTGCTCCGCGCGCGCGGCGTCGATCGCGGCACGCGCGGCATCCTCGGTCTCGACCCTGACCAGGCGGCAGAGGAATCGAGACCGTTTCACGTCGATCTCGGCTGCAACCAGGCTGCCGACGCCGCCGAGCACAGTGAGATCCGGCATGGGCCCAGTCTCGCGCATGCCGAGGGCGAGGCGCCGCTCCCACCCGGCCGACATCCGTAAGCTGGGGGGCATGTCTTCTTCCTTCTCGGTCAGCCAGGAGCGCAAGCTCGTCACCGCCCTCCCGGGCCCACGGTCAATCGCGCTGCAGGAACGACGCGTTCGCGCCGTGTCTCGTGGTGCGGGAACCCTCGCGAACATCTACATGGACCACGGCGCGGGAGCGATCCTCGTCGACGTCGACGGCAACCAGATCATCGACCTGGGTTGCGGCATCGGCGTGACCACGATCGGGCACGCCCACCCGGAGGTGGCCGCGGCCGCCGCCGAGCAGGCCGGCAAGCTCACCCACACGCTCTTCACCGTCACGCCGTACGAGAACTACGTCCGCGTCGCGGAGAAGCTCGCCGAGATCACCCCCGGCGACTTCGAGAAGCACTCGATCCTGGTGAACACCGGAGCCGAGGCCGTGGAGAACGCGGTGAAGATCGCCCGCAAGTACACCGGCCGCCGCGCCATCGTGAGCCTGGACCACGCGTTCCACGGCCGTACCAACCTCACCATGGCGATGACCTTCCGCCCCTGGCCGGAGCGCGTGGGCATGGGCCCGTTCCCCGGTGAGATTTACAGCGTCCCCACCAGCTATCCGTACCAGGACGGCCTCTCCGGCGAGGAAGCGGCGGAGAAGACGATCGACTACATCCAGACCCACATCGGCGCCACCGAGATCGCGGCGTTCTTCGTCGAGCCGATCCAGGGCGACGGCGGCATCGTCATCCCCGCCCCCGGCTACTTCACACGCCTGAGCGAATTCTGCACCGAGAACGGCATCGTCTTCGTCTCCGACGAGATCCAGGCCGGCATCGCCCGTACCGGCGCCTGGTACGGCATCGAGCACCACGGCGTGGTGCCCGACCTGGTCACCACGGCCAAGGGCATCGCCGGCGGCTTCCCGCTGGCCGCCGTCACCGGCCGCGCCGAGATCATGGATGCCGTGCAGCCCGGCGGCATCGGCGGCACTTTCGGCGGCAACCCGGTGTCGACTGCGGCGGCCCTTGCGGTGTTAGACATCATCGAGCGCGACAACCTGCTGGGCGAGGCCCAGCGCGTGGAGAAGGCCCTCTGGGCTCGCATCGGCGACTGGGCCGACACCTTCGACATCGTCGGCGACGTGCGCGGCAAGGGCGCCATGTTCGGCGTGGAGCTCGTGCACCCCGGCACCAAGAAGCCGTTCCCCGAGGCGCTCGCCTTCGTGCTCAAGCACGCCACCACCAACGGCGTCATCGCGCTGGATGCCGGCAGCTGGGACTCCGTGCTGCGGATCATGCCGTCTGTGGTCATCTCCGAAGCCCTCATCGACGACGCCGCCTCGGTGCTCGAAGAGGCCTTCGCCCTGTTCGCGGCCGCCCAAGAATAGGCGCGCTCCTCGCGAAAGCGGTTTCGTGGTCATCTCCGCTGGGCGGACGTGACCACGGGGCCGCTTTCGCGGCTTAACGACCGGTCAGAGCAGCGACGCCGGATCGGCCACCCGGGTGACCGGTTCGTGGCCGATCGGGAAATTGACCGACGCGGCGATGAAGCAAGCCTTGGCTGCCTCGGCGTGCAGCGACGCGGCCAGCTCCACCTGGGCGGGGTCGGCGATGGTGACCTGGGGCCGCAGGGTCGCCGCGGTGAAGTGACCGCCGCCATCCGCGTTCTGGGCCATGGTGCCGATCGCGTTGTCGGTGTAGCCGAGGACGACCACCCCGTGCTTCAGCGCCACGTGCAGGTAGGACAGCATATGGCACTGGCTGAGCGCGGCCAACAGCAATTCCTCGGGGTTCCAGCGCTCGACGTCGCCGTGGAACGCACGGTCGGCAGATCCGAGGATCTGGTGTTTGCCCGGCGAGGTCAGGGTGTGGTCCCGGCCGTAGGCGCGATAGTGGCTGGTGCCGGTGCCCCGATTGCCGGTCCACTGGATCTGCACCGCATAGTGATGTGCACCGATCATGGTGTCTCCTCCGGGTTTTCCGCTTGCTGTCAATTCTCGCAGGGAATAGCCCCGGTGCCGTCCCGGGCTGGCGGTAAACTGGCCCGATCATGACTGACACGTTGACTGATTCCGCAGCCGCCTCCGCCCCCTCGTCCCCGGTGTACACGGTGACCCAGGAGCGCCGCATCGTGACGGCCATTCCGGGCCCGCGGTCGACGGCCATGCATGAGCGACGCCTGGCCGCGGTGTCCACCGGTGTCAGTTCCGCCCTGCCGGTGTACATCCGCAAGGCCAGCGGCGCCATCGTCGTCGACCTGGACGACAACCAGTTCATCGACCTGGGCGCCGGAATCGGCGTCACCACCGTCGGGCACTCGGAGTCCAGCGTCGTCGCCGCCGCGACCGGCCAGCTGAACGACTTCGTGCACACTCTCTTCACCATCACCCCGTACGAGGAGTACGTGCGGGTGGCCGAGTTGCTCGCCGCGCACACCCCCGGCAGCTTCGCGAAGAAGACCGTGCTGATCAACTCGGGCGCCGAGGCCGTGGAGAACGGCGTGAAGATCGCCCGCAAGTTCACCGGTCGGCGCGCCGTCGCCGTGCTCGACCACGCGTACCACGGCCGCACGGTGCTGACCATGGCGATGAACTACAAGGCTGCCCCGTACGCCACCGGCTACGGCCCTCTGGCGGGCGATGTCTACCACGCCCCGAACTCGTACCCGTATCACGACGGCCTCACCGGCCAGCAGGCCGCGGCCCGCACCATCGCCTACCTCGAGAAGGTCATCGGCGCCAGCGACCTGGCCTGCCTCGTCGTTGAGCCCATCCAGGGCGAGGGCGGTTTCATGGTGCCCGCCGAGGGCTACCTGGTACTGCTGCAGGAATGGTGCACCGCCAACGGGGTCGTGATGATCGCCGATGAGATCCAGAGCGGCATGGCCCGCACCGGCAAGTACTTCGCCAGCGAGCACTTCGGCTGGGAGCCCGACCTGGTGCTCGTGGCCAAAGGCATCGCCGGCGGCATGCCGCTGGCCGCCGTGACCGGCCGCGCGGAGATCCTCGACGCCTCCCAGCCCGGCGGGCTGGGCGGCACCTTCGGCGGCAACCCGGTGGCCTGCGCCGCCGCGATCGCCGTGTTCGACGCCATCGAACGCAGCAACCTCCTCGACGAGGGCGCCCGCATCGAGAAGACCCTCGTGGCCGGCCTCACCGCCCTGGCTGACAAGTACGACATCATCGGCGACATCCGCGGTCGCGGCGCCATGATCGCCATCGAACTGGTCGAATCCGGCACAAAGGACACCGCCAAGGTGCCCAACGCAGCGGCGGTCACCAAGATCGCCGCCTACGCGGCCCAGCACGGCGTGCTGCTGCTCACGGCCGGCACCTACGGCAACGTGCTGCGGTTCCTGCCGAGCCTGGCCGTGACGGATGCCTTGCTGGCCGACGCCCTGTCGGTCATCGACGACGCGATTGCGGCACTGTAATCGTGACGACGTCGACTCCGGCCGCGTTCGGCGCGGCAGCCCCCTCCACCGCTGGAACCATCGAGGTGATCGACTCGGTCGAACTGGCCGTCGTGGAACGCTCCGGCTTCATCGAGTCCCGCCACGCCGGAGCGGCCGTGGTCCTCAGCGGCGACGGCGCCGTGCTCCGGGCCCTCGGCGATGTCACCGCACCGGTGTTCCCCCGATCCTCAATGAAGCCGTTCCAGGCCATCGCCGTGATGGCCAGCGGCGTGGTGCTGCGCGGAGAGGACGCCGCGATCGCGACTTCCAGCCACTCCGGCACCCAGAAGCACACCGACCTGGTGCGGGGGCTCCTGGCACGCGCGGGGCTCTCCGAAGCCGACCTGGGCTGCACGCCGACCTGGCCAGGCGACTCCGCCACCCGCGACCACCTGGTGCGGCAGGGCGCCGGACCCGCCCCGATTTACTCGGACTGCTCCGGCAAGCACGCGGCGATGCTCGTGGCCTGCGTGCAGAACCACTGGATCACCAACGGGTACCTCGATCCCGAGCACCCGCTGCAGAAGCGTATCCTCGACGTCGTCGAGCGGTTCACCGGCGAACGGCCCGCCGCCAGCGGCGTGGACGGTTGCGGCGCCCCGGTGCACGCGCTGTCACTGACCGCGCTGGCCCGCGGTATCGCCCGCATCGCCACCTCGAAGTCCAGCTCACCGTTCGCGATCTACCGCGAGGCCGGGTTCCTGGCCGAGGCCGTTCGCGAGAACGGCTGGGCCATCGCCGGCCCCGGCCTGCCGGATTCGATCGCGATCGAGCGCCTGGGTCTGTTCATGAAGGGCGGCGCTGAGGGCATCATGGTGGCCTCCGCCGAGAACGGCACCACGGTCGCACTCAAGATCCTCGACGGCAACCTCCGGGCCGCCACGATCGTGGTGCTGAGCCTGCTCGCGGATGCCGGGGCCGTCGCCCGCGCCGACGTCGACGCTCTCATCCCGGAGCTGAAGCTCACGGTCTCCGGCGGCGGCAAGCCCATCGGCCAGATCCGCGCCAGTTACGTCTGACTCGTTCACGAAAGCGGTCGTGGGCGCCGATCAGGCCGGGGCGGCGGGGTCCGTGGCGCCGTCCTCCTGCGCCATCGCCAGCGCCGACGCCTCCGGCGCCCACTGCACATCGCCGTGCTCGGCGTTCGCCCCCCGAGCGAGCACGAACAGCAGCGTTGACAACCGGTTCAGGTAGCGCGCGCACAGCGGGCTGACCGTCGTCGGGTGCGTCTCGACGGCGAGCCAGACGGCGCGTTCGGCGCGCCGCACCACGGCCCGCGCCTGGTACAGCAGCGAGGCGGCGACGGTGCCGCCGAGAAGCACGAGGCCGCTGAGGTCGGCGGCATCCGGTTCGTAGTGGTCGACGGCCCGTTCAAGGCGGGTCAGGTGGGATTCGCGGATGCGCGCGGCCGCGGGCCCGGCAGCATCCAGCGGCACGGCGAGGTCGGCGACCAGGTCGAACAGGTCGTTCTGCACGCTCGCCAGGGTGGACGTGATCCCGATCGGGAGGTTGCCGACGGCCATCACCACGCTGACCAGCGCGTTGGCCTCGTCGCATTCCTCATAGGCGACGACGCGCACATCGGTCTTGGCCACGTCGCCGTGCCGACCGAAGGTGGTGCGCCCGGAATCGCCCCTGCCGGTATACAGCGAGGGCCCAGCGAGCCCGGATTCATCGAGATCAGCCATAGCGATAACTATAGTAATGCCACCTGCATCCGCGTAGCGTTGACTCAAGTCGCGGGCACCGCCCCCGCGACATCGACCAGATCGTACGCAATCGAAGCTGATCGGAGTTGGTTCGGTCGGCGAGGAGCACCATGGCCAGAGGCTTGTCCGACGATGGCATCGAGTCCGCGCTCGGGGACGCGGTGGACGAACCCGCCCGCGCCGGCTGGGCCACGGTGGACAAGACAGTTTTCGGGGTCTCCGCGGGTATCATCCTGGTGGTCTGCCTGCTCGGGGTGTTTTTCACCGATGCCGTCGGCGCCGGCGCGTCCGCCGCCCTGGGCTGGGTCACCGGCAACCTGGGCTGGCTGTTCATCCTGGGGGCCTCCGGCTTCGTGATCTTCGCGCTGGTGCTGGCATTCGGCCGGTACGGCAGCATCCCCCTCTCCCGCGAAGGGCAGAAGACCGAATTCTCGACCCTGTCCTGGGTGTCGATGATGTTCAGCGCCGGCATGGGGATCGGGCTGATGTTCTACGGTGTCTTCGAACCGGTCACCCACCTGGCGTCGCCGCCGCCGATCGTCGACGCTGAGCCGAACAGCCCGGAAGCCGCCAACGCGGCCATGGCCTACACCTTCTTCCACTGGGGCCTGCATCCGTGGGCGATCTACGCCGTGGTCGGCCTGGCGCTGGCCTACTCGACCTACCGGATGGGGCGCGGCAACCTGATGAGTTCCCCATTCCAGGCCATCTTCGGCGGGGACCGCATCGTCAAGAAGGGTTGGGGCAAGCCGATCGACATCCTGGCGATCATCTGCACCAAGTTCGGCTCGGCGACGTCGCTGGGGCTGGGCGCGCTACAGATCGCGGCCGGTTTCTCGCTGCTCACCACCGGCGAGTTCGCCGACGACCCCGGCACCGCCCTGCCGATCAGCGTCATCTGCGTGCTCACGGTCGGCGTGGTGTTCTCCGCCGCGAGCGGACTCGCGAAGGGGATCAAGTGGCTCAGCAACACGAACATGGTGCTGTCCGCCGTGCTCGTGGTGTTCGTCTTCGTGGTCGGCCCGACGGTGTTCATCCTGAACCTGCTGCCGTCGGCCGTCGGCGCGTACCTGACCGATCTCGTTCCGATGAGTTTCCACTCCGCCGTTTTCGGCGGCGGTGACTGGCTGGCCAGCTGGACGATCTTCTACTGGGCGTGGTGGATCTCCTGGACCCCGTTCGTCGGCGCCTTCATCGCCCGGATCTCCCGCGGCCGCACCATCCGCGAATTCGTTCTCGGTGTGCTGCTGGTGCCGACTGCCGTCAGCATCCTCTGGTTCGTCGTCTTCGGCGGGGCCGGGCTGCACCTGCAGTTGGGCGGCATAGACATCGCCGGCACCGGCAGTGAGGCGGCCGGGTTCTTCGCCGCCCTGCAGCAGTACCCGTTCTTCATCGGATCAGCCCTCGTGGTGATGGTGCTCACGGCAGTGTTCTTCGTCAGCGGCGCGGATGCCGGCGCTCTCGTACTCGGGACGCTCTCAAGTCGCGGCCGCAAGGAACCGTGGAAACCGCTGGTGATCTTCTGGGCGGTGCTCACCGCCGCCGTCGCCGCGGTGCTCCTGTTCGTGGGCGGCCTGGGTGCGCTGCAAACCTTCACGATCCTGGCGGCGACCCCGTTCGTGCTGATCATCATCGGCCTGTGCGTGTCGTTGTACGTCGACCTGCGCCGGGACCCGTTGCGAAAGCGCACGGTCGGACCGGTGCGCACGTCCTCCGAGGTTCTCGGCACGGTGCCGTTCACCAGGCCGGCCGCCGACGGTGACGACGACGGGGCGCCGGCGGATGCCGCGTCCCCATCCGCCGACGACAAGCGGCGCTAGCCGAGGCCGGCCTGCCGTTTAGCGCGGGCGGCGCTGGAGACCTGCGCCGTCACGACGAGCACCAGGGCAAGGATGAACACGGCCGAGGCGATCACGTTCGCTTCAGCCGGGATGCCGCGCGACGCCGAGATGTAGATGTACTTGGGGAACGTGGTGACCGCGCCGGAGTTGAAATTGGTGATGATGAAATCGTCGAAGCTCAATGCGAACGACAGCAGCGCTGCGGCGAGGATGCCCGGCAACAGCAGTGGGAAGGTGATCCGGGCGAACACCTGGCCGGGAGAGCCGTACAGGTCCCGGCCGGCCTCCTCGAGCGCCGGATCGAGGCCCGCGACGCGCGCCTTCACGGTGACCACCACGAAGCTGATGCAGAACATGGTGTGCGCCAGGATGATCGTCAGCATGTCCTTGGGCACCCCGAGGGAGAGGAACTGGGCGGCCAGCCCGGCGCCGAGCACCACCTCGGGGGTGGCCATCGGCAGGAACAGGAGCAGGCTGGTCGCCGAACGGAACTTGAACCGGTAGCGCACCAGGGCGATGGCGATCATGGTGCCAAGGGTCGTGGCGATCACCGTGGCGACCAGCCCGATCACGAGGCTGTTGCCGAACGCCTGGCAGACGGCGCCGTTCTGCACCGCGCACACGTGGAGCCATTTGTCGAGGGTGAAGCCGCGCCAGGTGATGTTCGACTTCAGCGAATCGTTGAATGAGAAGATGAAGGTGTACACGATGGGCACCATCAGGAAGATCAGCGCGAGTGCCGCGTACAGCGGCAGGAGCCACTTGCCGAACGAGATCCGGGTCACAGCAGTTCCTCCGTTCCGGCCCGCTTGACGTAGACGCCGACGATCACGAGTATCACCGTCATCAGGATCAGGGACAGCGCCGCCGCCGCCGGATAGTTCAGCAGCACGAGGAAGTTCGCCTCGATCACGTTGCCGATCATCTGGGTGTCCGCTCCGCCCAGGAAGTCCCGGCTGGCGTTGATGTAGTCGCCTGCCGCGGGGATGAACGTGAGCAGGGTGCCCGCCACGATGCCGGGCATCGACAGCGGGAGGGTGACGGTACGGAAGGTATGGAACCCGCTGGCGTAGAGGTCGTTGCCGGCCTCGAGGTAGCGCAAATCCAACCGCTCCAAGGTCGTGTACAGGGGCAGGGTCATGAACGGGATGAAGTTGTAGGTGAGGCCGAAAATCACCGAGAACGCGGTGCCGGTCAGGTGCGCGTCCGGGGCAAGCAGCGACACCGCTTTGAGCGAGGTCACCAGGAACGACTCGTCGGACAGGATCTGCTTCCAGGCCAGGGTGCGCAGCAGGAAGCTGATGAAGAACGGCGCGATCACGAGCACCAGCATCAGGCTCTGCAGCAGCGGCCAGCGCCGGGCGGTGACCCCGATGAAGTACGCCAACGGATAGCTGAACGCCAGCGCGAGCACCGTGGCGATGAGCGCGTAGCCGAAGGAACGCAGGATGTGCGGCCAGTACTGCTCGATCACCGCGGCGTAGTTTTCCCACCGGAACGCGTAGCTGTACATGCCGATGTCCCCGAATTCGCTCGGCGCCTGCAGCGAGGTGAGGATGAGCGACACCAGCGGGGCGAGGAAGAACAGCACCAGGTAGAGGATGCCGGGCAGCAACAGGAGCAGCGCCACCTTGCTCCGACGGCGCGCCGGCGCGTCGGTCGTCGGAGCCGTCGTGCTGGCGAATGCCGCGAACGCCATGCCTAGGCTTCCTCCAGCTCCGTGACGAGCGTGGCCCGACGCTGGGCCGCGATGCTCTTCGTGCTGGTGTCAGCGACGAACTTCGTTTCCCAGTCGGCCGGGTCGTCGTCGAGACCGAAGCCGTGTTCCACGTTCCAGGTCAGCCAGACCTCGTCGCCCTCACCCTCGACCGGCCCGAACGAGCGGTTCTGTTCGAACACCACCAGGGTGCCGATGCCGGGAACCGCGACGAGGTACTGGGTGCTCACCCCCGTGAACGAGACATCTCGCACCCGGCCGGGGCCCATCACGTTGTGGGAGGAGTCCGCTACCGGATTTTCCCGGTGCAGAGTCAGTTTCTCCGGCCGAACCCCGATGGTCACGTCGCCGGCGTGCCGGTGTGAGCGCGCCTTGGGCACCACGATGCCACGGCCGGCGACGTCGACGGTGATCGAGGTGCTCGTCTCCCCCAGCACCGGGCCGGTGAAGAGGTTGGACTGGCCGAGGAAGTTCGCCACGAATGCGGTCTTGGGCAGATCGTAGAGTTGCTCCGGCGCGCCGAGCTGCTCGATGCGCCCCTTGTTCATGACCGCGATGGTGTCGGCCATGGTCATGGCCTCTTCCTGGTCGTGGGTGACGTGCAAGAAGGTGAGGCCGACGTCTTCCTGGATGCTCTTGAGTTCCAGTTGCATCTGGCGTCGCAGTTTGAGGTCGAGCGCGCCGAGCGGCTCGTCGAGCAGCAGTAGCGCGGGCCGGTTGACGATGGCGCGGGCCAGGGCCACCCGCTGCTGCTGGCCGCCGGAGAGTTGCCCGGGTCTGCGGGCGGCCAGATGGTCGAGTTCGACCAGCCGGAGCGCTTCGTGCGCGAGGCTCCGCGCATCAGTGATCTTGCGCCGGCGCAGCCCGAAGGCCACGTTTTCGAGCACCGTCATGTGCGGGAACAGCGCGTAGCTCTGGAAGACCGTGTTGACCGGCCGTTGGTAGGCCTTCTGGGTGGTGACGTCCTTGCCGCCGATCAGGATGCGCCCGTCGGTGGGTTCCTCCAGCCCGGCGACCAGGCGGAGGGTGGTGGTCTTGCCGCACCCCGACGGGCCGAGCAGGGCGAAGAACGACCCGGCGGGGATGACCAGGTCGAGGTGTTCGATGGCGGTGAAACCGGGGAATCGTTTCTGGATGCCGACGAGTTCGAGATCGGCTCCCCGGTCGGCGAACGCACCCGTGACCATCGGGTCAGGCTCCCAGCAGGATGCTTTGGAATTGCGCCCCGTAGGTCTGCTCCTCGGCGCCGCTGAGGGTGCGGAACACCTTGGCCTTGGCGAGGGTGGCGTCATCCGGGAAGATCAGCGGGTTCTCGGCCAGTTCGGGGTCGATCTCCATTGCCGCCTCCTTGGCGCCGGCGACCGGGGTGATGTAGTTCACGTACGCGGCGACCTCGGCTGCCACGGCCGGGTCGTAATAGTAGTTGATCAGCTCTTCGACGTTGGCCTTGTGGGCGGAGCCGATCGGCACCACGAAGTTGTCGTTCCAGATGGTGCCGCCCTTCTCGGGCACCGCGAATCCCCACTTGTCGCCGTTCTCAGCGTTGAGCTGCACGATGTCGCCCGACCAGACGATGGCGGCGAGCGTGTCGCCGTTGACCAGGTCTTCCTTGTACGAGTTGCCCTTGATATTGCGCACTTGGCCGTCGCTGACCTGCTTCTTGAGTTCGTCGATCGCGACGGTGAACTCGTCATCGCCCCAGTCACCGGCAATGTCGACGCCTTGGTCGAGCATGATCAGGCCCATGGTGTCGCGCATCTCGGAGAGCACACCGACCCGACCTTTCAGGTCCGCGTTGCTCCACAGCTCCGCCACGCTCGTGATGCCGTTCGGGAACTGCTCCTTGTCCCAGCAGATCCCGGTCAGACCGCCCTGCCACGGCACTGACAGTGCCCGGCCGGGGTCGAAATCGACGTCTTTCAGGGTGGGCAACAGGTTGCCCAGGTTGGGGATGTTGCTGTGGTCCAGTTCCTGTAGATAGCCGATTCGGGCGAGCCGGCCCACCATCCAGTCGGTCAGGCAGACGGCGTCTGCGCCGATGTCCTTGCCCAGCGCCAGCTGGTCCTTGACCTTGCCGTAGTAGGTGCTGTTGTCGTCCACGGCTTCCGTGTACGCGACCTTGATGCCGGTCGCCTCGGTGAACGCGTCGAGGGTCGGATAGTCCCCGGAGTCGTCGACGTCGATGTAGAGCGCCCAGTTATCCCAGCGCAGTGTCTTGTCACTGTCGGACTTGTCGGGCGCGGCGGTCGGTTGGGCGGCGCCGCCGGTCGAACATGCGGCGAGCGCCAGCGCCGCTGCCGAGGCTCCCGCGCCGGTCAACAGGGCCCGGCGGCCGAGCTGCGCCTGCCGGGCTTGGCGGATGAGCTGCTGGATCATCGGGTCTGCGGGCATCGGCCTGGGCGCCATGGGCGGTCTCCTTGCATTCTGCGTGTCGAGTGGACCGATACTGACACAGACGGAGCCTGACGCGCCATGAAATGATCAAAACGTTAACATTCTCGCAATTTTCAACCGATATCGTCGTTTGTGACGGGCGAGCACCTTCGGAAAACGTGGCACCAGCCCCAGTAGGCTGTGCATCCTCAGGCAGTCCCCTTCAGGCTCAGGAGCATCATGCGAGTTGCTATTCCATCCGAGATCAAGGACAACGAGTTCCGGGTGGCGATCACCCCGGCCGGCGTGCACGACCTGGTCCTGCATGGCCACGAGGTGCTGATCCAGAGCGATGCGGGTGCCGGGTCCACGATCAGCGACGAGCAGTATCGATCCGCCGGGGCGACGATTCTGCCCGATGCCGAGTCGACCTGGGCCGCCGCGGAATTGCTGCTCAAGGTGAAGGAGCCGGTGCCGAGCGAGTACCGGTATTTCCGGGACGACCTGGTGCTGTTCACCTACCTGCACCTGGCCGCCGAGCCCGGGCTCACCCAGGCCCTGCTGGCGGCGGGCGTCACCGCGATCGCCTACGAAACCGTGCAACTGCCCAGCCGGGCGCTGCCGCTGCTGGCGCCGATGAGTGAAGTAGCCGGGCGACTGGCTCCGATCGTGGGCGCCAACGCCATGCTGAAACCCAACGGGGGCCCAGGTCTCCTCGTTCCCGGCGTGCCCGGCACCCACCCCGCCCGGGTCACCGTGCTCGGTGGCGGCGTGGCCGGGACCGCCGCCATGCAAGTCGCCGTCGGCCTCGGCGCAGAGGTCACGGTGCTCGACACCAACCTATTCCGGCTGCGGGAGCTGGATGCCCAGTACTACGGCCGGGTGAAGACCATCGCGTCCAACGCCTTCGAGATCGACACCGCCCTGGTGCAGTCGGACCTGGTGATCGGCTCGGTGCTGATCCCTGGAGCGAAGGCGCCCAAGTTGGTCAGCAACGAGCTCGTCTCCCGCATGAAGCCGGGCAGCGTGCTCGTGGACATCGCCGTCGACCAGGGCGGCTGCTTCGCCGACACGCATCCCACCACTCACACCGAGCCCACCTTCCGGGTGCACGGGTCGCTGTTCTACTGCGTCGCCAACATGCCCGGCGCCGTTCCGAGCACATCGACGTACGCGCTCACCAACGCCACCCTGCCCTACGTGCGGGCCATCGCCAGGCTCGGCTGGGCCGATGCCCTCCGCGCCGACCCGGCGCTCGCGCTCGGTCTCAACGCCCACCGTGGCACCCTTACCAATGCGCCGGTCGCCACCGCCCACGCGCTCCCGTCGCGGACCCTGGCCGAGGTCCTGGGCTGAGCCGAGTCCCGGTCAGGGCACGCTCACCCGGCGCACGACGCCGTCGAGGCCGAGAAGCCAGCCCCTGGCCCTGGCCGAGGCCAGGGGCGGCGGCAGGTCTCGCCGGCGGGTGATGGTGCGGAAGTCGGCGATGCTGCAGCCGTCGAAGAGCACTGGCGCGCGCTGCCGCAACCCCGCCAACAGCGGCCAGTGCGCCTGCCACGTGTCGACATCGGCGATCAGCACGGTTCCGGAGCCCACCTCGGCGAGTTCGAGACGTTCGCCCGGTCGGTTTCCGGCGAGCGCGCCGAGGTCGAGAATGTCGGGGAAGTGCGGCGGGCGCGCCGCCCGCAGCGTCGTGCTGGTGCGGGTCGCCGACCCGGCGACGACGATCAGGATGGGCGTCGCCGCGGCAGCCAACACCGACGGGACCGCTTCGACCAGCCGCTGGGCCGCCTCGTGGTCCCGGTGGCCCGCGTGGCCGGGACCCTCCGGCAGCACGAGCTGGATCCGCCGGCCGCGCCAGGTGCCGCCGCCCGGCGGCAGCGTGCCGTCGTAACCGGCCGCCGGTTCTCCCGCGGCCTGGTGCTCGTACACACTGGGCAGGCACAACACCAGCCGGCTCGGGCAGAGCGCCGGCAACGCCTGCAGCGCCCCGGTGACGCGCTGGGCGGTCACCACCGCGCGGAGCCCGGCGGCCGCACCGTCGCGCAGCAGCCCCGTGAGCAGGTCAAGGGCCGCCGCCCGGTGTTCCTCACCCCAGCGGGCCAGGACCGAATCGACGTCATCGAGAAGCAGCAAGCGGTCCGCCGCCCCTCCGTCCGGGACGTCGAGGTCGTTCCTGGCCCGCACGAGGGCGTCCCAGGTGCCCTCGACGTCGGCGGGAACCAGTTCGGTACGCTGCGGCGCCTGCGCGGCGAGCGCCGCCAGGACGGTCGACTTACCGGCACCCTGGCCGCCCACCACGAGGAGGTTGCCGTCGACCGTCGGGTCGTAGCCGGCTGCGCGGTAGCGTTGCCGGTCGGGCTCGTCGAGCACCCCGAGCAGCAGGTCCGGTGGACGACCGCCCGGCACGAGCAGAGCCAGCCCCGCGGTGGTCACCCGGTCCGGCAGGGGATCGAGCCAGGGCCGGCGCGGAGCAGGGCCGACGGGGCTGTCCCGCAACACGGCACGGACGTCGGCGTCAGTGGTGGTGGCCACCTGGCAGGACTGCACGGCAGCGGTGCCTCGGCCGATGACGCACCGGCCGGGCAGCGCGACGTCGACCTGGGCCGCGGCATCCGAGCCGAGCACCGCCTGGCTGTCGGCCCGGTTGTTCACCCGCAGGGAGAACCGGAGGCTGCAATTGGCCAGCAGCGAGTCCCGCACCACCCCGGCCGGCCGTTGCGTGCAGAGCACCAGGTGCACGCCCAGCGACCGGCCCCGGGCCGCGATGTCCACGAAGACGGCGTGCAGAGCCGGAAACGCGCCCAGCATGGTCGCGAACTCGTCGACGAGGATCACCAGGCGAGCCAGCCGGCCCGCTCCGCGCGGGTCGGTGACGTCGCGGGCCCCCGCTTCCCTGAGCACCCGCTCGCGGTGTTGGAGCTCGGCGGTCAGGCTGGCCAGGGCGCGCATCGCCTCCCGCTCGTCGAGGTCGGTGATCAGCCCGACGCAGTGCGGCAACTCCCGCACGGTGTCGAAGGCGGCGCCGCCCTTGAAGTCCACCAGCAGGAACGTGACGTGGCTCGGCGGGTACCTGGCCGCCATCGCGGTCACCCAGGTGACCAGCAGTTCGCTCTTGCCGCTGCCCGTCGTGCCACCGATGAGGGCGTGCGGCCCGTCGGCAGCGAGGTCGACACTGAACGGGCCGTCCGCTCCCCGGCCGATCACGCAGTCGAGGCTCCCCGGCCCCGGGCCGTCCACCGATCGGCCCGCCGTCTGGGCGCTCGACGACTCGTTTCTCAACGACTCGAACGAGACGGTGTCGGGCAGGGCAGCCCCGGCTGCGCCCAGCCCGGCAGCGGCGGCCTCCAGCGTGAGCTGAGCTGCGAATCCATCCGTCTGCCGTTCGGCGAGCAGGAGCGGGGTGAACTCCAGACCGGCCGGATGCCCCGGCGCTCGGATGATCTCGCCCTGGGCGGCCCCGTGCACGGAGACGATGGTGGCCAGTCCCGGCGGTAGCCGCGCCCCGGCATCGGCCAGGGCGAGCCGGATGCCACCGACCGCGACCGCCGGCCGGAGGTCACCGCCTTCCGTCACGGTGAGCCGGCGGCCGGGAGTTCCCCGTCCGACGTGCGGCAGCGCGCGCGCCCAGTCCCAGCCATCGCCGGCGGGCGTACGGACGCCGAGCGCTCCAGGGCTCAGCTGCCCGGTGAGCTGGACGATAAGGCTGCGGGCCAGGGCCCGCACCAGAACCGGCGGGCCGATCAGCCCGATCCCTCCGGCGGGGTCGACGGTGATCGGGGCGCGACTCAGAACGGATGCACGAGCCTGCAGTTCCGTCTGCTCCGGCCGACCCTGCCCGCCGTCGAGCCTCAGGCCACTCGGGGTCTCCCCCGCGCCGAGCACCACGGACACGGGCTCGGTGTCCGCCCACCGGTCGGGGTCGTTCGGGCTGCCGAGGATGCGGTGCGGGGACGCAACCGCGCGCCAGGCGTCCCGGCGCAGCTGCTGCAGTCGTTCGTCGACCGCGTCGCCGGCCTCGGCCATCGCTGCCGCATACCCGGCCGCGTCGCGGCGGCGCTGCCGGTAGGAGGACCGGCGCCCGTCGAGAAGCCCGGCGACGGCGATCACGGGGCTGAGCGCCGCGAACACGAGCACGAACACTGAGCCGGTGACCCACCAGATCAGGCCGGCGGCGACCAGGGGCGCCATACAGGCCAGCACGGGAAACCCGGGCCGGGTCGGCGCGGCAGGCAGGGCCGGCATCCGGGTGGCGGGAGACACCGGGCGAGGCGGCGGATCGGCAACGGCGGTCATACGTCCAGTGGACCCCTCCCCCGCGCTGTGCTCGTGGACGGGACCCGCCCGGTGCGAAACACGGTGCCCCGCAGGGTGTGGAGGAGCGCCGTACCGGGGTGTTACCTGAGCACGAAGTGCTGGTCGCCGATCTCGACTATCGAACCCCGGGCGACCGGGTAGCGCTGACCCGGTTCGCAGCGCACAGCACTCGCCGGCGCCTGGAGTACGACTGTGCCGTTGCCGGAGAACCGGTCGTTCACCCAGAACTCGCCGTCGTGCTGACCGAATTCGAGGTGGCTCTTCGACACCGACCGGCCCGGGTCGGTGATCTGGATCAGGTGGTCGAACGTTTCGGTGGGCTGCGGCAGCGGACGCCGGCCGATCAGGCCGGTGCCGCGCACGGAGACGGTCTCACCGGTGCTGAACTGCAGGGTGTACCGGGTGCGCAGGGCCTCGGCCGGTGCGGCGGCGGGCTCGTTGGGCCCGGCCGGCCAGAACGGCACGGAGATCACGGTGGAGCGCGGCGGGAGCGGCTGGATGAT
Source organism: Cryobacterium sp. (assembly GCF_025463825.1). Lineage (GTDB taxonomy): Bacteria > Actinomycetota > Actinomycetes > Actinomycetales > Microbacteriaceae > Cryobacterium. The sequence continues at coordinate 23,938 of NZ_JAODBG010000021.1, forward strand.
GGTGGTGTCGCTGGGGCGGGGATCGGCGCGTTTACGGGAGGCCGGCGTGGCGGTGGTCGAGCTGCCGCAGCCCCCACAGAACATGGCACCCCGAGGCAGGTGTTCGCCGCAGATCTGGCAGTTCACACGTTCATTCCTTTCCTGCTTCCGCCAGGTCCCCTCAGCCTGCCCATCGTGCGACCGCCCGCCCGGTCCTCTTCTCAGCGTAGCGACCGCCCGCCGTTGCCGCGCCGGCTCAGCCCAACGGGCCGGTATCCGCCAGGTTGGCAGGGTCGGCCGGGTCGGCCGGGTCGGAAGGGTTGGAAGGGCCGGCCGGGTCGGTCCGGTCGGCGGCGCTGACGGGCGGCTCTGACTGGTCCGCCTGCCCCGTCAGGCTCTCGACGCTCAGCACGTCGAGAACGATCGCCGTCACATTGTCGCGGCCGCCGTTCTCCAGTGCGGCGGTCACCAGTGCCGCCACCGCATCCTCTGCCCGCGGGTTCGTCATCAGGAAATGCCGGATGCCGTACGCGGTCAGTTCCTTGGTGAGCCCGTCCGAGCACACCAGGATGCGCTGGCCCGGCGAGACCGGCAGGATCCGGTAGTCGGGCACCGGGGGCTCGTGGAAGCCGACGGCGCGGGTGATGACGTTACCGTGCGGGTGGACGTCGGCCTCTTCGCGGGTGATCCGGCCCGCATCGACGAGTTCCTGCACCACCGAGTGGTCGATCGTGACCTGTTCGAGCACACCGCCGGTGAGCTGGTAGACCCTGGAGTCGCCGATGTTGTACGAAATAAGCTGCGGCGCATCCGACACGATGGCCAGGGCGACGCCGGTGACGGTGGTGCCGGTGCCCTGGTCGGTGACACCTTCGCCGGCCTTCATATCGGCGACGGCGAGGCCAAGGGCGGTGTTGATGGCCTCAGCGGTGACCGTCTCACCGGGGGCCGCGGCGTCGGCGGCTTCGGCCAGTCGGGTGACGACGGCATTGCTGGCGACATCGCCCGCGGAGTGGCCGCCCATGCCGTCGGCCACCGCGAAGATCGGCGACCGGGCGACCAGGCTGTCCTCATTGACTTCCCGGCGATGGCCGACATCGGTCAGTGCGGCCCACGCCAGGGTTACGGACTTGTTCACGGCGGGGAGCGCGATCGTGTGGCTGGATGAGCCTTGACCTATCTGGGTCACGGGTGGTGCCTTCCGGACGAACGTGCGGCAACGCAGCGAACGACACTGCGCCCACTGGAAGATATCTCGATCAGGTTACCGCCCCTGCCGTCCGCCGTCTTACCGGCCGCCCAGCCGAGAGAACCGCGCGCTTGAGGGGAATCAGTTGTACGAGTATCGTCTCACAACTGATTCACTTGCCGACGGGCGCTTCGACTGTCACAATCGGGTCATGAGCAGCAGCGGACGCGGCAGTGCGGGTAAACCAGCGCAACTGGATGCGGTGTCGAAGAAGATCATCGAACAACTCCAGGTGGACGGCCGGCGCTCGTACGCCGAGATCGGCAAGGCCGTCGGCCTCTCCGAAGCCGCCGTGCGGCAGCGGGTGCAGAAGCTCACCGAGGCCGGGGTCATGCAGGTCGTCGCGGTGACCGACCCGATGCAGCTGGGTTTCTACCGGCAGGCGATGATCGGTATCCGGGCCTCCGGCGACACCCGGCTGCTGGCCGACGCCCTCGCTGCGATCCCCGCCGTCGACTACGTGGTGCTCACCGCGGGCTCCTTCGACATCCTTGCCGAGGTGGTCTGTGAGAACGATGACGAGCTGATCGAGCTGCTCAACGCGCAAATCCGCAATCTGGACGGAGTCTCCTCAACCGAGACCTTCGTCTATCTCAAGCTTCACAAACAGTTGTACAACTGGGGAACACGGTGACCGAGATGACCACGACCGACCAGGCCACCGGCGCGCGCGTCTACACCGACGCCGAGAACGCCGATCTGCAGAAGAAGGCGAAGGACCATCTGTGGATGCACTTCGCCCGGCAGTCCGTGATGGAATCCGGCCAGGGCGTGCCCATCATCACCAAGGGCCTCGGTCACCATATCTGGGACTCCACCGGGAAGCAGTACATCGACGGCCTGAGCGGACTATTCGTGGTGAACGCCGGGCACGGGCGCACCCGTCTTGCCCAGGCGGCCGCGAAGCAGGCGGAGGAGCTCGCGTTCTTCCCGCTCTGGTCCTACGCCCACCCGAGCGCCATCGAGCTGGCCGACCGGCTGGCCGACCAGGCGCCGGGCGACCTCAACCGGGTCTTCTTCTCCACCGGCGGTGGCGAGGCCGTCGAGACCGCATTCAAACTCGCGAAGTATTACTGGAAGCTGCAGGGCCGACCCACCAAGCACAAGGTGATCTCCCGCTCCGTCGCGTACCACGGCACCACCCAGGGCGCCCTGGCCATCACGGGCATCCCGGCTCTCAAGGCGATGTTCGAGCCGGTGACCCCGGGCGGGTTCCGGGTGCCGAACACCAACTTCTACCGCGCAGACGAGATGGGCTCCGGCCACGGCGACGACGTGGAAGCGTTCGGCCTGTGGGCGGCCAACCGCATCGAGGAGATGATCCAGTTCGAGGGTCCGGAGACCGTGGCCGCTGTGTTCCTGGAGCCTGTGCAGAACTCCGGCGGCTGCTTCCCGCCGCCGCCGGGCTACTTCAAGCGGGTTCGGGAGATCTGCGACCAGTACGACGTCCTCCTGGTGGCAGATGAGGTCATCACCGCGTTCGGCCGAATCGGCAACATGTTCGCGTCGACGACCTTCGGAATCGAACCCGACATGATCACCTGCGCGAAGGGGATGACGAGCGGATACTCGCCGATCGGTGCCACGATTATCAGCGACCGCATCTACGAACCGTTCAAGCACGGTGACACCGCGTTCTATCACGGCTACACCTTCGGCGGCCATCCGGTGTCGGCCGCGGTGGCACTGGCCAATCTCGACATCTTCGAGGAGGAGAACCTCAACGAGAACGTGCGGGAGAACTCGCCGGTCTTCCGCGCCGAGCTCGAGAAGCTACTCGCGTTGCCGATCGTGGGCGACGTGCGCGGCGAGGGGTATTTCTTCGGCATCGAGTTGGTCAAGGACAAGAGCACCAAGGAGACCTTCACCGATGACGAGTCGGAGCGGCTCCTGCGCGGCTACCTGTCCGGGGCCCTTTTCGACGCGGGACTGTACTGCCGGGCGGACGACCGCGGCGACCCGGTTGTGCAGCTTGCGCCGCCCCTGACCATCGGCCCAGCCGAGATCCGCGAGATCGGCGACATCCTGTATGGCGTCCTGTCGGAGGCGCCGAAGCACCTCTAGGCGCGGGCTGGTGCCCGGCCTAGATTCCTCACTATGACAATCTCACTCCAGTACTGCAACGCCACTGTCGCCGACGTCGATGAAGCGCTGGCCTTCTATCGGGATGCGCTCGGCCTCGAGGTGATGAACGATGTTTCCTCCGGTAAGTACCGCTGGGTCACGCTCGGTAGCAACGCACAGCCCGGGCTGGGGATCGTTCTCTCCGAGCCGCATGCCGGCCGCTCGCCGGTCGACGGCGACGCGTTGCAGGAGTTGCTCTCCAAGGGCGTCCTGCCCATGCTCGTTTTCAGCTCCGACGACGTCGACGCGACCTTCGAGAATGTACGCGCGTCCGGCGCCGAGGTGCTCCAGGAACCGATGGATCAACCCTGGGGCCCGAGGGACTGTGCCTTCCGCGACCCGTCGGGCAACACGGTCCGCATCGCGCAGGCGCCGGCGGCCTCGTAACGGTCAGGGCACGACTGTGGCGTCGCCGGGTACGGCGAACGCCCAGTCCGGCAGGTGCCCGGTGCCGATCATCTGCAGCAGCAACAGCGCCATGCCGTAGTCGGCGTCGATGTCGAGCGCCGTGTCGATGTAGATACCCGCGACAGAACCCTGGCCGAGCGCCCAGCTCAGCCAGGCCAGCATGCAGAGCGGCGCCGGCCTCGCCGAGCGCGGCGCCATGGCGACGAGCAGCTTGAGCAGCCCGATACCGCGGACGATGCGCTCCGGGTCCGGCCGGTCGCGGCTGTCGCCGAGCATCAGGTCACCGGTGGTCGGCGTCGATTGTTCGAACGCCCGGCCGGCGGCCATGTCCGCCGCGACGAGGTCGTCCATGCTCAGGCCGGTCTCACGCTGCCGCTGGGCGTAGTGCCGGTTCAGCGCGTGGCTGCGCCGGCCCTCCTCCTCCCCGAAGGCGAACTGCAGCATCATCTGGTCACGCGTTGCCGGTCCCTGCATGAGGAACAGGAGCGCGGCGACCTCATCGATGCTGAGGTCCGCCGGGTCAAGGCTCAAGGCAGTCTCGGCGGTTCCGACCGGGTCCAGCATGTCGCCCACCATCTCGATCAGTTCGGGGATGGGACCCATGTCCGGGCCGAGGCGTTGGTAGCGCGCCAACCGCCTGGCGCAGCGCTCCCGGGTGGCCAGGTCGACCTTGGGCAGGTCGGCCCCGGTGTGCACCCGGGCCAGGTCCCTGCGGGCATTGCCCGGAATCGAATCGTTCACCGGCGACTCGGCGATGTCGCTCAACGGGTGCCGAAGTCTTCGGCCGCGCTGGGCGCCGGGCTCGTCGGCCTCAAGGTAGGACGTCCAGCCGTCGGCGGCGACGCACAGGGCGTCGCGCACCAGGAAGCCGGACTGCTCCGCCCGGTGCCGGATCGCCGCCAGGAAGGCGCCGTGGGGCAGATCGGCAGCGACTCCGGCTCCCTCACCGATGTTCTCCTCCGTGTAGACGACCGGCACGAGGGCATCGACGCCGGGGATCTTGCACAGGGTGCCGAGCAGGGTGCCGGCGATGCGGCGCAACTGGTGGGCGTCGGCTTCGCCGGGGGGAAGGTTGAACCGCAGGGCACCGCAGGTGCGGTTACCGCGAAACGCGACGAGCACCAGGCTGGTCTCGGGCAGGAAGCCCACCAATTGGGGCACGAGGGCGAGGAAATCCTGTGGGGTCGGGGTCTTCACGAGTGTCTTCTTCATGCGGCCACCCTGCGCCCGAACCTGCCGCGGGCGCGGAAGCGGACCACGACCTGTGCAGAGTGCGTGCCGTCGACGCCTGTGCAGGGACGGGGCGTTCCGGCCCGGCTGATAATCTCGGAACCAAATGACTCAGATTAATAGAACAAATCCGGCGGCACCAGTGGCCGACCTGACAGCACCTTCCGCACCGCCCGTCACGGCCCATGGCGCCCTGGCCGATCCGGGAGCGCTCGGGTTGGGCGCCTTCGCGCTCACCACCTTCGTCCTCAGTATGTCGAACACCGGCATCGTCCCGTCCAACGCCGCGGTCCTCGGCCTCGCCCTGTTCTACGGCGGTGTCGCCCAGGTCATCGCCGGCATCTGGGAGTTGCACAACCGCAACACGTTCGGCGCGACCGCGTTCACCTCGTTCGGCGCGTTCTGGCTGTCCTTCTGGTACCTGGAAAGCACCGGTGGGAACATCGTGGCCGGCGCCCCCGGCATGGGTACCTTCCTGCTCGCCTGGGCGATCTTCACGGCGTACATGACCGTGGCCGCCAAGAAGACCAACGGGTCGATCTTCATAGTCTTCGTCGTACTGTCGATCACGTTCATCCTGCTGGCGCTCGGCGCCTTCACCGGGATCACCGCGATCCACCAGCTCGGCGGCTGGTTCGGCATCCTCACGGCACTGCTGGCCTGGTACGGCTCCTTCGCCGTGGTCTACAACGCCACCGCGGGACGCGCTGCCCTTCCCGTCTGGCCCGCCAAGTAACCGATCACTCGATGGCCGCGGCGAACTGGGAATCGTACAGAGCCCGGTAGGGGCCGTCGGCTTCGAGCAGCTCCTGGTGCGTGCCCTGCTCCACGATGTGGCCGGCCTCCATCACCAGAATGAGGTCGGCGTCGCGGATGGTCGACAGGCGGTGCGCGATCACAAAACTGGTGCGGTCGGCACGCAGCGCGCTCATGGCGTGCTGCACCAGCACCTCGGTGCGGGTGTCCACCGAGCTGGTGGCCTCGTCCAGGATCAGCACGCTGGGCCGGGCGAGAAACGCCCGGGCTATGGTGAGCAGCTGCTTCTCCCCCGCGCTGACGTTGCCGCCCTCGTCGTCGAGCACGGTGTCGTACCCCTCCGGCAGCGAGTGCACGAACCGGTCGACGTAGGTGGCCTTGGCCGCCTCGAGGATCTGCTCCTCGGTGGCGTCCGGCCGGCCGTAGGCGATGTTGTCGCGGATGGTCCCGCCGAACAGCCAGGTGTCCTGCAGCACCATGCCCATCCGGCCGCGCAGGTCGTCCCGTCTCATCTGGGCGATGTCGACGCCATCCAGGGTGATCCGGCCGCTCTGAAGCTCGTGGAAGCGCATCATCAGGTTCACCAGGGTGGTCTTGCCTGCCCCGGTCGGGCCGACGATGGCCACCGTCTGGCCCGGTTCGGCCACCAGGTTCAGGCCCTCGATGAGGGGCTTATCGGAGCTGTACCTGAAGGCCACCTCCTCGAACACGAGTCGGCCTCGGGTCTCTGCCGGCGTCTCGGCCGGGTCGGCGTCGGGAGTCTGCTCCTCGGCATCCAGCAGTTCGAAGACCCGCTCGGCGCTGGCCACCCCCGACTGCAGCAGGTTGGCCATCGAGCCGAGTTGGGCCAGCGGCTGGGTGAACTGCCGGGAGTACTGGATGAACGCCTGCACGTCGCCGAGCTGCATGGCCCCGGAGGCCACCTGCAGTCCGCCGACCACGGCGATGGCCACGTAGACGAGGTTGCCGATGAATGTCATCGCGGGCATGATCATGCCGCTGACGAACTGGGCGCCGAAGCTCGCCTGGAAGAGTTCGTCGTTCTTGTCGCTGAAGCGCTGTTCGACCTCTTTCTGCCGGCCGAAGACCTTGACCAGGGCGTGCCCGGAGAACGTCTCCTCGATCTGGCCGTTGAGTTCCCCGGTGTGCTTCCACTGCGCCACGAAGAGCTTTTGGGAGCGCTTGGCGATCAGCACCGTGGTGACCAGGGTCAGCGGCACCGTGACCAGGGCGATCAGGGCGAGGATGGGTGACAGGAGCAGCATCATCACGATGACGCCGATCACGGTGAGCAGCGACGTGACCACCTGGCTGAGCGACTGCTGCAGGCTCTGCGAGATGTTGTCGACGTCGTTGGTGACCCTGCTGAGCAGGTCCCCGCGCTTGACCGTGTCGAAGTAGGCCAACGGGAGCCGGTTGATCTTCGCCTCGATCTCCTCGCGCAGCCGGTACATGGTGCGCTGGACGACGGCGTTGAGCACCAGAGCCTGCAGCCAACTGAACACGGAGGCGAGGATGTAGAGCGCGAGGACCCAGAACAGCACCGCTGACAGGGCGGCGAAATCGATGCCCAGCCCCGGGGTGAGCGTCATGGCGCTGAGCATGTCGGCCTGGGTGGTGTCGCCGGAGGCGCGGAGCCCCGCGATCACCTCGGCCTGGGTCACCCCGGCCGGCAGGGCCTTGCTCACGACGCCGGCGAAGATCAGGTTGGTGCCCTCGCCCAGGAGGCGCGGGCCGATCACCGAGAACGTGACGCTGATCACCGCGAGCAGGAGCACCAGCGCCAGCCAGACCCGTTCGGGGCGCAGCGTGCCGACGAGCCGTTTCGCGCTCTGGGAGAAGTTCATCGCCTTTTCCGCCGGCATGTTGATTCCGCCGAAAGGTCCACCGCCGCGCGGCGGGCGGGCGGGAACCTTGACGTCGTCGGTGTCGTCGTCGCTCATCGGGTCGCCTCCGCCGCCAGCTGGGATGCGGTGATTTCCTGGTAGGTCGACGATGTCGCCAGCAGCTGCTCGTGGGTGCCGTGCGCCACGATCCGGCCGTCCTCGAGAACGAGGATCTGGTCGGCGTCGATGATCGTGGACACCCGCTGGGCGACGATGATCATGGTCGCGTCGCCGACGTCCTCGGCAAGGGCTGCTCGTAGGCGGGCATCCGTGGTCAGGTCGAGCGCCGAGAACGAATCGTCGAAGATATACAGCTCCGGCCGTTTCACCAGCGCCCTGGCGATGGCGAGGCGCTGCCGCTGCCCACCGGAGACGTTGGTGCCGCCCTGCGAGATGGGGGCGTCCAGGCCGCCGTCCAGCCGTTCGACGAAGTCGCGGGCCTGCGCGGTTACCAGCGCCTGCCAGATCTCCGCCTCGGTGGCATCCGGCTTGCCGTAGAGCAGGTTGCTGCGTACGGTGCCGGAGAACAGGTAGGGCTTCTGCGGCACCAGTCCGATGTGGCCCCAGAGCAGGTCGGGGTTGAGTTCCCGCACATCGACGCCGCCGAAGAGCACGGTGCCGCTGGTGGCGTCGAACAGGCGGGGCAGCAGGTTCACGAGGGTGCTCTTGCCGGAGCCGGTGCTGCCGATGATGGCGGTCGTGCGGCCGGGCGTTGCGACGAAGCTGATGTCGCTCAGCACGGGCTGGTCGGCGCCGGGGTAGGCGAAGCCGACGCCCCGAAGCTCCAGTTCCCCGTGCCCGGTTGTCGCGTTCACCGGGTTCGCGGGCGGCACCACACTGGAGGCGGTGTCGAGGACCTCGCCGATCCGGTCCGCGGACACCGTGGCCCGCGGGATCATCACGGCCATGAAGGTGGCCATCATCACGGCCATCAGGATCTGCATGAGGTAGCTGAGGAACGCGATCAGGGTGCCCACCTGCATCGAAGCGTCTTCGATCCGGAACGCGCCGAACCAGATCACGGCGACGCTGGAAACGTTCAGGACCAGCATCACGACCGGGAACATCAGCGCCATCAGCCGCCCGGCCTGCAGCGCGGTGGTGGTGACGTCGGTGTTGGCCTGGCCGAACCGTTGGGTTTCCAGGTCTTCGCGCACGAAGGCGCGGATGACACGGATGCCGGTGAGCTGCTCCCGCAGCACCCGGTTGACGGTGTCGATGCGCACCTGCATCACCCGGAACAGCGGCACCATCCGCACGATGATGAGGCCGACGCCGACCAGGAGCACCGGCACGCTGACGGCGATCAGCCAGGACAGCCCGAGATCCTGGCGCATTGCCATGATCACGCCGCCGATGCTGAGGATGGGCGCGGAGACCAGCAGGGTGCAGGTGGCCAGCACCAGCATCTGCACCTGCTGCACGTCGTTGGTCGACCGGGTGATCAGCGATGGAGCCCCGAACCGGCTGACCTCCTGCTCGGAGAATTCACCGACGCGGGTGAAGACGGCGCCGCGCAGGTCGCGGCCGAGTGCCATGGCCGCCTTCGCGCCGAAGTAGACGGCGATGATGGCGCAGATGATCTGCCCGAGCGTGATCAGCAGCATGACCCCGCCGGTGCGGAGGATGTAGCCGGTGTCCCCGGTGGCCACGCCCTCGTCGATGATGTCGGCGTTCAGCGCCGGCAGGTACAGCGACGCGATCGACTGGGCCAGCTGGAAGACGACCACGGCGACCAGCAACCGCCAATGCGGTCGAAGGTAACGGACGAGTAGTTTCCAGAGCATCAGGCGAACAGGGCGGAGATGTATGCGACATCTTCGTCGGTGGGCCGCCAGGAGCTGGCCGCCTCGGCGTTCTGCACGATCTGTTCCGGTTTGGTGGCGCCGGCGATCACACTGGTCAGGCCCGGCTGAGCCAGTAGCCAGGCGAGGGTCGCGGCGAGCATGCTCACGCTCCGGTCGTCGCAGAACTGCTGGTACCGCTCGATGGTGTCCCAGGGGGCGTCGTCGAGCAGGTGCCGGCGCACCATCATGATGCGGCTGTCGGCCGGGCCGCCGGCGCGCGTGAACTTGCCGGTGAACAGGCCGTTGTACAGCGGGAAGAACGGCAGGAAGCCCAGCCCGTACGCGTTCACGGCGGGGAGCACTTCCTCCTCGGCGTCACGCACCAGCAGGCTGTACTCGTTCTGCGCGGAAATGAACGCGGGATGCCCCGCCAACCGGGCCGTGAACTCGGCCTCGGCGATCTGCCAGCCGGCGAGGTTGGAGTGGCCGATATAGCGGATCTTGCCCTCGCGGATGAGATCGTCCAGGGCCGACAGGGTTTCCTGGATGGGAGTGTTCGGGTCTGGCCGGTGCAGCTGGTACAGGTCGATCCAGTCGGTTTGCAGGCGCTTCAGCGATGCCTCGACGGCCAGGCGGATGTAGCGGCGGGAGCCGCGCGCGTCCCAGTCCGGCCCGTTGGCCCCGGCCATGTCCATGCCGAACTTGGTGGCGAGCACGATCTTCTCCCGCTTGCCACGGAGGGCGTGCCCCATCAGTGTCTCGCTGAGTCCCCGTTCGGCGCCGTAGATGTCCGCGGTGTCGAACAGGGTGATTCCGGTGTCGATGGCCGCGTCCAACACCCGGGAGGTACCGGCCTGGTCTTCGGTGGTCGTGCCCGTGCGGCCGAAGTTGTTGCAGCCGAGCCCGATCGTCGAAACGACCAGTCCTGATTTGCCGAGAGCGCGATAGTCGATCTGAGCCATTCCACCAGACTATTCCTCTCGCGAGTCCCTGTGACGACCTTTCTCCCCTCCTCCACAGGCCACCCGGCGGCGGAAGATTCCCGTGTCCGAAAACCGCCGGGGCCGGTCGGGTTCGCCGACTACAGTCGCAGTATGAGCAGCCCAGCTTCCCTCCCCCAGAACCTGATCCGCGTGCAGAGCCCGCTCGGCGGCCTCGAACTCACCGGCGACGACGACGAGATTTTCTCGCTGGCGATCATGCGGAACGGTCACCTGCCGTTCGAGGGACTGCCGGAGGCTCCCAATTCCCTTCTGCAGCGGGCCGTGCAGCAGCTCACCGAGTATTTCGCGGGCGATCGGTTCGCCTTCGACGTTCCCGTGCGGCTCTCCAGGGGCACCGAGTTCCAGCGGAGTGTCTGGTTGGGCCTGGCCGCCGTTCCCTTCGGCGATCATCTCTCCTACGGCGAGCTCGGCCGGTCGATCGGCAAGAGCGGTGCGGGGCGGGCCATCGGCGGGGCCGTCGGCGCGAACCCCGCGCCGATCCTGGTGGGCTGCCACCGGGTGCTCGCCTCCAATGGCCGCATCACCGGTTTCAGCGCCGGTGAGGGAATCCCCACCAAGCAGTGGTTGCTGCGACACGAGCGCATCGAGTTCGTCGGATGACCCAGCCCCAGCTGGCGACACGCCCCTCAGCGATCGTGGGCGAGGACGGTCTGTCCCGGTGCGGCTGGGCAGCGAGCGACGCCGAGTACCGGCGGTACCACGACGAGGAGTGGGGCCGCCCGTTGCACGACGAGCGGGCGCTGTTCGAGAAGCTCTGCCTGGAGGGCTTCCAGGCCGGCCTCTCCTGGATCACCATCCTCCGCCGCCGACCCGCGTTCCGGGCGGCGTTCGCGAACTTCGACGTCCAGACGGTGGCGGCCTTCACCGCAAACGACGTGGAGCGATTGCTCGCCGACGACCGCATCATCCGACATCGGGGCAAGATCAACGCAACGATCGGCAATGCCCGCACCACCCTCGCCCTCGGCGAGAACCTCGCCGAGTTGATCTGGAGCTTCGCCCCCTCGCAGCGGTCGGTGCCGCTGCCCAGCCTGACCGAGGTGCCGGCGATCACTCCGGAGTCCTCCGCGCTGAGCAAGGAACTCCGCTCCCGTGGCTATCGGTTCGTCGGCCCCACCACGATGTACGCACTGATGCAGTCCAGCGGCCTGGTGAACGACCACGTGGTCGGCTGTCACCTCGCTCCGAGGCCGGCCTAGGCGGTAGAGCCGGGCCGGTGTCGCTAGCGCGGTCCGAGCAGGCCCAGCGCGCTGACGGCCTCCCGCTCGGCAACCAAGTCCGCGACCGACGCGTCGATCCGCGCCCTCGAGAACGCGTCGATCTCCAGACCGGGTTCGATCGACCAGCGGCCGCCGAGGGAGCGCACCGGGTAGGACGACACCAGCCCGGCCGGCACGTCGTATGACCCGTCGGAGACCACTCCGGCGCTGGTCCAGTCGCTGCCGGTGCCGTTCACCCAATCGTAGACATGGTCGACGGTGGCGCTGGCGGCCGAGCCCATCGACGAGGCGCCGCGCACAGCGATGATCTCGGCACCACGGTTGGCCACCCGCGGGATGAATTCGTGCACCAGCCAGGCCTCGTCCACCAGCTCCCGCACCGGGCGGCCGTCGACGGTGGCGTGGGTGACGTCCGGGTACTGCGTGGCCGAGTGGTTGCCCCAGATCACGACCCCGCTCACCGAGGTCACCGGCACCTGGAGGTGCGTGGCCAGCTGGGCGACCGCCCGGTTGTGGTCGAGCCGGGTGAGCGCGGTGAACCGGTCCGCGGGCACATCCGGCGCGTGACTCGCCGCGACAAGGGCATTGGTGTTGGCCGGGTTACCCACCACGACCACCCGCACGTCGTCGGCGGCGCCGGCGTTGATAGCGGCACCCTGCGGACCGAAGATGCGGGCGTTACCCTCGAGCAGGTCGGCGCGTTGCTGGCCGGGCCCGCGGGGGCGGGAGCCCACGAGAATGGCGATGTTGCAGCCGTCGAAGGCCTGCACCGGGTCATCGGTCACCCGCACGTCCCGCAACAGCGGGAACGCGCTGTCCTGGAGTTCGAATGCGCTGCCCGCTGCGGCCTGAAGGCCGCTCGGGATCTCGAGCAGTTTCAGTGCGACGGGAACGTTCCACCCGAGCAGTTGGCCGGACGCGATCCGGAACATCAGCGCATAGCCGATGTTGCCCCCGGCGCCGGTGACGGTGACGTTTACTCGTTGTCTCTGCACGCCTTCATCCTAGGCGGCGGCCGGGGTTCAGTGGCCGGTCACGACGAGTTCCAGCTCCCCCGCCGCGCCTGGTCGCAGGGTCAGTCCCGCCGTCGGCGCCCAGGCGAGGAGTTCCTCGACGGAGCCGAAGTCCTGGCCGTTTTCGAGCAGGGCACGAGTGAACTCTCCCTTGGACTTCTTGTTGAAGTGGTTGAGGGCCCGGGTCTGACCGTCGGCGCCCTCGGTGACCACCCGCAGGAAGTGCCGCTGGGGGTGTGCGGCGGCGGCCCCCAGTGACACGTACCCCTCCGAGCGCAGGTCGAGCAACAGTCCGCTGGTCTTCTCCAGCACCGCGGATACATCGGCTGCCCAGTGCTTCTTAAGCGAAAGCTCGGGCACCCGGGAGTCATGCGACAGCCGGTAGGCGGGCACCAGGTCCAGGCCGCCAACGGGGCCGAGCAATGCGGAATGCACCAGCAGGTGCTCCCCGGCGAAGGCGCGGCCGTTCGGCGACAACGTGTCGGCTGCCAGAGCGTCATACAGCACGCCCGTGTAGCGGTCGATGACCGGGGCGGTCGGCGAGCTGCCGACGGTGGCGTTGCGCTGCACCTCACCCAGCTGGGTCCGGCCGAGTTTGAGAGCGCGCACGGTGGCGTCTTCGTCCTTGGCCAGCGCCTTCAGCGCCCGAACCAGGGTGCAGCGGCGGCGGTTGAGAGCCGGGAAGGCCAGCGAATCCACGTCCAGGGACGCAAAACCGCCGCCGGAGCGTTTCGTCTCCGACGGCGGTAGTAATACAAACACGGTGTCCTAGTTGGGCTAGTTCCTAAACGAGTGCGGCCTTGCGGGCCACGATGGTGATGGTGTCGTTCTCGACCGAGAGGAAACCGTCGGCCGCCTCAGCGACGACCTTGGTGCCGTCGGCCAGGGTGACCCGAACCTCACCGCTGGAGAGGATCGCCAGCAACGGCTCGTGGCCGGCGAGAATACCGATCTCGCCTTCCACGGTGCGGGCCACGACCATGGTCGCCTCGCCGGACCAGACCTGCTGGTCCGCCGAGACGACACTCACGGAAAGCGGAGCCGAAGCCATGCTTAGCCGTTCTCCTTCTGGATCTGAGCCCACTTCTCTTCGACGTCGCCGATGCCACCGACGTTGAAGAAGGCCTGCTCGGACACGTGGTCGAAGTCGCCGTTGGCGATCGCCGTGAACGACTCGATGGTGTCCTTGAGCGACACCGTCGAACCCTCGACGCCCGTGAACTTCTTCGCCATGTAGGTGTTCTGCGACAGGAACTGCTGGATGCGCCGGGCGCGGGCCACGGTCACCTTGTCTTCTTCAGAGAGCTCGTCAACACCGAGGATCGCAATGATCTCCTGGAGTTCCTTGTTCTTCTGCAGAATCGCCTTGACGCGCACGGCCGTGTTGTAGTGGTCGGCGCCCAAGTAGCGGGGGTCGAGGATCCGGCTGGACGAGGTGAGCGGGTCGACGGCCGGGTAGAGGCCCTTCGACGCGATCTCACGGGAGAGCTCGGTGGTGGCGTCGAGGTGGGCGAACGTGGTCGCCGGGGCCGGGTCGGTGTAGTCGTCGGCAGGCACATAAATGGCCTGCAGCGAGGTGATCGAGTGGCCACGGGTCGACGTGATGCGCTCCTGAAGGATGCCCATCTCGTCGGCGAGGTTCGGCTGGTAACCCACGGCGGACGGCATACGGCCCAGCAGGGTCGACACCTCCGAGCCGGCCTGGGTGAAGCGGAAGATGTTGTCGATGAAGAGCAACACGTCCTGCTTGGCGACGTCACGGAAGTACTCGGCCATGGTCAGCGCGGACAGCGCGACGCGCAGTCGCGTTCCCGGCGGCTCGTCCATCTGGCCGAATACGAGGGCGGTCTTGTCGAAGACACCGGCCTCTTCCATTTCACCGATGAGGTCGTTGCCCTCACGGGTACGCTCGCCGACCCCGGCGAACACGGACACACCACCGTGGTCCTGCGCGACGCGCTGGATCATTTCCTGGATCAGGACGGTCTTGCCGACACCGGCACCACCGAAGAGGCCGATCTTTCCACCGAGCACGTACGGCGTGAGGAGGTCGATGACCTTGATGCCGGTCTCGAACAGCTGGGTCTTGGACTCCAGCTGGTCGAAGGGCGGGGGCTTGCGGTGGATGGGCCAGCGCTCGGTGATCTCGATGGTCTCGCCGGGCTGGGCGTTAAGCACCTCGCCGATGACGTTGAAGACGCGACCCTTGGTGACGTTGCCGACCGGAACCATGATGGGCGAGCCGGTGTCCTGGACCTCCTGGCCGCGGACGAGTCCGTCGGTCGGGTTCAGGGCGATGGCGCGAACGAGGTCGTCGCCGAGGTGCAGTGCGACCTCGAGGGTGATCTCGGTCGACACGTCGCCAATGACGATGGTCGTCTTGAGCGCGTTGTACATTCCAGGAATCGAGTCGTGCGGGAACTCAATGTCCACGACGGGTCCCGTAACGCGTGCGATACGGCCCACAGCGCCGGCTGTGTCCTCCTCGAGGACTGGCGCGATTGCGGTGTCAGTCATAACTCTCTCTTCTCTGGGTTAGTTCTTGGCGGATGAGAGCGCGTCGGCTCCACCCACGATCTCGGAAATCTGCTGCGTGATCTCGGTCTGGCGCGCGTTGTTCGACAGCCGCGTGTAGTCCTTGATGAGCTTGTCGGCGTTGTCGCTGGCCGACTTCATGGCCTTCTGACGGCTGGCGTGCTCGGAAGCGGCGGACTGCAACATGGCGTTGAAGATGCGGCTTTCGATGTAGACCGGCAGGAGGGCGTCGAGAACGGTCTCGGCCTCAGGCTCGAATTCGTAGAGCGGCAGCACCGCGGACGCCTCAGGTGCTTCTTCACCCTCGACGACCTCGAGCGGCAACAGGCGGACGACCTCGGGAACCTGGGTGACCATGCTGACGAAGCGGTTGTAGACAATGTGAATCTCGTCGACGCCGCCGTCATCCGCTTCGCGGAGGAACGCCTCGAGGAGAGCTTCACCGATCTCCTGGGCGGTGTCGAACTGCGGCTGGTCGGTGCCTCCGGTCCAGGATCGCTCCGAGACGCGGCGGCGGAAGCTGAAATACGCCAGCGACTTACGGCCGACGAGGTAGTAGACGACGTCCTTGCCCTGGCTGCGCAGCAGCTCGGTGAGCTGCTCGGCTTCGCGGAGCACCTGGGAACTGAACGCTCCAGCCAGGCCACGGTCGGACGCGAAGATCACAACCGCTGCGCGGTTGATCACCTCGGGTTCGGTGGTCAGGACGTGCTCGATGTTCGAGTACGTGGCGACCGCGGAAACTGCCCGGGTGATCGCACGCGAATACGGGGTGGACGCAGCAACCCTCGCCTGCGCCTTCTGGATGCGCGAGGCGGAGATCAGCTCCATGGCCCGAGTGATCTTCTTGGTCGTCTGGGCAGATTTGATCTTCTGCCGGTAGACCCGAAGTTGCGCTCCCATGTGTCTCCTGTGCTTACTTGTCTATCGTGTCGGTGGGTGTCGAGCAGCTCCGGTTCGCGCCGCCTTGACGCAGGCGCGAACCGGAACGAAGCGCTAGCGCTTGTGCTTGACGATCTTTTCCTGGTTGACGTCTTCCGCCTTGGTGGCGACGAATTCCTCGCGGCCGACGGAGGCGAGTGACTTGCCCTCACCGGTCTGGAATTCGCGCTTGAAGGTGTCGACGGCCGCGGTCAGCTCGGCGACGGTGTCGTCGGAGAGCACATTGGTCTCGCGCAGGGTGGTGAGGATACCCGTGTTACGGCCCAGGTAATCGAGCAGTTCGCGTTCGAAACGCAGGATGTCTTCGAGGGGAACCTCGTCGAGCTTGCCGTTGGTGCCGGCCCAGATCGAGACGACCTGGTCTTCGACCGGGTACGGGGAGTACTGCGGCTGCTTGAGCAGCTCGGTCAGGCGGGCGCCACGAGCAAGCTGACGACGGCTGGCCGGGTCGAGGTCCGATGCGAACATCGAGAAGGCCTCGAGCGAGCGGTACTGGGCCAGTTCGAGCTTGAGGGTACCGGAGACCTTCTTGATCGACTTGACCTGGGCGTCACCACCGACTCGGGAGACCGAGATTCCCACGTCGACAGCGGGGCGCTGGTTGGCGTTGAAGAGGTCGGACTGCAGGAAGATCTGGCCGTCGGTGATCGAGATCACGTTGGTCGGAATGTAGGCGGCAACGTCGTTGGCCTTGGTCTCGATGATCGGCAGGCCGGTCATCGATCCGGCGCCGAGCTCGTCGGAGAGCTTGGCACAACGCTCGAGCAGGCGGGAGTGCAGGTAGAACACGTCACCGGGGTAGGCTTCGCGTCCCGGCGGGCGACGCAGCAGCAGCGACACCGCACGGTAGGCCTCGGCCTGCTTGGACAGGTCATCGAAGATGATGAGGACGTGCTTGCCGGCGTACATCCAGTGCTGGCCGATGGCCGAGCCGGTGTACGGGGCGAGGTACTTGAACCCGGCCGGGTCGGAGGCGGGAGCGGCGACGATGGTCGTGTACTCCATTGCTCCGGCGTCCTCGAGCGCACCCTTCACCGAAGCGATGGTGGAGCCCTTCTGGCCGATGGCAACGTAGATGCAGCGAACCTGCTTGTTGGCGTCGCCGGAGTCCCAGTTGGCCTTCTGGTTGATGATGGTGTCCACCGCGATGGCGGTCTTGCCGGTCTGGCGGTCACCGATGATCAGCTGGCGCTGGCCACGGCCGATCGGGATCATGGCGTCGATGGCCTTGATGCCGGTCTGCATCGGTTCGTGCACGCTCTTGCGGTGCATGACGCCGGGCGCCTGCAGTTCGAGGGCGCGGCGGCCATCCGTTGCGATCTCACCGAGACCGTCGATGGGAGCGCCGAGCGGGTCGACGACGCGGCCGAGGTAGCCGTCGCCGACGGGAACGGAGAGGACCTCGCCGGTGCGGTACACCTCCATGCCTTCGACGATGCCGGCGAACTCGCCGAGGACGACAACACCGATCTCGTCTTCGTCGAGGTTCAGCGCGAGGCCCAGGGTGCCGTCGGCGAACTTGATGAGCTCGTTGGCCATGACACCGGGGAGACCCTCAACGTGGGCGATGCCATCGCCCGCGGTGGTGACGTAGCCGACCTCGGTCGTCGCGGTCTTGTTCGGCTCGTAGGACTTTACGAAGTCCTGGAGAGCGTCACGGATCTCATCGGGGCTGATCGTTAGTTCTGCCATCATCTTCCCTTTTCTGTACAGCAGTACAGGCTTTGTCTTTTCGACACGTTACCGTCTCGAGGTTTGTGTGATCTGGGAACCCGAAGGTTATCCAGCAAGCTGCAATCTCAAGTCCTTGAGACGAGTGGCGATGCTGCCGTCAATGACGTCATCGCCGATCTGTACTTTCAGGCCGCCGACGACGGATGCGTCGATGACCTGGTTGATGGTGAGGTTACGTCCGTACCGGGCCGACAGGCTCTTGGCCAGCCGGTCCAGTTGCGCGCTCTGCAACGGTGTCGCGGAGGTGACGGTGGCGATGACGGAGTCCGCCTGATCGGCGACGATCGTGGCCGCGTCCCTCAGCAGTTCGCCGATACGGCGACCGCGGGGCTGCCGCACGAGGTGACGCACGATGGTGAGCGTCTGGTCGCTGGCCTTGCCTTTGAGCAGGGCGTCAACGAGGCTCACCTTGGCAACGGCCGGGGTGAGCTTGCTGGTCAGCGCCAGTTCGAGCTCGGCGTCCGAGGACACCGCTGCACCGAAGGTGAACAGCTCGGCATCGATTGCCACGTCCGCCGGGGCGGATGCTGCGACGACGCGAAGACCGAGTGCTTCGATGCCGGCGAGCAGGTCCTGGTGATTGGACCACCGGGCTGCGGCAGCGGACTGCAGCAGCTCGAGTGCGACCGGCGTCACGGTCGGCGCGAAGACCGCCCGGACGAGGGCGGTCTTGGCGGTCTCCTCGGCCGAGGCGTCGCCGATGGCGGCCAGCAACTGTGAGGAGTTGCCGATGACTCGGCCGGCGTCGAAGAGGCTTTCGCCCGTCGCCAGATCGGCCGAGTCGGCGTGGGCGGCCAAGGCCGTCCGCGACGAGGCCAAGGCTTCTCTGGTGGCGCTTCCCATGTGTCTAGTGCTTTCCGGCCGACGGGGCCGTGTTCTCGGAGGACTCGATGTCGGCGAGGAACCTGTCGACGATGGCGCTGGCGCGCGCGTCGTCGGTCAGGCTCTCCCCGATGACACCGGAGGCCAGGTCGAGAGCCAGGGTACCGACCTCGCTGCGAAGCGACGTGATGGCGGCCTGGTGCTCTGCCTCGATCTGGGTCTTGGCGGTGGCCAGGATCCGGCCGGCGTCATTGGACGCCTGCTCACGGAGCTCGGCGACGATCTGCTGACCGTCGGCGCGAGCCTGCTCGCGGATCTGGCCGGCTTCGACGCGGGCTGCAGCGAGCTGGGCGGTGTACTGCTCGAGAGCGGCCTCTGCCTTGCGCTGAGCTTCGTCGGCCTTCGCGATGTTTCCTTCAATGGCCTCTGCGCGGTCGTCGAGGAGCTTCTGCATCCGTGGAAGAACGAGCTTCCAGAAGAAGAAGAGAATGACGACGAAGACGAAGGACGACCAAATGATGTCGTAGATCGCGGGAATGAGCGGATTGACCGTCTCTTCCGCTTCTGCGGCGGCTGCAATCACTGAGTGAAGCATCGTGCCTCCTAACTAGTTGTAGAAAAGAGGACTAAACGAAGATGAAGTACGTAGCGATACCGATGAACGCAAGCGCCTCGGTGAATGCGATACCGATGTACATCAGCACCTGCAGGCGGCCGGCCAGCTCAGGCTGACGTGCGACACCCTCGATGGTCTTGCCGACGACGATACCAACGCCGATTGCCGGGCCGATAGCCGCGAGGCCGTAGCCGACGGTGGCAATGTTGCCGTTGATTTCCGCGAGAACGGTAACTGCGTCCACGTGTATTTCCTTCCGTAGTGACGTATCCGGCGATCGCCGGGTACGAGGTTAGTGCTCGTCAGCCAGCGCGAGCTGGATGTAGACAGCGGTGAGCAATGCGAAGACGTACGCCTGCAGCGTCGCCACCAAGAGTTCGAACAAAGTGAACACGAAGCCGAACGCGAGGGTACCGACACCGAACAGCTTGAAGCCGCCGTCAGCGGTGAAGAAGAAGAACTGGGTCGCCGCGAAGAACAGCACCAGCAGGAGGTGGCCGACAACCATGTTCATCAGCAGTCGCAGCGTGAGCGTGACCGGGCGGATCAGGAACGTGGAGACGAACTCGATCGGCGTGACGATGATGTACAGCACCGGGGGAACTCCGGGCGGGAAGAGCGAGTTGCGGAAGAACTTGCCCGGGTGCTTCTTGATTCCGGCGTAGAGGAACGCGCCGTAGGCGACCAGGGCGAGCACCAGCGGAACGCCGATGACCGAGGTTCCCGCGATGTTCAGGAACGGGATCACCCCGGTGAGGTTCATGAAGAGCACCATGAAGAAGATGGTGGTGATCAGCGGAAGGAAGCGTTTGCCGTCCTTCTTGCCGAGCAGGTCCTCTGCGATATTGACACGCACGAGGTCCAGGCCCATTTCGACCAGGCTCTGAAGGCGGGTCGGGACGATCTTCATGCGACGGGTTCCGGCCCAGAAGAGCAGCATCATCACGGCAACCGCGATGAAGCGGATGAGGATAATGCGGTTCATCTCGAACGGAGTGTTCGCGAAGAAGATCGCGTCGGGGAAAAACTCGTTGATCGTTGGACCGTGGAACTCACCGTCGTCAGACGCGAGCGGAACGAGCAGGTTTACGGCGGTTTCTAGCAGCGCTTTCTCCTGTTTCGGGGCGTGGAGCTCTGCTCTCGCAACGACGAATAATGATGCCGGTCTTCGCGCCAGCATGGGCAACGTCGGTCCGGGGTGAATCGCTCATAACCCTAGCAATAAACAAGCCCAGCTTACGAATCGAGAGGGGCCCGCTCAGTGAGAGATTGGGCCGTGCGGCGAGTCGCGGGTCAGGCCAGCCTCAGTCGTCGTGCGGCGCGGGCGGCAATACGACGTCGCTCGCGTAGGGCATCCGGCTCTTGAAGAGCACGATCGCGTCAACCACGAGGGAGCCGAGAACGCCCGCGATGATGCTCAGGAACAGCACCAGCGGGTGAATCCAGGGCTGGTCCTTGAGCAGGAGCAGCAAGACCAGGAAGACGATGAATTTGAGCAGCCAGCCGCCCATCACAATGCCGAAGAATGCGCCGATCGAGTTCTCGTTGCCCGCGTAACGATTGGCCAACAGAATACTGGCGGCGGTGATGCCCATGAACACGACGGCCATCAGGGTGCCGATCAGCGCGCTGAGCACGCCGACCCCGCCGACGGTGAGGCCGCCGACCACCATTCCGATGAGCGCTATGGCGAGGGCGAGGATGCCGCCGTAGACGAGGACCTGCCGGAAGACCGGGATCGAGGTGGGCTGGGTGCTGGGTGCGGTGCTCATGCGTGCTCCTTGGCGTCGTCAGACGCCTCGTCGAGGGGGTCGAGTACGGCGCTCGGCTCCGTGCCGATGACCGCAGTGGCCGGCGCCAGCTGGCTGGCCGCCTCAATGGCCTTGCGGCGGCTCAGCGGAGCGAGCGTCACGATGGTGCAGATGACCAGGGAGGTCACCAGGAATACGGTGGCCCAACCGCTCGGCAGGCCGAAGAACACGGGCAGCACGTAATAGAGCAGGCAGCCGATGGACGCGGCCGCGGTCCAACCGTAGAAGATGAGCACGGCGTGCAGGTGGGAGTGGCCCATGTCCAGCAGCCGGTGGTGCAGGTGCTTGCGGTCGGCGCTGAACGGGGACTTGCCCGCGCGCACCCGCCGGAAGACCGCCAGCCCGAAGTCGAGCAGCGGGATGATGAGGATCGCCACGGGCAGGATCAGCGGGATGAACGCGGGGAACAGCTGGGCGCGGTTGATCGCGGTGGGGTCGACCTGGCCGGTGATGGCGATCGCAGACGTGGCCATCAGCAGGCCGACCAGCAGGGCGCCGGCGTCACCCATGAACATCTTCGCGGGGCGCCAGTTGACCGGCAGGAAGCCGACGCAGGCGCCGACCAGGATCGCGGCGATCAGTGAGGCCAGGTTGAAGTAGTTGGTGGGTGAGGTATCGCGCACCAGCAGGTAGCTGTAGATGAAGAACACGCCGTTGGCGATCAGGGCCACCCCGGCGACCAAGCCGTCGAGCCCGTCGATGAAGTTGATCATGTTCATCACGATGACGATGGCCATCACGGTGATCACGATGGACATCCACGACGACCCCACCGTGAGCCCGCCGATGGGCAGGGAGAAGACCTGCACGCCCTGCCAGGCGACCAGGCCGGCCGCGATGAACTGGCCGAGCAGCTTGGTCATCCAGTCCAGGTCCCAGATGTCGTCGGCCACACCGAGCAGCACGATCAGCAGGGCGGCGCCGAGGATGGCCATGATCTGGTGCGGGTCGGCGAAGATCAGCCGCAGCGGCGCGAATTGCGAGGCCACCAGGTAGGACACCCCGAACGCGACCAGGATGCCCAGGAACATCGCGATCCCGCCCAGCCGCGGCGTGGGCCGGGTGTGCACGTCGCGTTCGCGAATCTTGGGGTAGAGCCGGTATTTATGGGTGAGTTTGAGGACCACCTTCGACATGACGAAGGTGACGACAGCCGACACGAGGGCCAGGATGAGGAACAGGGTCATTGTTTTGGTACCGGGGCGAGCGCATCCCCGATCACGGCCTCGATGGCGGCGCGGGAGATGACACCGTTGCGCACGATCTCCAGTTTGCCGCCGTTGGTGTCGAAACCGGTCGCGTCGATGATGGTGGAGGAGGTGTCGCCCGGGCGGTCGCCGATCGCCTCGTACTCGAGGCCGGCCACTCCCCCGTCGAGGTAGACCGCGACGCTGATGCCGAGCATCTCTTCGGCGCCGATCACGTCGATGGCGGACGGAAGGCCACTCGTGTTGGCGCTGGAGACGGCGAGCGGGCCGGTCTCGGCGAGGAGGTCCAGGGCCACCTGGTTGCGCGGCATCCGCAGGGCGACGGTGCCGCGGGTTTCACCGAGGTCCCAGACCAGTGACGGCTGGGCGGTGAGCACGACCGTGAGGCCGCCCGGCCAGAAAGCGGCGACGAGGTCCCGCACGGGTTGCGGCACGTTCTCGGCGAGGGCGTCGAGGGTGGGGATGCCGGGGACCAGCACGGGCGGCGGCGACTGCCGGTCCCGTCCCTTGGCATCCAGCAGCTTCTGCACGGCCTCGGGGTTGAACGCGTCGGCGGCGACGCCATAGACGGTGTCGGTGGGGATGACAACGAGCGCGCCGCGGCCGATCGCCGCGCGTGCCAGTCGCATGCCGGTCGCGTATTCCTCGTCGACCGAGCAGTCATAGATTCGTGTCATCGGGCACGATTCTAGTGCAGCCTGCCTGAGAGGGCCGGAGGGCGCCCTGGCTGGGCCGGCGGAACCGTTCTAAGGAAAAAGTGGCGGCACTAGGACGAAAGTGGTCCCAGGGCCCTTATTTCGGACCGTTGTCCTTGTTCCGCACCGTTCTCCGGTCTACGGGCGCACTGCGGTTGTGGTGCGATCTCGGGTGGTGAGGTCGCGGTGAGTGGCCGTGGCGCGCCAGCCGTCGGAATCCAGGAGGGCCCGGATCTCGGCGCCCTGCAGCTCGCCGTGTTCGATGATGAGCGCTCCCCCGGCGTGGAGCAGGCGGAGGCCGGTCTGCGACACCAGTCGCACCACGTCGAGGCCGTCTTCGCCGCCGAACAGCGCCTGGGCGGGGTCGAACAGGCGCACCTCCGGGTCGCGCGGGATGGCGTCGGCGGGAATATACGGCGGGTTGGAGACGACGACGGAGACGGTGCCGTCGAGTTCGCCGAACGCCTCGGCGAGGTCGGCGAACACCAGGGTCGCGTTCGGCGCCGCCACCTCGGCGAAGTTGCGGCTGGTCCAGGGGAACGCCTCCGCGGAGTTCTCGCAGGCATAGACCCTGGCGTGCGGCACCTCGGTGGCCAGGGCAAGCGCGATCGCGCCGCTGCCGGTGCCGAGGTCAACGCCGATCGGTTCCGGATCCGCCATCGAGCGCAGGGCGTCGATGGCGATCTGGGCGACGCCCTCGGTCTCCGGCCGGGGCACGAAGACCCCGGGACCGACGTTCAGCTCCAGACCGCGGAACGGCGCCCGGCCGGTGATGTGCTGCAGGGGCTCGCGCTTTTCCCGGCGCTGCACGAGGTCCGCGATGGCGGCGGCAACCGGGGCGGTGAGGACGCGGCCCATGATGGCGGCGGCTTGCACCTGCCCGCGGCTCTGGCCCAGCACGTGGCCGATGAGCAGGTCGGCATCCACCTCGGCGTCTTCGATACCCGCTCGGGCGAGCCTGGCGACGGTGTCGGCGCGAACGCGATCGACGGTTACCGGACCCGGTTCGGGGGTGGGGTCATCCGAGAATGAAGCTGGAGGATTGCTGGGAGCTGTCACAAAGTGAAATCTTACGCACCTCCCTGAGTATCGTCAGGGCTCTAGGCTGAACGGGGCTTACTGCACAGCTCCCGTTACGGCGTTACCCACCCAGCGGCTCGTCCGCAGAATCACGAGGCTCCCTGATGAGCCCGCAGGAAAGGTCTACCGATGTCCGCACGGATCTACTCAGACATTACCGAAACCGTCGGCGGCACCCCGCTGGTGAAGCTGAACCGGCTTCCGGGCGATTCCACCGCAACGGTGCTTGCCAAGCTTGAGTTCTACAACCCGTCCAGCAGCGTCAAGGACCGTATCGGTGTGGCCATCGTGGACGCCGCGGAGAAGTCCGGCGAACTGCAGCCCGGCGGCACGATCGTCGAGGGCACCAGCGGCAACACCGGCATCGCGCTGGCCCTGGTGGGTGCGGCGCGCGGCTACAAGGTGATCCTCGCGATGCCCGAGACCATGAGCAAGGAACGCAAAATCCTGCTGCGAGCCTACGGCGCCGAGCTGGTGCTGACCCCGGGCCCCGACGGTATGCGCGGCGCGGTCGAGAAGGCCAAGGAGATCGCCGCGGAGACGCCCGGCGCGATCTGGGCCCGCCAGTTCGACAACCCCGCCAACCCCGCCATCCACAAGGCCACCACGGGTGTGGAGATTTGGGATGACACCGACGGAGCCGTCGACCTGCTGGTTGCCGGCATCGGCACCGGCGGCACCATCACCGGCGCCGGCCAGCTGCTCAAGGAACGCAAGCCTTCCGTGCGGGTCGTCGGGGTCGAGCCCAAGGACTCCCCGATCCTGAACGGCGGCGCCCCCGGCCCGCACAAGATCCAGGGCATCGGCGCCAACTTCGTGCCCTCGGTGCTCGACACCCAGGTGTACGACGAGGTCACCGATGTGACCCTTGCCGACTCGATCGCCACCGCCCGCGCCCTGGGCACCCAGGAAGGCATCCTCGCCGGCATCTCCGGCGGCGCCGCCGTCTGGGCCGCCCTCGAGCAGGCAAAACTGCCCGAGAACGCCGGCAAGACCATCGTGGTGATCGTGCCCGGTTTCGGAGAGCGTTACATCAGCACGGTCCTCTACGAAGACCTCGTCGACTAGGCGTTCGGAAACGCTCGATCAACCCGCTCGACAGATAACAGACAGGTGCCCGGCATGGGAGTGTTTGCCCGTATTCGCGAGGACATCGCGATGGCGCAGAAGCACGACCCTGCCGCGCACAGCAAGGCCGAGGTCGTGCTCGCCTACAGCGGCGTGCACGCGGTCTGGGCCTACCGGGTCACGAACCGGTTGTGGCTGGGCGGATACCGCCTGCCGGCCCGGCTACTCTCCCAGTACGCCCGGTTCCTCACCGGGGTGGAAATCCACCCCGGTGCGAGCATCGGCCGCCGGCTGTTCATCGACCACGGCATGGGCGTCGTGATCGGGGAGACCGCTGTGGTCGGCGACGACGTGATGCTGTACCACGGGGTCACGCTGGGTGGAAAGAGCCGGCATGGAATCGTGCCGGGCGCCCAACGGCATCCGACCCTTCAGGACGGCGTCACCGTGGGCGCCGGCGCGAAGATTCTCGGCCCGATCACGCTCGGCGCGTGGAGCACTGTGGGGGCCAACGCCGTCGTCACGAAGGACGCCCCGCCGCGGTCGATCCTGCTCGGCATCCCCGCGCGCGCCCAGCCGGGCAGCGCCGAGGAGATCATGGCGGCCCGCGGCCTGCTGAAGTCGGGCGCCTGACGTCGTTTCCTGCGATCGGGCACCTTCCCGCCGGGGCGTACGCGCAGGATCTTCGACCCCGGCAACGCTGTGTAACACAGCCGCTTTGCGGGTGGATCACGGCAGAATAGTTGTCATGATAACTTCACCCGCCGCGAAGAGCTCCACCCTGTCCCTGCCGATCCTGGACCTGTCCAGGCTCGATGCCGGGCCGGAAGAAGCCGAGGCGTTTAGAACGGAACTGCGCGAGGTCACCCACGAGTACGGCTTCTTCTACCTCACCGGGCATGGCGTGCCGGCAGAGCTCATCGACCGGGTGATGAGCACCTCGCGGGCGTTCTTCAACCTTTCCGAAGACGACAAGATGGCCATCGAGAACCTGCAGAGCCCGCACTTCCGCGGCTACACCCGGGTGGGCGGCGAACTCACCCAGGGCAAGGTGGACTGGCGTGAGCAGATCGACATCGGCCCGGAGCGACCCGCTCTCGAGCTCACCGCCGACGATGCCGACTACCTGCGCCTTGAGGGCCCGAATCAGTGGCCGCAGAACCTTCCCGCCCTCGAAGAGGTCATGACCCAGTGGCGCGACGAGCTCAACGACGTGGCCCTGCGCCTCATGCAGGCCTGGGCGCTCTCGCTCGGCGCCGACCAGCACGTATTTGACGAGGCGTTCGCGATCAAGCCGTCGACGTTGATCAAGATTGTTCGCTATCCCGGAAAGTCGGACCCCGCCCCGCGTCAGGGCGTCGGAGCACACAAGGACTCCGGTGTACTCACGCTGCTCTTCGTCGAGCCGGGCAAGGGCGGCCTGCAGGTCGAGAAGGACGGCGAGTGGATCGACGCGCCCCCGCTGGACGGTGCGTTCGTGGTGAACATCGGCGAGCTGCTGGAGGTGGCCACCGACGGGTACCTCAAGGCCACCGTGCACCGGGTGATCTCGCCGCTGATCGGCGACGACCGCATCTCGATCCCGTTCTTCTACAGTCCGGCGCTGGACGCCACCATCCCGGTGCTCACCCTGCCGGAGGAGCTGCACGCCCCCGGAATCACGGTCGACCCGGAGAACCCGATCTTCACGACCTACGGCGAGAACTCACTGAAGAGCCGGATGCGCGCGCACCCGGACGTGGCGGCCATCCACCACTCCGACCTGCTCAAATAGCTGCTGCCGGCTCGGGAGCACCAGGTCGCGGGAGCGGGGCGTCGAGCGCGAGCTTGACACACACCGCATTCAGCGCACCTTCTTGCCGAGCCAGTGGTCGGCATAGGGGTCGGTGCCGAACGGGGCGACGTGCCACCCTCGACAAGCGCACTCCCCCACCCGCCACTGGCCTGTCGTCGCTGACCGCGAGCACGAACATACCAGTGTCGCCCTGCAGGTCGTGGCTGGGTTCATGCGCCATCGCCGAGTCGACCTCGGCCGGCAGCGCCGCACGGCCCCAGTACCGCCCGACGATGCATGTCGGTCAGCCCATCGAGAACGAGAAGAGG
>NZ_JAODBG010000036.1 GCF_025463825.1 Cryobacterium sp.
GGACCTCACCGGGCAAGCGCACCTAC
This sequence comes from Cryobacterium sp., assembly GCF_025463825.1. Taxonomy (GTDB): domain Bacteria; phylum Actinomycetota; class Actinomycetes; order Actinomycetales; family Microbacteriaceae; genus Cryobacterium. Next base: position 27 of record NZ_JAODBG010000036.1, read on the forward strand.
CGCACCGACCCGGCCAACCCGATCGGCCCACCCCGGCCCCAACCGCCGACCGTGGGACCGACAACCCCGAAGCGACCCGCGGACGACAGCTACCTGATGCCCCGGCACCAGCCCACACGCCACCCGACAGCACCGGTCCCGGAGAACCCGCCGTTCTAAGACAAGGCGCGAGCCGTCCTCCGACGCAGGTACGGGCACCCCTCAGGGGACCGGGTCAGGTGAGGCAATAGGGACCGAGGAGGCTTTTCAGCTCGCCGAACAGGTCGGCCGTCACGGTCACCCGCGCGGGCAGCTCGAAGACCCTCGCGGTGTCGCCCTTGATGAGCTTCAGGCGAACCTCAGAGGTGCCGCCGTGCCGTTTGAGCACCTCGCCGAGCTGCGTCACGGTGTCGGTTGTTGCCCGCGCCTCGAACAGCGTGATCGACAGGGTGCCATGGTCGGACGCCTGCCCGAGTTCGGGCGCGAAGATGCTGTACGCGTGCAGGTTCATGCCGTCGTCGCGCATGCTCACCCGGCCCCTGACGACCACGACGGAGTCGCTCACGAGATCAAGGGAGAATTCCTGGTACGCCTTGCCCATGAACATGACGTCGATCTCACCGCCGAAGTCCTCGACCGAGATGATGCCGTACTGGTTGCCGGACTTCTTGGCGATGCGATGCTGCACGTTGGTGATCAGCCCGGCCACCGTGACGGTGTCGGCGTCCTGGGTGTGCTCCGAACTGATCAGGTCGGTGATGGTGGTGCTGGCATGCTTGGCCAGCGGAATCTCGAGGCCGGCAAGCGGGTGGTCGGAGACATAGAGCCCGAGCATGTCGCGCTCCAGCGCCAGCTTCTCCTTCTTGCTCCACTCCGGCCGCTCGGGCACCTGTTCGGTCTCCTGCGGGTCGTCGAAGAGGCTGTCGAAGTCGAAGCCGACCATCCCGTGTGACTCGTCGCGCTTGATCTTGACGGCGGAGTCGACAGCGCCCTCATGGATCTCGAACATGGCGCGTCGGGTGGAGCCGAGGGAGTCGAACGCGCCGGACTTGATGAGGGACTCGACGGTGCGCTTGTTGGTGACCTGCAGCGGCACCTTGCGCAGGAAATCATGGAAGGACTCGAAGTTGCCCTTCTCGGTGCGGGCGGCCCGGATGGCTTCGACGACGTTGAAGCCGACGTTCCGCACGGCGCCCAGGCCGAACCGGATGTCGGTTCCGACGGCGGCGAAGAAACCGATCGACTCGTTCACGTCCGGCGGCAGCACCTGGATGCCCATGCGGCGGCACTCGTTGAGGTACAGGGCGAGCTTGTCGCGCGCGTCGCCCACACTGGTGAGCAGGGCCGCCATGTACTCGGCCGGGTAATGCGCCTTGAGGTACGCGGTCCAGTAACTCAGCACGCCGTAGGCCGCGGAGTGGGCCTTGTTGAAGGCGTAGTCGGAGAACGGTAGAAGGATGTTCCAGACGGTGGTAACGGCGTCCATCGAGTAGCCGTTGGCCATCATGCCGCCCGAGAAACCCTCGAACTGCTTGTCCAGCTCCGACTTCTTCTTCTTACCCATCGCGCGCCGCAGCAGGTCGGCCTGGCCGAGGGAGAAGCCGGCCAGCTTCTGCGCGATCGACATCACCTGTTCCTGGTAGACGATGAGTCCGTAGGTGCCGCCGATGATGTCCTTGAGGGGCTCTTCGAGCTCCTTGTGGATCGGGATGATCTCCTGCTGGCCGGTCTTGCGCAGCGCGTAGTTGGTGTGGGAGTTGGCTCCCATGGGGCCGGGCCGGTACAGCGCGATGACGGCCGAGATGTCTTCGAAGTTGTCGGGTTTCATGCTGCGCAGGAGCGAACGCATGGGTCCGCCGTCGAGCTGGAACACGCCGAGCGTGTCGCCTCGGGCGAGCAGTTCGTAGGCGAGCACGTCGTCGAGGTCGAGATCTTCGAGAACCGGCCGGTGGCCACGGTTGGCCTCGATGTTATCGAGGGTGTCGTCGATGATGGTGAGGTTGCGCAGGCCCAGGAAGTCCATCTTGATCAGGCCGAGCGACTCGCAGGCCGGGTAGTCGAACTGCGTGACGATCTGGCCGTCTGCCTCACGGCGCATGATGGGGATGATGTCGATCAGCGGGTCGGAGGACATGATCACGCCGGCAGCGTGCACGCCCCACTGGCGTTTGAGGTTCTCGATGCCCAGCGCCGTGTCGAAGACCGTGCGCGCCTCGGCATCCGTTTCGATGACGGCACGGAAATCGCCCGCCTCGCGGTATCGCGGGTGGTCCTTGTCGAACATGCCGGTGAGCGGCATGTCCTTGCCCATGATGGGCTGCGGCATGGCCTTGGTGAGCTTGTCGCCCATGCCGAACGGGAAGCCGAGGACCCGGCTGGAGTCCTTCAGTGCCTGCTTGGCTTTGATGGTTCCGTACGTGACGATCTGCGCGACGCGCTCGGAGCCGTATTTCTCGGTGACGTAGTGGATGACCTCGCCGCGGCGACGGTCGTCGAAGTCGACGTCGAAGTCGGGCATGGACACGCGGTCCGGGTTGAGGAACCGCTCGAAGATCAGGCCGTGCACAAGCGGGTCGAGGTCGGTGATGCCCATGGCGTACGCGACCATCGAGCCTGCTCCCGAACCACGGCCGGGGCCGACCCGGATGCCGTTCGCTTTCGACCAGTTGATGAAGTCGGCGACCACGAGGAAGTAGCCGGGGAAGCCCATCTGGGTGATCACGCCGACCTCGTAGTCGGCCTGCTTGCGCACCGCGGCAGAGGTCCCGTTCGGGTACCGGCGAAGAAGGCCCAGCTCGGTTTCCTTGATGAACCAGCTTTCCTCGTTCTCCCCCTCCGGCGTGGGGAAGCGGGGCATGTAGTTCGCCTGGGTGTTGAATTTGACCTCGCACCGCTCGGCGATGAGCAGCGTGTTGTCGCAGGCTTCGGGGTTGTCCCGGAACAGGTGCCGCATCTCGGCGGCGGACTTGAGGTAGAACTCGTTGGAGTCGAACTTGAACCGGTTGGGGTCGTCCAGGGTGGAAGCGGACTGCACACAGAGCAGCGCGGCGTGGGCGGTGGCGTCGTGCGCGTGGGTGTAGTGCAGGTCGTTGGTGGCCACCAGCGGCAGGTCGAGCTCCTTGGCCAGCTTGAGCAGGTCGGTCATGGTGCGGCGCTCGATGTCGATGCCGTGGTCCATGATCTCGCAGAAGAAGTTGTCCTTGCCGAAGATGTCGCGCAGCTCACCCGCGGCCTGCCTGGCTTCGTCGTACTGGCCGAGCCGCAACCGGGTCTGCACCTCACCACCGACGCAGCCGGTGGTGCCGATCAGGCCCGTGGAGTAGGTGCTGAGCAGCTCGCGGTCCATCCGGGGCTTGAAGTAATAGCCTTCGAGCGAGGCCAGGGACGACAACCTGAAGAGGTTGTGCATGCCTTCGGTGTTCTCGGAGAGCAGGGTCATGTGTGTGTACGCACCGCTGCCTCCGACGTCGTCGCGGTTCTGCGCGTTGGTGCCCCACTTCACCCGGGTCTTGTCCCGGCGGTCGGTGCCCGGCGTGATGTACGCCTCGGTGCCGATGATGGGCTTGATTCCCGCGTCCGTCGCGGTCTTCCAGAAGTCGAAAGCACCGAAGACGTTGCCGTGGTCGGTGACCGCGATTGCGGGCATCTTCTGCTCGGCGGCGGCCGCGATCAGCGGCTTGACCCGCGCCGCGCCGTCGAGCATCGAGTACTCGCTGTGCACGTGAAGGTGGACAAACGAATCATTCTGCGGCGACACGACTACTCCAGCTGCTCTGGGTTTTATCTGATGGAGAAATGGGGTGCTGGGTTTCAAGCCTAAGCGTCCAGCGGCACCCCCGGGCTAATCGCCGCGCAGGATCCGCAGCGCGTTAGCCAGGTCGTCCGGGTACTCGGCGTCGAAGGTGACCCACTCGCGGCTCGACGGGTGCTCGAATGACAGCTGTTTGGCCACCAGCCACTGCCGGGTGAGGCCCAGCCTGGCCGTGATCTTGGCGTCGGCGCCGTACATCGCGTCGCCCACGCAGGGGTGCCGCTGGGCGGCCATGTGCACCCGGATCTGATGGGTACGGCCGGTTTCCAGGTGCACCTCGAGCAACGACGCGGACGGAAAGGCCTCGAGAGTCTCGTAGTGCGTGACAGAATCCTTGCCGCCCGCGATCACCGCGAACTTCCAGTCCGAGCGAGGGTGCCGGCCGATCGGCGCGTCGATGGTGCCGCTGGAGGGGTCGGGGTGACCCTGCACAACGGCGTGGTAGATCTTGTCGACCTCGCGGTCGTGGAAGGCCCGCTTGAGGTGCGTGTACGCGGCCTCGGACTTGGCCACGACCATGAGGCCGCTGGTTCCGACGTCGAGTCGGTGCACGATGCCAGCCCGCTCAGCTGCCCCGCTGGTGGCGATGCGGTACCCGGCGGCAGCCAGGGCACCGAGCACGGTCGGGCCGGTCCAGCCCATGCTCGGGTGCGCGGCGACACCGGACGGCTTGTTGATCACGACGATGTCGTCGTCGTCGTGCACGATGGTGAGCTCCGGCACCGCAATCGGAACGATGACCAGGTCCTGCTTGGGCGCCCAGCTCACGTCGAGCCAGGCTCCGGCGCGGAGTTTGTCGGACTTCCCGACGACGACACCGTCCTGGGTCACCCCGTCGGCCTCGGCGATCTCGGCCGCGAAGCTGCGGGAGAAGCCGAACAGCTTGGCGATGCCCGCGTCGACGCGGACTCCGTCCAGGCCGTCTGGAAGGGGAAGGGCTCGGTTTTCCATGGTGCCGTTCAGTTGTTGGAGGAGGCCGAGGACACCAGCCAGCGCAGTGAGCGGATGACACGGGCGAACCAGGCGATAAACACGACGACACCGGCCGCAATGAGTGGAACACCCAGGCGGGACCGGTGGCGAAGGAGAAAGCTGCGCCCGGGTTCCGCACGACGTGCAGTTGAAGCACCGCAGCCAGAACGCGAGCGTTGTCGCCCTCGGTCATCGCGCCGACGACGAGGGCCTTGCTGATCTGATCGAAAGCGACCCCGTCCCGGCCACGAGGGCCGGGACGAGGAGCGCGCTAGTCGAGCTTCGCGTTGGTGCTACGCGCCAAAGCCCTGGAAGCTCGCCTTCGGCGAGTTTCCCGAGTCCTTGCCCGCGCCGGCACCGACGGGTGAGGCGGAGTCGAGGTCGCGGAGCTGAGCCTCGATGTAGCTCTTCAGCTTCTGGCGGTACTCGCGCTCGAAGGTACGCAGTTCCTCGATCTTGTCCTCGAGGACGGAGCGCTCCTTCTCGAGCACGTTGATCTGGGCGCGCTGCTTGGCCTCGGACTCCGCGATCACGCGGGCTGCCGTGGCGTGGCCTTCGGCGATCAGGGCGTCGCGCTTCTCGGCCCCTTCCTTGACGTGCTCCTCGTGCAGGCGGCGGGCCAGCTGCAGGAGGTTGGTGGTGCCGGCGGTCTCGTCGATCGGCTCGGCAACCGGCGCCGCGGCGACGGGTGCTGCTGCGACGGGCTCGGGAACCACTGCGGCGACGGGCTCAGCGACCGGCTCCGCGGTGTTCACGGGCTCGGCGACCGTGGCGGGCGCGGCGCTGACCGGTGCGGCTTCGCCGCCGGAGAGACGGGCCTTGAGGTCCTCGTTCTCCTGGGTCAGGCGTCGCAGTTCGACAACGACCTCGTCGAGGAAGTCGTCAACCTCGTCCTGGTCATATCCCTCACGGAACTTGGTCGACTGGAACCGCTTGTTGACTACATCTTCCGGAGTTAGCGCCATGGCTT
>NZ_JAODBG010000059.1 GCF_025463825.1 Cryobacterium sp.
CACGAGCTCAAGCTCATCGTCGACCTGATGTACGAGGGCGGCATCGGCAAGATGCGCTGGTCCATCTCGGACACCGCCGAGTTCGGCGACTACGTGACCGGCCCGCGCATCATCACCGCCGAGACCAAGAAGGCGATGCAGCAGGTGCTGGCCGAGATCCAGGACGGCACCTTCACCAAGCGCCTCATCGACGACGACGAGAACGGCGGCGCCGAGCTGGCCGGCTTCCGCAAGCAGGGTGCGGACCACCCGATCGAGAAGGTCGGCGCGCAGCTGCGCCCGATGATGGCCTGGATCGACGACGCCGGCGAGTAGCAGCACGCACGTCATCGGCCCGGCCCTCACGAGGGGCCGGGCCGCTGCCGTTGCCTAGCTCGCCGGGCCGAACCAGCCGCTCACGTCGGCGAGCAGGGCGACTCGCCCGCCGCTGTTGCGCAGCCGCACCATGCGGTCGCCCAGCCGGACGACGACCAGGTCCGCCGCGGTCTGCGTCGGTGCCAGGTTGAGGTTGCTCACCCGCGGCGGCTCGTTCGCCGTCGCCGGGTACACGCGCACGTCGGTGCTCGCCGTGGCGGCCACGCCCGTCACGTTCAGCACCGCTGCTGTGGCCAGGCTCGGGACCTGCGCCTTCCCGCCGACGCGCAGCAGGACGCTCTCGGCCGGGCCGACCGTCGTGGCCGCGGTGGGGCTGGTGCCGAGCCGGGTTCGGGTGTCGAGGATGCGTGAGGGGTTCACCGGCCGGAACAGCGAGCCGGAGCTGCTCGCGTCGTACCAGCCGGCCAGGTCGGCCAACAGGTGCACGCTGCCGGCCTGGTTCCGCAGCCGGACCCTCCCGTCCTGTCCCAGCCGCACGATGACGACGTTCGGGACAGGCGCGCCGGGCCCGGCGTTGATGTTGCTGGCGCGGGGCGGTGCGGTGTCGACGAACGGCGTCGGGTAGGCGCGGACGTCGGTGCTCGTCGTGGGGCTGACGGCCGTCACGGTGAGGGCGACGGCTGACGCGCCGAGCGGCACCGGGCTGCTGTCTCCGGTCACGGCGAGGTCGACGAACTCGCCGGGGCCCAGGCGGTCGGTGCGGGTCGTCCCGATCTGGGAGCGGGTGTCGAGCAGGCGCGTCGGGTCTGCGGGGGTGAAGGTCGAGCTGGCCGCCGGCGCGTAGTAGCCGGCCAGGTCGGCCAGCAGCGAGACCGCGCCGGCGGAGTTGCGGAGGCGGACCTTCCCGTCGTTGCCGATCGGCACCGTGACGAGGTTCGCGCGGGTGACGCCCTGGAGGAGGTTGAGGTTGGACACCTGGGGCACCGGCGAGAGCACGACGGGCGTCGGGTAGACGCGGATGTCGGTGGCCGCGGACGGGTCCACGCCCGTGACGTTGAGGACCACAGCGCGCGCGTCGAGAGGGACGCCCTCGCGCCCCGCGACCAGCAGGTCCACCACGCCGCCGGCGCCCAGTCGGGCCTGCGGTGCTCCGAGGCCCTCCCGGGTGTCCAGGACGCGCACCGGGTCGAGCGCGGTGTACGGCGAACCGCGCACGGCCGGCACGGCGTACCCCATGTCCGCGAGCATCCCCATGGCGATCTGGCCGACGTCGCTGAAGGACTCGCCGTTCTCGATGAACGGGGTCATCAGGCCGTTCGGGTGCTCGTCCGGGTAGCTGGCCTCGTTCAGGTGGCCGTACGACGTGCCCTCGAGGAACTCGCTCGGCGCGTAGAGGCGGACCTCGTTGCTGCCGACGGCGCTGCGGGCCAGAGTCCCCGCCCAGTAGAGGTGGTTGCCGGTGAGCGCGTTCTTCAGCTCGGTCGACCCGTCCGCCATGGACAGCAGGCGCTTGCCGCCGTTGCCGGCCTGCGCGGCTGTCGTGGCGTAGGTGAAGGTGTCGTAGGAGGTGCCGCTGCGGATGCCGGTCGCGCCGTTGACCTCGCGGTCGCCGATGGTCGCGCGGCCGTTCCCGTCGACCGAGGCCGTCCCCACCATCCCGAGCCCGTGGCCGATCTCGTGCAGCACCACCGTGCGGAAGTCGACCTGGTCGGCCGGCGGGTTGCCGTCGAGGCCGAAGTACAGGCCGGTCAGGCTGGGGTTGAACTCGGCCACGATGTCCGGCTCGCCCGGCAGCGTGTCCACGCCACGGCGGGCGTTGGCCAGGGCGACCGGCTCGAAGACGTCGTCGGTCTGCGTGCTGGTGCCCATGTCGTTGCGGCGGAAGTCCTGCGGGCCGGCGCCTCCGAGGATCGACGGGTCCGAGAACGTCGTCGCTGTGGCGTCGACCAGGATCGGCTGGGACGACTCGATCGTGCGCTCCCAGATGGCGACCGCCGAGTCGAAGGCGTCGCGTGCGGCCTGCGTCCACGTGGCGCCGTTCTGCCGGTAGGTCACCTGGATGTCGGAGACCGGCTGGGCCGTGAGGTTGCCGCGGGCCACCGGACCCGTCCCCTCCGCCGGTGCGCTGCTCGTGGTGCGCAGCCGGGCCGGCGCCGCCTGCCGGCGGACCACGCCGCTGGGCAGCGCGCTGTAGCTGCTGTCGCCGGCGGCGATGGCGGCGCGCAGGCTCACCGGCGCCGCGTGCAGCCCGTCCCCAGGAGCGGCGGTGGCGCTGCCGGCAAGGCCGCCGACGACGAGCGCCACGAGGACGAAGGCCGTCGTGAGGGGGCGGCGGGGAGTGCGGACCGGCACGGGCTGCTCCAGCAGGACGACGAGGGGGACGGCCATCGTGTCATCCCGCGCAGCGAGAAGGAGCGGGCCGAGGCCGCGCCGGTACCCTCGCCGCAGCCTGCCGCCGCGCGGGAGCACGTCCCCGCCGCCCGCCCGAAGGACCGCTGTGACCCGTCCCGCGACCGCCCCCTCCCGGCCCGTCGTCCTCATCGCCGAGGAGCTCGCGCCGTCCGTGCTCGCGGTGCTCGGCGAGGGCTTCGACGTCCGGCACGTCGACGGCGCCGACCGGGCGGCGCTGCTGCCCGCGCTGGCCGAGGCCGACGCCGTCCTGATCCGCAGCGCGACTCAGGTCGACGCCGAGGCGCTCGCCGCCGCTCCCCGGCTGAAGGTCGTGGCGCGGGCCGGCATCGGCCTGGACAACGTTGACGTCCCCGCCGCCACCGCGCGGGGCGTCATGGTCGTCAACGCGCCGCAGAGCAACATCGTCAGCGCGGCGGAGCAGGCGGTCGCGCTGCTGCTGGCCTGCGCCCGCAACCTCGCGCCGGCCAACACGGCGCTCAAGGCGGGGCGTTGGGAGCGCAGCCGCTGGACCGGGGTCGAGGTGGCGGACAAGGTCGTGGGCGTCGTGGGCCTGGGCCGGATCGGCGTGCTGTTCGCCCAGCGGATGTCGGCGTTCGGCACGCAGCTCATCGCCTACGACCCGTACGTCTCCCCGGCCCGCGCCGCCCAGATCGGCGTGCGGCTGGTCAGCCTGGAGGACCTGCTGCGCGAGAGCGACTTCATCTCCATCCACCTGCCGAAGACGCCGGAGACGGTGGGGCTCATCGGCGAGAAGGAGCTGGCGCTCTGCAAGCCGACGGTCCGCATCGTCAACGCGGCGCGCGGCGGGCTGCTCGACGAGACGGCGCTCGCCAAGGCGCTGGAGGCCGGGACCGTGGCAGGCGCCGGGCTGGATGTCTTCGCCAACGAGCCGTGCACCGACTCGCCGCTGTTCGGCTTCGACTCCGTCGTGGTCGCACCGCACCTCGGGGCCTCCACGGTGGAGGCGCAGGACAAGGCCGGCATCGCCGTCGCCCGCTCCGTGCGCCTGGCGCTGGAGGGTGACTTCGTGCCTGACGCGGTCAACGTCCAGGCCGCCGGAGCGGTCCCGGAGGAGCTGCGGCCGGCGCTGCCCCTGGTGGAGAAGCTGGGGCGCGTGTTCACCGCGCTGGCAGGGGGTCTTGCCGCGAGCATGGAGGTGGAGGTGCGCGGCGAAATCGCCTCGCTGGACGTCAGCGTGCTCCAGCTCGCTGCGCTCAAGGGCGTCTTCGCCGACGTGGTGGAGGAGCAGGTCACCTTCGTCAACGCGCCGACGCTGGCGGCCGAGCGCGGCCTGGAGGTCAGCCTCGCGACCGACCCGGAGAGCCCGGAGTACCGCAACGTCATCCGTGTCCACGGCGTCCTCCCGACGGGGGAGCTGGTGAGCGTGTCCGGCACCCTCACCGGGCCCCGCCAGGTGGAGAAGCTCGTGGAGGTCGACAGCTTCGACATCGAGCTCGTCGCCGAGAAGCACCTGCTGTTCTTCCGCTACCACGACCGGCCGGGCGTCGTCGGCGTCGTCGGCGCCGGCCTGGGTGACGCCGGCATCAACATCGCGGGCGCGCAGGTCAGCCGCACCGCGCAGGGCGGTGACGCGCTGATGGCGCTCACCGTCGACAGCGCGCCGCCGCACGAGGTCCTCGAGCAGCTCGCCCGCGAGATCGGCGCCCACTCCGTCCGGTCGGCTGATCTCTCGTGAGCGGAGCATGTGTGCGGCTCCCCGCGACGCAGGAGCGGGCGAGCCGCGCGCTTGCGGAGCGAGCACAGCAGGTGTCGGCATGAGCACCTTCACGTCCTACGACGGGACCCGGCTGGCCTACACCGAGGTCGGCACGGGTCCTCGCCTGGTCTGCCTGCCCGGCGGCCCCGGGCGCGCAAGCGCCTACCTGGAGGACCTCGGCGGGCTGACGGCCGAGCGCACGCTGGTGCTGCTCGATGCCCGCGCGACCGGCCACAGCGAGGTGCCGGCCGACCCGTCGACGCTGCGCTTCGACCGGCTGGCCGAGGACGTGGAGGCGCTGCGCGAGCACCTGGGCGAGGACCGCATCGACCTGCTGGGCCACTCCGCCGGGACCGTCGTGGCGCAGGCCTACGCCGCCGCCCACGCCGACCGGCTGCGCTCGCTCGTGCTGGTCACGCCCACCAGCCGGATGCAGGGCGGCAACCGCGAGGACACCGCCGCGATCATGGCCGCCCGCTCTGCCGAGCCCTGGTACCCCGACGCCTCCGAGGCGGCGGCCGCGCTGCAGGACGCCCCGCCCGCGCAGCAGCAGGCGCTGATGCGCGCGTTCCGACCCTTCTACTACGGCCGCTGGGACGAGCGGACGCAGGCGCACGCCGCGACGGCGGACCGCCAGATGAGCCGCCGCGCCGAGCTCGGCTTCGCCGCGGGTATCGAGGAGGTCGACCTCCCGGCGCTGCTCGAGGGGCTCGGGCAGGTGCAGGCGCCGGTGCTCGTGGTCGGCGCAGAGCACGACGCCGCCACCGGCGTCGCCGCCGTCGAGCTGGTCGCCGGCTGCTTCCCGCAGGCCGAGACCGTGGTGCTTCCGGGCGCCGGCCACTTCCCGTGGGTGGACGAGCCGGAGGCCTTCCGCTCGGCGGTCGCCGGCTTCCTGAGTAAGGTGGGCGCGTGATCCGGTCGAGCCTCTCGCTCCTTACGGGCCGCGACGGGGCCTCCACCTAGGCCGGCTCCCCGTCGCGGGTCCTCGTGCTGGCCGCACCCCCGCCACCGCCCCGGAGCTCACCGTGAAGCAGCACACCCGCTACAGCCCGTTCCCGCCGGTCGACATCGCCGACCGCACCTGGCCGAGCCGCACCATCGACCGCGCGCCCCAGTGGTGCAGCGTCGACCTGCGCGACGGCAACCAGGCCCTGATCGACCCGATGGACGCCGACCGCAAGCTGCGGATGTTCCGGCTGCTCGTCGAGATGGGCTACAAGGAGATCGAGGTCGGCTTCCCGGCCGCCAGCGCCACCGACTTCGACTTCATCCGGGCGCTCGTCGAGCAGGACCTGGTCCCCGACGACGTGACGATCCAGGTCCTGACGCAGGCGCGCGAGGAGCTCATCGAGCGCACCGTCCAGTCGCTGGTGGGCTTCCGCGGCAGCGCCCTGATCCACCTCTACAACTCCACCTCGACGCTGCAGCGCCGCGTCGTGTTCGGCCTGGACCGCGACGGCATCCGCGACATCGCGGTCCGCGGCGCGCAGTGGTGCAAGAAGTACGCCGAGGAGCTGCTTTCCGGTGCCGGAGGCGCCTCTGGAGGGACAGCCACGACCGTGCGCTGGCAGTACAGCCCGGAGTCCTTCACGGGCACCGAGCTCGACTTCGCCCTCGAGGTCTGCGAGGCGGTCATGGACGTGTGGCAGCCGACGCCGGAGCAGCCCGTCGTGCTGAACCTGCCCGCCACGGTGGAGATGTCGGTGCCCAGCACCTACGCCGACCAGGTCGAGTGGTTCCACCGCGCGCTGGGCGACCGGCGCAGCAGCGTCATCCTGAGCCTGCACCCGCACAACGACCGCGGCACGGCCGTCGCCGCCGCCGAGCTCGGCGTGATGGCCGGCGCGGACCGCGTCGAGGGCTGCCTGTTCGGCAACGGCGAGCGCACCGGGAACGTCTGCCTGGTGACGCTGGGCCTCAACCTGTTCAGCCAGGGCGTCGACCCGCTCATCGACTTCAGCGACATCGACGAGGTCCGCCGGACCGTGGAGCACTGCAACCAGCTGCCCGTGCACCCGCGCCACCCGTACGCCGGCGACCTGGTCTACACGGCCTTCTCCGGCTCGCACCAGGACGCCATCAAGAAGGGCTTCGAGGCGCTCGAGAAGGACGCCGCCGCAGCCGGCGTCCCGGTGCGCGAGTTCACCTGGGGCGTGCCGTACCTGCCGATCGACCCGCTCGACGTCGGCCGGTCGTACGAGGCCGTCATCCGCGTGAACAGCCAGTCCGGCAAGGGGGGCGTCGCGTACGTCCTGAAGAACGAGCACCACCTGGACCTGCCGCGCCGCATGCAGATCGAGTTCTCCCGGGTCGTCCAGGAGATCGCGGACGACGCCGGCGGCGAGATCTCCGGCGGGCGCATCTGGGAGCTGTTCACCTCCACCTACCTGCAGCACGACGCGCCGCTGCGGCTGGTCTCGTTCACCTCTGCCACGGGCGAGAGCGACCGCATCGAGGCGGTCGTGGAGTGGCAGGGGGAGCCGCGCACGGTCGTCGGCGAGGGCAACGGCCCCATCGCGGCGTTCGTCCACGCGCTGTCCGCGCTGGCCCTGGACGTACGGGTGCTCGACTACGCCGAGCACGCCACCGGTGCGGGCGAGGAGGCGCAGGCGGCCTCCTACCTCGAGGTCGCCGTGGCCGGGCGTGTCCTCTGGGGCTGCGGCGTGCACCCGAGCATCGTCACGAGCTCGCTGCAGGCGATCGTGAGTGCGGTCAACCGCGTCTCATGATCTGGGACACCCGTCCCAAGAACCTAGGCTGCTGGGCATGACGAAGCTGGCGGTCATCGGGGGCGACGGCATCGGCCCGGAGGTGGTTGAGGTCGGGCTGCAGGTGCTCGACGCCGTGCTGCCCGGGGTCGAGCGGACCGACTACGACCTCGGCGCCCGCGCCTACGCCCGCACCGGGGAGGCGCTGCCTGCCAGCGTGCTCGAGGAGCTGCGCGGACACGACGCCATCCTGCTCGGGGCGATCGGCGACCCGAGCGTGCCGCCCGGCGTGCTGGAGCGCGGCCTGCTGCTGCGCCTGCGCTTCGCGCTGGACCACCACGTCAACCTGCGCCCGGTGCGGCTGTTCCCCGGCGTCGTCAGCCCGGTCGGCGACCAGCCGGTGGACATGGTGGTCGTGCGCGAGGGCACCGAGGGGCCGTACGTCGGCAACGGCGGCCGGCTACGCGAGGGCACCCCGCACGAGGTGGCCACCGAGGTCAGCCTCAACACGGCCTACGGCGTGGAGCGGGTCGTGCGCGACGCCTTCACCCGCGCCGAGGCGCGCGAGCGCAGGCACGTGACGCTGGTGCACAAGACCAACGTGCTCGTGCACGCCGGCGGCCTCTGGAGGCGCGTCTTCGACCAGGTGGCTGCCGAGCACCCGGACGTCGCCACCGACTACGCGCACGTGGACGCGGCGTCGATGTACTTCGTGACCGACCCCGGCCGCTTCGACGTCGTCGTCACCGACAACCTGTTCGGCGACATCCTCACCGACATCGGCGCCGCCATCGCCGGCGGGATCGGCCTGGCCGCCAGCGGCAACATCGACGCGACCCGCACCAACCCGTCCATGTTCGAGCCGGTGCACGGCAGCGCCCCCGACATCGCCGGCCAGGGCAAGGCCGACCCCACGGCGACGGTGCTGTCGGTGGCCATGCTGCTCGCGCACCTGGGCGCGACGGCCGCCGCGCAGCGGGTCGAGGCGGCCGTCGCCGCCGACCTGGCCGGTCGCGGCACCGGTCCTCGTACGACCGCCGAGGTGGGGGAGTCGCTGCTCAGCCGGCTGTAGCGCCGGACCTGCTCGGGATACCTTCAGGGAGCGGCGCGGGCGGTCCCACGTCCCCGCCGGGACGGACGGAGAGCGCGACATGACCACCGCAGCCGACACCAAGGGCGGCATCGAGACCGTGCCCAGCACCTCGCGGCGCAGCGACGCCGAGCGCGAGGCCCTCATGGCCGACCCCGGCTTCGGACGCGTCCACACCGACCACATGGTGGCGATTCGGTGGAGCGTCGAGCAGGGCTGGCACGGCGCGAAACTCACCGCGTACGAGCCGCTGCAGCTCGACCCCTCCGCGATGGTCCTGCACTACGGGCAGGCGATCTTCGAGGGCCTCAAGGCGTACCGGCAGCCCGACGGCGGCGTGGCCGTGTTCCGGCCGGAGGAGAACGCCCACCGGTTCAACCGGTCCGCGGCGCGCCTGGCGATGCCCGAGCTGCCGGTCGAGCTGTTCATGGACGCCGTCGACGCGCTCGTCGACGCCGACCGCGACTGGGTGCCGACGGCCGAGGGGCAGAGCCTCTACCTGCGCCCGTTCATGATCGCCACCGAGGCGCAGGTCGGCATGCGGCCGGCCCACGAGTACCTCTTCCTGCTCATCGCCTTCCCCGTCACGCCGTTCTTCTCCGGCGAGATCAAGCCGGTGACCGTCTGGCTGTCCGACGAGTACGTCCGCGCGGCGCAGGGCGGCACCGGCGAGGCCAAGTGCGCCGGCAACTACGCCGGCAGCCTGCTCGCGCAGCGTCAGGCCGCCGAGAAGGGCTGCGACCAGGTCGTCTGGCTCGACGCGGTGGAGCGGCGCTGGGTCGAGGAGATGGGCGGGATGAACCTGTTCTTCGTCTCCGACGGCGGCACCCGCCTCATGACGCCCGCCCTCACCGGGACGCTGCTGCCTGGCGTCGTCCGCGACAGCCTGCTGCAGCTGGCCCCCGAGCTCGGCCTCACCGTCGAGGAGGGGCGCATCTCGGTCGACGACTGGCGCAAGGGCGCGGAGGACGGCTCGATCAGCGAGGTGTTCGCCTGCGGCACCGCCGCGGTCATCGCGCCGGTCGGCCACGCCAAGAGCAGCTCGGGCGAGTGGACGATGGGCGACGGCAGCTCGGGGGAGGTCACCCTTCGGCTGCGCAGCGCGCTGCTCGACCTGCAGTACGGGCGCGCCGCGGACCCGCACGGGTGGATGCGCCGCGTCGGGTCGTAGCCAGCACGCCTGCCGACGTCGTACGTTCCGGGTCCCCGACCTGCAGGAGCCAACGTGCTGGTGCGCGACGTCATGAGCGAGTCCGTCCTGACGGTGGGGCCGACCCACACGATCCGCCAGGTGGCGCAGGCCATGCGCAGCCGCCACGTGGGTGCTGCGGTCGTGCACGACCCGGACAGCGAAGGCCCCGGCATCCTCACCGAGCGCGACGTCCTCGAAGCCGTGGCCGGGGGGCAGGACCTGGACCAGGAGCTGGCCGCCGACCACCTCACTCCCGACGCGGTCGTCGGCATGCCGGACTGGGACCTGGACAAGGCGGCCGCCGCCATGGTTGCCGGCGGGTTCCGGCACCTGGTGATCTGCGACGGCAGCGAGGTCGTCGGCGTCATCTCGGTGCGCGACATCGTGCGCGTCTGGTCGCAGCAGCGCAGCGCTGCGCCTGCCTGACCTGCGGCTAGCCTCCCCGGGCGTGTCCGCCACCGTCGACGGCGTCGAGCTCGTCTTCCGTCACCCCGACCCCTCAGGCGCGCTGTCGGGGGTGCGCCTCCAGCAGGACGTGCGGCTGCCCGGCGAAGCGCTGGGCTTCGTCCGCGAGGGCGACGACTGGGTGCTGCGCGTGCCCCGGCCCGAGGTCGACCGCTTGGAGTACTCCTTCGAGCTCCAGCGCGCGGACGGCGGCAGCGAGTGGGTCGTCGACGAGGGCAACCCGGTGCGGGTCGGCGGCGCCTTCGGCGACAAGTCTGTGCTGGAGATGCCCGAGTACGAGGCGCCGGCCTGGACCCGCGCCGACCCGCCGCGCGTGCCGCGCCGCGAGCTCTCGCTGTCCAGCCGCGGCCTGGAGCAGGACGTGCCGTGCGTCCTCTGGTCCGCGGTCGGTGCGGACGAGTCGGCCGAGCTGCCGCTGCTGGTCGTGCACGACGGGCCGGAGTACGACGCGCTGGCCGGCCTGACGCTCTTCCTGGACGCGATGGTCGAGGCGGACCGCCTGCCGGCCATGCGCGCGGCGCTGCTCGCGCCGGTCGACCGCAACGAGACCTACAGCGCCTCGCCGGTGTACGGCCGCGCGCTGGCGCTGGGCCTGGTGCCGGGGCTGCGGAAGGAGGTGCCGACGAGCGTCGTGCTCGGCATGGGCGCCTCGCTCGGCGGGTTGGCCATGCTGCAGGCGCAGCGGACGCACCCCGGCGTGTTCGCCGGCCTCTACCTGCAGAGCAGCAGCTTCTTCCACCGGGTGCTCGACGAGCAGGAGAGCGGTTTCGAGCGCTTCAACCGCATCACCGGCTTCGTCGACAGCGTGCTGCGCGCGGGAGCGGCGACGGACCCCGTGCCGGTCGTCATGTCCTGCGGGCTCATCGAGGAGAACGTCGACAACAACCGCCTGATGACCCGCGCGCTGCAGGCCCAGGGCTACGACACGCGCCTGGTCGAGAACCGCGACGTGCACACCTACACCGGTTGGCGGGACACCTTCGACCCGAACCTGGTCGACCTCGTGCAGCGCGTCCTGCAGGGAGACGCGTATGCGGCGTGACGTCGTCGAGCTGTGCTCGCCCGAGCTCGGCTGGTCGCCGCGCGTCCTCGCCTACGGCTCGCACGGCCGGCCGGTCCTGGTCTTCCCTTCATCGGAGGGACGCGCCGAGGACTACGAGCAGAACGGGATGGTCGACGCGCTCCGCCCGCTGATCGACGCCGGGCGCCTGAAGCTCTACTGCCTCGACTCCTTCGACAGCGGCAGCTGGTACCGCGACGACCTCCCGCTGGAGGAGCGTGCGCGGCTGCACGAGGCGTACGAGCGCTGGGTGGTCGAGGGCGTCGTGCCCTTCGTCGACGCCGACTGCGGCGGCCGCCAGGAGATGGCCGTCACCGGCTGCAGCTTCGGCGCGTACCACGCTGCGAACATCGCGCTGCGCCGCGCGGACCTGTTCCCGCTCGCGCTCTGCCTGTCCGGCGTCTACGACCTGTCGGTCCTGGGCTGGGGCGAGCGCGGGACGTCGTTCCACCTCAACAACCCGCTCTGGTCGCTCGGTGCAGCGCAGGGCGACCACCTCGACTGGCTGCGCTCCCGGCTGTCCCTGCTGCTCGTCTGCGGGCAGGGGCAGTGGGAGGACACCACCGGCGCCCTCGACAGCACGAGGGCCTTCGGCCAGGTGTGCTCCGACAAGGGGCTGCGGGTGGAGGTCGACCTCTGGGGGCACGACGTCCCTCACGACTGGCCGTCCTGGCGCAACCAGATCGCCCACCACCTGCCGCGCTTCGTCTGAGAGAGGACTCTCCGCATGGCTGACCAGAGGCACCTGCTGGGCCTGCTGCTGGGCACCGAGGAGGACTGGCCGAGCGCCTTCGAGACCCTGGTACGGCGGCTCGACCCGGCGCTGAGGGTGGGCGGCGACACCCATCGGTACGACGTGGAGCGCATCACCGTCGAGCCGTTCGACCTGCGCCAGCCGTCGCGGTACTCGCTGGTCGTCGACCGCCTCGCCTACTGGTACTACGTGCCGCGCGAGTGGCTGAAGAAGGTCGCGCTGCTCGACGACGTCTACCTGCTCAACAACCCCTTCACGTTCCAGTCGATGGAGAAGCACGCCGCCTACTGCGCGATGATCCGGCTCGGGCTGAAGGTCCCCGAGACGTGGCTCGTGCCGCACAAGCAGCCGCCGGACAACCCGCGCTTCCCCTACACCGCAGCCAAGTACAACAAGCCGTTCGACCTGCGCGAGGTCGCGGAGAAGGTCGGCTACCCGCTCTGGATGAAGCCGTACGACGGCGGCGCCTGGGTCGGCGTCTCGCGCATCCAGGACGAGGCCGACCTGGTCCGCGCCTACGACGAGAGCGGCCAGCGGCTGATGCACCTGCAAGCCAGCGTCGAGGGCTTTGACGTCTTCGCGCGGTCGCTCTCGATCGGCGCCGAGACGATGGTCATGAAGTTCTCGCCGGACCGCCCGCAGCACGACCGCTACAGCGTCGAGCACGACTTCCTCGACGCCGCGACGGGGCAGGAGGTCGTCACGATCGGCAAGGTCGTGAACGCCTTCTTCAAGTGGGAGTTCAACTCCTGCGAGACGCTCGTGCGCGGCGGCCAGGTGCACCCGATCGACTACGCGAACGCCTGCCCGGACGTCAGCCTCACCTCACTGCACTACTACTTCCCGTGGGCGATGACGTCGCTGGTGAAGTGGTCGCTGTTCTGCACGGCGACCGGGCGCACGCCGCGCGTGGACCTCGACACCCGCCGCTGGTACGAGATCGCCGACTCCGACCGGTCGTACGAGGAGAAGCTCGGCGCGTACCGGACGCTTGCGGACGGCTACTTCCAGCAGCAGCAGTACGACGAGTTCGTCAGCACGCAGCTGGGCGACCTGGACGCGGTGGCGCACGACTACTTCGCCAGCCGGGAGTTCGACGACCTGCTGGTGCAGACCGTGCGTGCGACGTTCCCGGCGCACGAGCACGACCAGTTCGTCGCGCACTACCGCGGACTGCTCGGCGCCTGGGTCTCGGACGCGGCTGCTGCGGCGACGTAGGTAGCCTCGCCGGGTGCGCATCGCCCGCTTCGCCCATGCCGGCGAGATCTCCTACGGGGTTGTCCAGGGCGACCCCGACGTCCCGGCCGAGCTCGTCCTCGCCCCGCTGCAGGGGCACCCGCTGTTCGACCCGACGCCGACCGGCGAGCTCGTGCCGCTGTCGGCCGTCCGGCTGCTCGCGCCGACGCAGCCCATCAACGTCGTCTGCATCGGCAAGAACTACGCCGACCACGTCGCGGAGATGAAGGACCTGACCTCGGCGGGCACCTCCGGTGAGCCGACGGTCTTCCTGAAGCCGGCCACCTCCGTCATCGGCCCTGACGACCCGATCCGGCTGCCGGCGGGAGTGGGCCGGGTGGACCACGAGGGCGAGCTCGCCGTCGTCATGGGCAAGCCGGCGCGCGACCTGACGCCGGCCGACGCCCTGTCGCACGTCTGGGGCTACACCGCCGCCAACGACGTGACCGCCCGCGACCAGCAGAAGAACGACGCGCAGTGGACCCGCGGCAAGGGCCACGACACGTTCTGCCCACTGGGCCCGTGGCTGGAGACCGACCTCGACCCGTTCGACCTGCGGGTGCGCTGCGAGGTGGACGAGGTGCTGCGCCAGGACGGCCGCACCCGCGACCTGCTCACCGACGTGCCGGCGGTGCTGGCGTTCATCACGTCGTTCATGACGCTGCTGCCCGGAGACGTCGTGCTGACGGGCACGCCCGCCGGCGTCGGCCCACTCGAGCCCGGCAACGTCGTCCAGGTCTCCATCGAGGGCATCGGCACGCTGCGCAACCCGGTGACCTCCCGATGACGGTGCGGGTGCGGGTAGCCCCTTCTCCGACCGGTGACCCGCACGTGGGCACGGCCTACATGTCGCTGTTCAACCTGGCCTTCGCGCGCCAGCAGGGCGGCCAGTTCGTGCTGCGCGTCGAGGACACCGACCGCGCGCGCTTCCGCGAGGACAGCGAGCAGCAGGTCTACGACACGCTGCGCTGGCTCGGGCTCGACTGGGACGAGGGTCCCGACCGCGGAGGCCCGTACGCGCCGTACCGGCAGAGCGAGCGGCTCGAGACCTACAAGCCGCACGTGGACAAGCTGCTCGCCGACGGGCACGCCTACCTCTGCTGGTGCAGCGGCGAGCGGCTCACGCAGATGCGCGAGGACCAGCAGAAGCGCAAGGTGCCGACCGGCTACGACCGGCTGTGCGTCGGGAAGACGGCGGAGGAGCGGGCGGCGCTCCCGGGATACTCGCCGACGCCGGTCGTTCGCATGCTCGTGCCGGACGAGCCGCCGCTGTCGTTCGTGGACCTCATCCGCGGCGAGGTGAACGCGCCGCGCCCCGACGACCAGGTGATCCTCAAAGGCGACGGCTTCCCGACCTACCACCTTGCCGTCGTCGTCGACGACCACCTCATGGGCATCACGCACGTGGTGCGCGGCGAGGAGTGGATCAGCTCCACCCCGAAGCACCTGCTGCTGTTCGACTGGCTGGGCTGGGAGCGCCCGCAGTTCGCGCACATGCCGCTGCTGCGCAACGTGGACAAGAGCAAGATCTCCAAGCGGAAGAACCCGGCAGCGCGGCTGACCTGGTTCCAGGAGCAGGGCTACCTGCCCGAGGCGCTGCTGAACTTCCTCGGACTGCTGGGCTACTCGCTGCCGTCGGGGGAGGAGGTGTTCTCCTTCGCGCAGATGTCGGAGTCCTTCGACTGGGGCCGCGTGAACACCGTCGGTCCGGTGTTCGACCTCGACAAGCTCGGCTGGCTCAACGGCCACTACGTGCGCGAGCTGTCGGAGCAGGACTTCGCGGCCCGGGCGCTGCCGTTCCTGGTGTCGGCCGGCCTGGTGTCCTTGCCGGTCTCCGAGGACGAGCTCGCTGTACTTGCCTCGGTCGTGCCGCTGGTGCAGACCCGCGTGGCGGTGCTGTCCGAGCTGCCGGACCTGGTGCGCTTCCTGTTCGTGGACGAGGACGTCTTCCGCGTCGACCCGGCCGCCGCCGCCAAGGCGCTGGGGGAGGGCTCCGGTGCCGTGCTGACGGCCGCCGCGGACGCGCTCTCGGCGGTCGAGCAGTGGTCGGCCGAGACGGTCCAGGCGGCGATCGACGGCGCGCTGCTCGAGGGCGGCCTCGGCCTCAAGCGCGGCAAGGCGTACACGCCGCTGCGCACGGCCGTCTGCGGTGCATCCATCGCCCCCCCGCTGCCGGAGTCCATCGCGCTGCTCGGCCGCGAGCGCGCGCTGCGCCGGCTGCGAGCCGCTGCCGGCGCCTGATCCGTCCTGCGGCGGTGCCGGCCCGACCACGCCGTCCGCTAGACTTCTCGCCGGACCGCAGGGGCGACCCCCCGGCGGCCTCCATGGGGTATGGGGTAATTGGCAGCCCGACGGTTTCTGGTTCCGTTAGTCTTGGTTCGAGTCCAGGTACCCCAGCGCACGACCGCTCGACAACTTCATCTGCACGCCTAGGGCCCCGTCGTCTAGCGGCCTAGGACGCCGCCCTCTCACGGCGGTAGCGAGGGTTCGAATCCCTTCGGGGCTACGTAACGTGACTGTCCGACCACATCATGTGGTCGGACAGTCGCCGTTCGGGAGACCTGTCTCCGGGTCCAGGTCCAGACCCAGGGCGCTCACGGCTTCCACGTCGTAACGGCGCAGCATCGCCCATGCCCAGTCCAGCTCATCCGCCACGCGTTGCCCCTTCGGCTGCGCTGTCGACCACAGCTCGAGGTTCTCGAGCCGGTTGTCGAGGCGCTCGCCGTTGACGTGATGCACCACTTCGTCCGGCCTCAGCGGGCGGCCGAGCGAAGCCGCCAACACGAGCCGGTGCTCGAACTCGGCCCGACGCCCGGGCGGCACCAGGTGCCGCTCGTCCGGTCGGACGGCACGCCACCAGTAGCCGTGGCTGATCGAGCCGTCGCCTGTGATCGTGCGGAGCGGCCCGCCTGCAGTCGGATCGCCGTGCTTGCGGCGACGCTCGCTGTGCGACCGGCACAGGCCAGCGCTGACGGCGCCGCGGGGGCAGCCTTCGACCTGGCAGGTGTCCGCCTTCGGCCGGGTCAACGGCACGTCCGCGCGCACGTCGCCCGTGCGGCTCCAGCGCAGGTAGTGGCCGTGGCACCAGCCCCGGGTGACCGCTGCACGCCCGCAGCTGCTCACGGCGCAGGTGGTCGGCGCCCGGTCCGGCTGCACCTGACCGTGTCGCAGCAGCTGCTTGTAGTGCCGCCCGCAGTGCCCGCGCGCGTAGACCTCGCGGTCGCAGTCGAGGGTCTCGCAGATCCGCATGCGGTCAGGCTGGCTCCAGGGTCCGACAAGCCGACGCGAGCATCCACAGGCGGCAGGTGGCGCTCAGCCGGCGACGACGTGCAGGCGGCGCTGCGGGGCGAGCCCGAGCTCCTCCGGCGTGCCCCAGGACCCCAGCAGGGCGTCCAGGAGCTCCGCCGGCAGGTGCTGCACGGGCGCCGCGGACACGGCCGTGACCACGTCCTCGTTCCGCACGCGGAGAGCCTCGAGGTCGGCGACGGGTGCCGGGCGGCGGGAGGTGCGGGTGGCGGCGTGCAGCGAGGGGGTCACGGGTCGACAGTGCCGCCCAACTGCGGCGGGCGCCATGGCCCGTTGTGACCGTTCTTGGGGTAGTTCGCCCCGGTCCCCGCTAGTCGGCGGCGAGCTCGGCGGCCGCGGCAAGGACGGCAGGGGCGTGCAGGCGCCCGGGGGAGCGGGTCAGCCGCTCCAGCGGCCCGCTCACGCTCACCGCGGCCACCACGGCTCCGCCGCGGGTGCGGACCGGCGCCGACACCGAGGCCACGCCGGACTCGCGCTCGGCCACCGAGTGGGCCCAGCCCCGACGCCGGACCTCGGCCAGGGTCCGCGGGGTGAAGGCCGCTGTCCGCACCAGCGGGTCCTCGGGCGCCCAGGCGAGCAGCACCTGGGCCGCGGAACCGGCCGTCATCGGCAGCGAGCTCCCGACGGGCACGGTGTCCCGCAGGCCGCTGCCGCGCTCGGCCGCCGCGACGCAGACCCGCTGCTCGCCCTGTCGCCGGTACAGCTGGGCGCTCTCGCCCGTCGTGTCCCGCAGCCGCGGGAGCACCCCGGCAGCCCGCTCCAGCAGGTCGTCGCCGACGGGTCCGCCGGCGAGCTCGCCGAGCCGGGGTCCGAGCCGCCAGCGCCCGTGGCGGTCCCGGGCCAGCAGCCGGTGCACCTCGAGCGCCACGGCCAGCCGGTGCACCGTGGCCCGCGACAGCCCCGTCCGCTCCACCAGGGCGGCCAGCGAGGTGGCGCCGGACTCCACCGCCTCCAGCACGAGGACGGACTTGTCCAGGACGCCGACTCCGCTACTCTGTTCCACGTAGTGACACTAACTTCTCACATGCTGGGATGGCAACGATGGGTCGCACGCTCGCCGAGAAGGTCTGGGACGCGCACGTCGTCCGTCGCGCCGAGGGCGAGCCGGACCTCGTCTACATCGACCTGCACCTCGTCCACGAGGTCACCAGCCCGCAGGCCTTCGACGGCCTGCGCCTGGCCGGCCGCACCGTCCGCCGGCCGGACCTCACCCTCGCCACCGAGGACCACAACGTCCCGACGACCGGGCTCGTCATCGAGGACCCCGTCAGCCGCACGCAGGTGGAGACGCTGCGCAAGAACTGCGCCGAGTTCGGCATCCGCCTGCATTCGCTGGGCGACATCGAGCAGGGCATCGTCCACGTGGTCGGCCCGCAGTTGGGCCTCACCCAGCCCGGCATCACCGTCGTCTGCGGCGACTCGCACACCTCCACGCACGGAGCCTTCGGCGCGATGGCGCTGGGCATCGGCACCAGCGAGGTGGAGCACGTCATGGCCACGCAGACCCTGCCGCTGAAGCCATTCAAGACCATGGCCATCACCGTGAACGGCACCCTGCGCCCCGGCGTCACCGCCAAGGACATCATCCTCGCCGTGATCGCGAAGATCGGCACCGGCGGCGGCCAGGGCTACGTGCTCGAATACCGTGGCAGCGCCATCCGGGCCCTCTCCATGGAGGGCCGCATGACCATCTGCAACATGTCGATCGAAGCCGGCGCCCGCGCCGGCATGGTCGCCCCCGACGCAACCACCTACGCGTACCTCGAGGGCCGCGCACACGCGCCACAGGGCGCGGACTGGGACGACGCAGTGGCGTACTGGGACACCCTGGCCACGGACGAAGGCGCCACCTTCGACGCGGAGGTGATCCTCGACGCCGACGCCCTGGAGCCGTTCGTCACCTGGGGCACCAACCCCGGCCAGGGCGTTTCGTTGAGCGATACCGTGCCCGACCCCGCCGAGATCGACGACGCCAACGAGCGCAGCGCCGCCGAACGCGCCCTCGAGTACATGGACCTGGCCGCCGGCACCGCAATGAAGGACATCCACGTCGACACCGTGTTCCTGGGCTCCTGTACCAACAGCCGGGTTGAAGACCTGCGCGCCGCCGCCGGGATCATCAAGGGCAAGACCATCGCCGATGGTGTGCGAATGCTCGTGGTGCCCGGGTCCGCCCGTGTGCGCATCGAAGCCGAGGCCGAGGGTCTCGACAAGATCTTCCTGGCCTTCGGCGCCGAATGGCGTTTCGCCGGTTGCTCCATGTGCCTGGGCATGAACCCCGACCAGCTCGCACCGGGGGAGCGCTGCGCCTCCACCAGCAACCGCAACTTCGAGGGTCGGCAGGGAAAGGGCGGGCGCACCCACCTGGTGTCGCCGCTGGTGGCCGCGGCCACCGCCATCCGTGGCACCCTGTCCAGCCCCTGGGACCTCGTGCAGGACGGCACCATCCCCGCCGACGCCGTGCCGGCCGATCTCATCCCCGTGAAGCTGTAGGAGCACCGAACATGCAGAAATTCACCACCGTCACCGGCGTGGGCGTACCCATGCGCCGCTCCAACGTGGACACTGACCAGATCATCCCCGCCGTGTTCCTCAAGCGGGTCACCAAGACCGGATTCGAAGACGCCCTGTTCTACGGATGGCGGCAGGATCCTGAGTTCATTCTCAACCAGCCCACCTACCAGAGCCCCAGGGTCCTCGTCGTCGGCGCCGACTTCGGCACCGGATCCTCCCGCGAACACGCCGTCTGGGCGCTTCGCGACTTCGGCTTCGACGTGGTGCTCAGCCCCCGGTTCGGCGACATCTTCCGGGGCAACTCGGGCAAGCAGGGCCTGCTCGCCGGGCAGATCAGTGAGGACGACGCGGAGACCCTCTGGGAAATTCTCGAGGCGCAACCCGGAATAGAAGTGACCGTGGATCTGGTTGCCTGTACCGCCAGTGTCGGTGACCTCACAGTCTCATTCGAGGTCGACGAATACACTAGATGGCGACTGCTGGAAGGCCTGGACGACATCGGCCTCACGCTGCGCGACGAAGCGCGGATCGCAGAATTCGAAACCCACAGGGAGCCCTGGCGCCCCCGCACTCTCCCCGCAAGGCAGGTAAATTCTTGATCATCGTCGGCGAAAACGAGCAGGTCCGCGAAGAAGATCGCGTACGCGACAACGCACAGCGCGGCAACGCGCAAAGTCATGGAGCGAACGTGGGCCTGATGGGCGACAAGATCACCATCCGCGGCGGACGCCCGCTGATCGGCCGCATCGAGGTCAAGGGCGCGAAGAACCTGGTCACCAAGGCCATGGTCGCGGCCCTCCTCGGTGAGACCCCGAGCATCCTGCGAGATGTGCCGAACATCAGCGATGTGCGCATCGTGCGCGGGCTGCTCGAAGCGCACGGCGTGAAGGTGTCCGAGGGCGACGAGCCCGGCAGCCTGCTGCTGGACCCCGTCGACGTCGAGAGCGCCCACTACGCCGACATCGACGCTCACGCCGGCTCCTCCCGCATCCCGATCCTGTTCTGCGGCCCGCTGCTGCACCGCCTCGGCGAAGCGTTTATCCCCGACCTCGGCGGTTGCCGCATCGGCGATCGCCCGATCGACTACCACCTCGAGGTGCTGCGCCAGTTCGGCGCCGTCGTCGAGAAGCAGGTCAACGGCATCCGCATGTCGGCGCCGAACGGCCTCAAGGGCACCAAGGTGGAGCTGCCGTACCCGAGCGTCGGCGCCACCGAGCAGGTGCTCCTCACCGCCGTGCGCGCCGAGGGCATCACCGAACTGAAGAACGCGGCCATCGAGCCGGAGATCATGGATCTCATCAACATCCTGCAGAAGATGGGCGCTATCATCACGGTCGACACCGACCGGGTGATCCGCATCGAGGGTGTCGCGAGCCTGCAGGGCTACCAGCACCGCGCCCTGTTCGACCGCAACGAGGCCGCCAGCTGGGCCGCGGCCGCGCTGGCCACCGACGGCGACATCTTCGTCGGCGGCGCCAAGCAGGCCGAGATGCTCACCTTCCTCAACGTCTTCCGCAAGGTCGGCGGCGCCTTCGACATCCACGACGACGGCATCCGGTTCTACCACCCAGGCGGCGACCTCAAGCCCGTCATCATAGAGACGGATGTCCACCCCGGCTTCATGACCGACTGGCAGCAGCCGCTCGTGATCGCCCTCACCCACGCCCACGGCGTGTCGATCGTGCACGAGACCGTGTACGAACAGCGCTTTGGCTTCGTCGACGCACTGGTCGAAATGGGTGCCACCATCCAGATCCACCGCGAATGCCTCGGCGGCCACCCGTGCCGCTTCGGCCAGCGCAACTTCAACCACTCCGCCGTCATCGCCGGCCCCACCAAGCTCGTGGGAGCCGACATCGAGGTTCCCGACCTGCGCGGTGGCTTCAGCCACCTGATCGCGGCCCTGACGGCCGAGGGCACCTCCACGGTGAGCAATGTGGGAATCATCAGCCGCGGATACGAGAACTTCATCACCAAGCTGCGTCTGTTGGGAGCTGACTTCGATCTCGCAGGATAATGGCACCGTGCCAGACTCAAACGTGCCAGAATCCCGTCCGCCCGAACCCAGCAAGCCCGCATCGACCCCGCCGGTGAAGTCCGGCACGGTGAGAAGCGAAAAGAGCTCCCCGTCGATCTTCTGGCTGTTGGCGGTGCTTGTGGTGCCGGTGATGAACGTGGTTGCCCGGTACCGCATCACCGACGGCGACAAGTTCCCGCGGCAGGGCGCGTTCGTCTTCGCCCCCAACCACTACAGCGAGATCGACCCGATCGTGATGGGCATGGTGAGCTGGAAGCTCGGCCGCCTGCCGCGCTTCCTGGCCAAGGCGTCCCTGTTCAAGCTGCCGGTGGCGGGCTGGTTGCTGACCAAGTCGGGGCAGATTCCCGTGCAGCGCGGCGGCTCGGTTCGCGGCAGCGAACCCGTCAAGGCGGCCCGCACCCTGGTTGAACGCGGCCAGATGGTGGTCGTGTACCCGGAGGGGTCGCTCACCCGCGACCCGGAGCTGTGGCCGATGCGCGGCAAAACCGGCGCGGTGCGGATCGCCCTCGAACAGGGCATCCCCATCGTGCCGGCCGCCCACTGGGGCACCCAGCAGATCATGCCGCGGTACTCCAAGAAGCTGAACGTGTTTCCCCGCAAAACCATCCTGGTGAAGATCGGCGACCCGATCGACCTGGCCGAGTTCCGCGACCGCACCCTCAACACGGCCACGCTGAATGAGGCGACCGCCGTGGTGATGGATGCCATCACCGCCCTGCTCGAGGACCTCCGAAACGAGACCGCACCGGTCAAACGCTGGAATCCCTCTGACCACAATCAGGAAGAGACCGGCCGTTTTGAAGCCTAAAGTCCAGCCAGGCACCCGGGTAGCCGTTCTCGGCGCGGGAAGCTGGGGCACCACCTTTGCCAAGATCCTCACCGACGGGGGAGCCGACGTCGTGCTCTGGGCCCGGCGGCCCGAACTGGCGCGGGAGATCACCGAGGGCCGCCGCAACAGCGACTACCTGCCCGGTATCAACCTTCCCGTCGGGCTGCGGGCGACGTCCCGGCTCGACCTGGCCCTGGCCGGGGCCGAGCAGGTCTTCGTGTCGGTACCGAGCCAGTCGCTGCGGGAGAACCTGATCGCCGCCGAACCGTTCCTGGCCCCCAACGCGATCATCGTGTCGCTCATGAAGGGCGTCGAACGCGCATCCGGCCTGCGGATGAGCGAGGTCATCGAAGAGATCCTGCCGATCGACCCGTCCCGCATCGCGGCCATCTCCGGGCCGAACCTGGCCCTTGAGATCGCCAAGGAGCAGCCCACGGCCGCCGTGGTGTCCTCGTCCAGCCTGGAGACCGCCCACGCGGTGGCCCTGCTGGCCACGACGAAGTACTTCCGCTCCTATGTGAACACCGACGTCATCGGCACCGAGTTCGGCGGCGTGCTGAAGAACCTCATCGCCGTCGCGATCGGCATCGTCGACGGTGTCGGCTACGGCGAGAACACCAAGGCGTCGATCATCACCCGCGGACTCGTGGAGATGACCGACTTCGCCGTGGCCTACGGTGCGCAGCCGGAGACGCTGGCCGGCCTGGCCGGCCTCGGCGACCTCATCGCCACCTGCCAGTCGCCGTTGTCCCGCAACAACACCGCTGGGCGACTGCTCGGCCAGGGCTACAGCTACAACGACGTCATCGCGCAGATGCACCAGACCACCGAAGGCCTCGCCTCCGTGGGCCCGATCCTCGAGCTGGCCGGCGCCAAGGGTGTCGACATGCCCATCGTCGAACAGGTGCGACAGGTGCTGGCCGGTACGCTGAAGCCGCGGGATATCGCGCCCCACCTCACGACTGACTCCGGCGCACCGCAGGGTGAAAGGACCATTGATGACGGACAAACTCACGGTAGCGCTGCTGTTTGGGGGGCGTTCAAGCGAACATTCGATCAGCTGCGCCACAGCGGGCGGAGTACTGGCCGCAATTGACCGCGACCGGTACACCGTCATCCCGGTCGGCATCACCCGGGGCGGCGCGTTCGTGCTCGAGGACGACGACCCGACAAAGTTCACGTTGTCCGCGGCGGCCCTGCCGGAAGTAATCGACAACGGCACCCGGGTGCTCTGGCCCGACAGCGCCGCCAGCCGGGAACTGAGCGTCGTCGACGCATCCGGCCGGCGGAGCCTGGGCAGCATCGACCTGGTCTTCCCGATCCTGCACGGCCCCTACGGCGAGGACGGCACGGTGCAGGGGATGCTCGAACTCGTCGACCTGCCGTTCGTCGGCTCCGGCGTGCTCGCCTCCGCCATCGGCATGGACAAGCACTTCACCAAGACCGTGCTGCAGCAGGCGTCGCTGGCCGTGGCGCCGTGGCGCACCATTTCAGCGGATGACTGGGCGGAGGCCCCCGGGATGGCCTACGCCGCGCTCGAAGACCTCGGCCTGCCCGCCTTCGTCAAGCCCGCCCGCGCCGGCTCCAGCGTCGGTGTCAGCCGGGTCACCTCGGCGGACCAGCTGGCCGAGGCCATGACCGTCGCGCTGTCCGAGGACGACAAAGTGCTCATCGAGACCGGCCTGGTCGGCCGGGAACTCGAGGTCGCCGTGCTGCAGGGCCGCCCCGGCGAGCCCGCCCACGCCTCCGTCGCCGGCGAGGTCGTCGTCACCGGCCGCGACTTCTACGACTTCGCCGCCAAGTACCTCGACGCCGCCGGCATCGACCTGGTCTGCCCGGCGAACCTCGCCGCGGCCGACCTGGCCGAAATGCAGCGCATCGCGGTGCGGGCCTTCGAGGCAATCGACGCCGGCGGCCTGGCCCGGGTGGACTTCTTCCTGACCGCGGAGGGCTGGGTGATCAACGAGATCAACACGATGCCCGGCTTCACACCGATCTCGATGTTCCCCAGCTGCTGGTTGGCCAGCGGGTACACCTACCCGCAGCTGATCGACGAGCTCATCGACGTGGCCCTGGCCCGTGCGGCGCACCGCCGCCGCCGCACATCCGCCGTCGTCGCCGACTAGCGCTTTCCCGCCCGCCCGCGACTTGCCGGTTGAGGCCCCCTCAGAGCGTCTGAATGGGCCTCAAGTGTCATCTCACGACGGAGGGGCGCTTCCGAAGGAGCGGGGTGTTACGGGGCCGGGGTCTCGGTCGGCAGGGTGACGTCGGCGGCGTCCAGGCACTGGGAGGTGGCGGGAATGTATCCGATGGCGTCGGCCAGGTCGACCATCGTGGTCGAGCCGCTGACCAGCTCGGAATCGATGTAGACCTCGGTGGCGGGGTCACGGCCGTACGTCGTGTACCGGTAGTTGGGCGCCTCCGAGTCGTCTTCGATCCAGTCGATGCCATTGATGTTCACACAGGGCAGCGTAGTGGGCCCCGGCACCGTGACCCCGCAGGTGAGCAGCACGGCGGTCGGGTCGCCCCAGGCGCCCGTGGCCTGGGCGTTGGTCTCGCGCTCCGGCTGGTCGGCGACCGAGGCGGGCAGGTGCACGATGACATCGGCGCAGTCCGGATTCACGGCATCGTCTGCGGCCTGCATGGGAACGGCGGCGGAGCATCCGGCCAGCGCTACGGCGGCGACGCTGAGCAGCACCGCCCCGGCGGTGCGGACTGAGCGAGCGGTGCGGTGCCGGGCGGCGCCGGCTTCGGGGCGGGGCGCGCTGTCGGTGTGCAGGTGCGTGAGCGGGGGAGTCATCGCATTCAGGTTACCGTTTGAAGTATGACGAATGCAGCGGCCGCGATGCCGGCGCCGGCCGAGAAGACCCTGGCGGACCTGACCGAGGGTGAGGTCCTCGCCCAGATTTTCCCGCGGCTGCCGCACGCCGACACCGAGCTGCTCGGCCCGGGCGACGACGCCGCCGTGCTCTCCGCCGCGGACGGCCGGTTCGTCGTCACCTGCGACATGATGGTGCAGGGACCGGACTTCCGCCTGGCCTGGTCGACCCCGCACAACCTGGGCTGGAAGGCCGCCGCCACCAACCTCTCCGACGTGGCAGCGATGGGCGCCCGGCCGACGGCGCTGGTGGTGGCGATCGCCGCACCGCCGTCCACCCCGATCTCGGTGATCCTGGGCATCGCCGACGGGCTGCGGGACGGCTGTGCGGCGCTCGCCCCCGGGTGCGGCGTCGTGGGCGGCGACCTCTCGGCCTCCGACGCGCTGACCCTGTCGATCACCGCGTTCGGCGACCTCGAGGGCCGACCTCCGGTGCTGCGCTCGGGGGCCTCCGTCGGGGACGTCGTCGCGCACGCCGGTCGGCTCGGTGACGCCGGGATCGGCCTCGGCTTGCTGTTCCGCCACGGGGTCGACTCCGACGGTGTACCCAGCAGCGTGCACGCCGACGCGCTCAAGGCCCAGCAACGGCAGTTCGTCGACGCCCAGCTGGCACCGGAGCCGCCAATCCACCTGGGGCCGGTTGCGGCGCTGGCCGGCGCGACAGCCATGCTCGACGTGTCCGACGGCCTGGCCATCGACGCGGGCCGGCTCGCCCGGGCCAGCCGGGTCGGCGTGAACTTCGACTCAGCGGCCCTGGGCGCCCGGCCGGAGCTCGCGCTCGGCGGCGGCGAGGATCACGGCCTCCTCGCCACGTTCCCGCCCGACGCGGCGCTCCCGGCGGGATTTCGGCGCCTCGGCGAAGTCACCGACCAGGCGGGCGTCGTCCTGGTGGACGGCCGACCGCACACGCAGGGCGGCTGGGACCCGTACCTGGGCTGGGACGGCGCCGTCGGCTGAGCCGGCTGCAAGGTGGGGGCGCCGCTTAGGTGCGGCCCGCGGGGCCCGGGTCGCGGCACCGAGGCCAACTAGCGCGGGGCCTTGACGAGGGTGCGGGCGATGTCGCGGGCCCAGGCTTCGATCTCGGGCCAGTTCCGGAAGTAGCCGGCCGGGATCTTCTCGGCGGCACCAGGGAACTTGCGAATCATGCGGTGCGGCAGACTCAACGCTCCAGGGTCGATGGCGCCGAAGAAAACGCGGTCCTCGACGGGCCGCACCGTGGTGCTGAAGTCGGCGATTTCGGCCGGGACGTTGATCTCGCGCAGGTCGACACCGTCCGCATCGGTGTCCGCGGTACCGAGCGGGCCGCTGCTGAACAACCACACGAGATGCTCCAGCAACGTGGGCTGGTGGTGTCGTACGAAGGTCGACGCGGCCGCCAGCCAGTGCCCCAGGTAGACGGCGCTCCCCACGACGAAGGCGTCGAATCCCGCGACCTTCTCGGCGTGCGGCGGCTCCGCCGCGTCGAACACTTCGGTGTCGATGCCGGCGAGCCTGAGTTCGGCGCCGATCCGTTCCGCGATGCCCTTCGTGGCGCCGTAATGGCTTGCACAGACAACCGCTACGCGCACGGAGTCGACCTTTCGCTCGCGGTGGCCGGGATTTGGCCGCACAGCCCACGCTATGCCTGAAATTACGTTCTGACCAGCCCTCCCGGCGATGGCCGCGTCAGGAGGGGCTGGCGACCGCGGCGTACCAGAGGGTCGTGTCGCCATAGCTCTTGCGCCGCTCCCGTTCGAGGCCGGGGCCCCACATGGGTTCGGGGGACCGGGAGGACCGTTCCACCACCACGAGGGCGTCGCGGTCGAGCAACGGGGTCAGGGCGGCGAGATTCGCGGCCA
Source organism: Cryobacterium sp. (assembly GCF_025463825.1). Classification (GTDB taxonomy): domain Bacteria; phylum Actinomycetota; class Actinomycetes; order Actinomycetales; family Microbacteriaceae; genus Cryobacterium. Next base: position 26,353 of record NZ_JAODBG010000059.1, read on the forward strand.
GTTCGCTGTCGGGAAGGTCGTACGGCGGGTCGAGGAAGACCAGGTCGAAGCCGTCCGGGGTGGAGGCCAGGAACGACGCCACCGCCTGGCTGGACACGGAGATGGACAGCTCGGTTCCCTGGGGCGCGGCCTTGTGCACGGCCGCGGCGTTCTTGCGGCAGGACTGGCTGGCGGCGAAGCCGTTCTCCACCAGGGTGACCACCCGGGCGCCCCGGCTGGCGGCCTCGAGGCCGAGCGCCCCAGAGCCGGCATAGAGGTCGAGCACCCGGTAGCCGCGCACGGCGTCGCGCGCATCGAGGGCGGAGAACATCGCCTCGCGGACCTGGTCGCTGGTGGGGCGGGTGCCCTTCGCCGGCACGGTGAGGGTGAGGGAGCCGGCGAACCCGGCGATAATTCGCGTCATTTGCTTCGAGCCTAGCGGCCGGGCTGCATCCGCTGTCGGTGGGGACGTTTAGCATCGAAGTATGACCGGTTCGGATGCCGCCGCCACCCCGCGCGACCCTTTCGACGACCCCACCCCGCTGACCCTGGACTCCCCGTTGCGCGTCGTCCTGGCCGCTGGCCCCGCCACCGTGCTGGCCAAGGCCTTCGGCATGGCCACGGTGGCCGACCTGCTCAGCCACTACCCGCGCCGTTACGCCCGGCGCGGCGAGCTCACCACCCTGGCCGAACTGCCCCTCGACGAATCCGTCACCGTGCTGGCCGAGGTGATCTCGGTCAGCGTTCAGGACTACGGCCGCGCGCAGCCGGGCAAGAAGGCGCTGCACCGCACCAAGGTCGTGATCTCCGACGGCCACGGCATGCTCCCGCTCACCTTCTTCAACAAACCGTGGCTGATCAAGACCCTGCGCCCGGGCATGCGCGGGATGTTCTCCGGCAAGGTCACGGTCTTCAACAAATCCCGCCAGCTCGCCCAGCCCGACTACCAGATCGTGCCCGGCAGTGACGACCCGATGGATGCCACGATCTCGACGGCCGATGCGGCGGAGGCCCGGCTCTGGGGGCAGCGGCCCATCCCCATTTACCCGGCCACCGCGGCCATGACCAGCTGGCAGATCGCCAAGATCATCGTGGACGTGCTGGGGCAGCTCGGCCCGGTCGACGACCCGATCCCGGAGCAGATGCGCCTGGAGCGGTCCCTCCTCGGACACCGCGACGCGCTCACCCTCATCCACCGCCCCGTCACCGACGAAGAATGGAACGCGGCCAGGGCGACGCTGCGGTTCACCGAGGCCTTCGTGCTGCAGTGCGTGCTCGTGCAGCAGCACACCGAGCACCGGGCCCTGCGTACCACGGTGCGGTTGCCGGTACCCGGCGGGTACCTGGAGCGCTTCGACGCGGCTCTGCCCTTCGCGCTCACCGTCGACCAGGAGGTCACCGGCGCCGAGATTGCGCGGGACATGGGGCTGACCGCGCCCATGAACCGGCTCGTGCAGGGTGAGGTGGGCTCCGGAAAGACCGTCGTCGCCTTACGGGCCATGCTCGCCGTGGCGGACTCGGGCGGCCAGGCGGCGCTGCTCGCCCCCACCGAGGTGCTCGCCGGGCAACACCTGCGCTCGATGACCAGCATCCTGGGGCCCGACCTGGCGGCCGAACTGATGCCTACGCTGCTGACCGGCCAGCTGCCCGCAGCCGCCCGGCGCAAGGCGCTGCTGCGCACGGTGTCCGGGCAGGCGCGCATCGTCATCGGTACCCACGCCCTGCTCAGCGATGCCGTGCAGTTCTTCGACCTCGGGCTCGTCGTGATCGACGAACAGCACCGGTTCGGCGTCGACCAGCGGGAAGCCCTCCGGCTCAAGGCCGAGCTGCCGCCGCACGTGCTCGTTCTCACCGCCACCCCCATTCCCCGCACCATCGCCATGACGGTTTTCGGCGACCTCGACGTGAGCACCATCGCCATGCTCCCCGCCGGGCGGCCGGGCATCGAGAGCTTCGTCGTGCCGCTCGACGAGAAACCGGCCTGGGTGATGCGGGTCTGGCAGCGTCTGTCGGAGGAACTTGCGCTGGGCCGGCAGTGTTTCGTGGTGTGCCCGGCCATCGCTCCGAAGAAGCTTGAGCAGGGCGAGGAGATCGACTTCGACGCCGCTCCGATGACCACCGTCGAGGAGTTGCTCGCCGATCTTCGCCGGCATCCGCTGCTGAGGGCCGCCCGCATCGAAGGGCTGCACGGCGCCATGAGCACCGACGAGAAGGACGCCACCATGCAGGCGTTCGCGGCCGGCGACATCCAGGTGCTCGTGGCCACCACCGTGATCGAGGTGGGTGTCGACGTGCCCAACGCCTCCGCGATGGTGGTGATGGACGCGGACCGGTTCGGGGTCTCGCAGCTGCACCAGCTGCGCGGCCGGGTCGGCCGCGGCGGTGTCCCCGGCCTGTGCCTGCTCGTGACGACCGCGCCGATCGGCTCGCCGGCCCGGGAACGGATCGAGGCGGTCGCCAAGACACTCGACGGATTCGAGCTGGCCCAGGTGGACCTCGAGCAACGCCAGGAGGGCGATGTCCTGGGGCGGTTCCAGTCCGGCGGGCAGTCCTCGCTCCGGCTGCTCCGGGTGGCGACCGACGGCGACATCATTTCCGACGCGCGCACCGCGGCTCGGGAACTCATCGGGGGAGACCCGGAGATCCGCACGATCCCCGCGTTGCGGGCCGCCGTGCGACGTCGCCTCGACGACTCGGAGCGGGCCGCGCTGTCCAAGGGCTGAACCGGACCAGACCGGGCTTGCTGGCAATCGTCCCGACGTCCACCCAATCCGGCGGCCCGGGCAGCGGGCGCTCCGGGCTGGCGCTAGGGTGAACCGTATGCGCCGGATCGCCGTTGTCCCTGGTTCCTTCGACCCCGTCACCCTGGGGCATCTTGACGTGATCCAGCGAGCGGCGGGCCTGTTCGACGAGCTTCATGTTCTCGTGGTGCACAACCCGGCCAAGTCGGCACTGCTCCCCATCACGCAGCGGGTGTCCCTCATCGAACGGTCCATCGCCGAGGGCGATCTGCCGTCGAACATCGTCGTGAGCTCGTGGAGCGTCGGGCTGCTCGTGGACTACTGCATCGACGTGGGGGCCAGCGTTCTGGTCAAGGGCATCCGCTCGCAGATCGACGTGGCCTATGAGACACCGATGGCGATCGTCAACCGCAATCTGGCGGCGGTCGAGACCGTGTTCATGTTGCCGGATCCGGCGCACGCACACGTCTCGAGCTCGCTGGTGCGGCAGGTCGCAGCCCTGGGCGGTGACATCGCGCCATACGTGCCGCCGTCGGTGGCGGCCTTCCTGAATCGACCGCTCGCATGAACGCGAATCCGGGGCGGCTGATCACCGGCGGAGTCTCGACCGGAACCGCCCCCGTTCACCAGAGCGGTGGGGCCGACGCCTACGGGCGGGCGGACGGCGACGAGACCGTTTCCCTCGACGATGTGCAGCGCGCCGCGCTGGCGATCATGCGCAATGTCGAGTCGGTCATCGACGGGAAGCATTCCGCGGTGCAGATCGCGCTGACCGTGTTGCTTGCGGAGGGACATCTCCTTATCGAGGACGTTCCGGGGGTCGGTAAGACCATGCTCGCCAAGGCCCTGGCCAGGTCGGTGGATTCCAGCGTCACCCGTATCCAGTTCACGCCCGACCTGCTGCCCTCCGACGTGACGGGTGTGTCGGTGTACAACCAGATCGATCGCCGGTTCGAGTTCAAACCCGGCCCCATCTTCGCCAACATCGTGATCGGCGATGAGATCAACCGGGCCAGTCCGAAGACCCAGTCTGCGCTGCTCGAGTGCATGGAGGAACGCCAGGTCACTGTGGACGGCCACAGCTACCGGCTCGAGCGCCCCTTCACGGTGGTGGCCACGCAGAACCCGATCGAGATGGAAGGCACCTACGCGCTGCCCGAAGCGCAGCGCGACCGGTTCATGGCGCGTATCTCGATGGGCTACCCGGACTCCGCGTCCGAATTGGCGATGCTGGACTCCCGTGACATCAGCAGCCCGCTCGCCCAGATCGACGCCGTGGTGACCGCGGGTCAACTGCGTGGCATGATGACGGCCGCCCGTGCCGTGTTCGCGTCCAGTGCGGTCAAGGAATACGCCGTGGCGGTGGTGCGCGCCACGAGGGACGACCGTGACCTGCGGCTGGGCGCCAGCCCGCGCGCGACCCTGCAGCTGATCCGAGCCGCGAAGGCGCAGGCCGCGCTGCACGGCCGGGAGTATGTCCTCCCCGACGACATCGACACCCTTGCCGTAGCGGTCCTCGGCCACCGGCTGGTACCGACCACCCGGGCCCTCGGGCATCGCTCCCAGGACAGCGCCCTGCTCATCGAGGAGACGGTGCGCCGGATCCTGGCATCGACGCCGGTGCCGACGGGTTCGCAGGGCCGGTTGTAGCCGGTGGGCTGGGCCGCGGCGGGTATCGGCGTCATGATGGATGAGACGCAGAGGAACGGGCCGTGGCGCCAGTGGGCGCGGCGCAGCCGAGCGTTGCTTCGAACATGACGGAAATCACCGCGGGCCAGGCACGTCCGGGTCGACCGCCCATCGCGCGGTCGACCTATATTTCGCCGCGCACCGCGCGCGGGGATACCCGCGCCAGAAGATTGGTGCGCCCCACCCTGCGCGGCGGGCTATTCCTGGCCACGGGAGCGGCGCTGTTCGTCGGCGCGTGGTCCTATGACCAGCGCGACCTTCTCTTCGTCGCCGGGGTGCTGCTGCTCGTGCCGCTGGCGTCACTGGGTTATGTCCTGGTGCATCCGGTTCGGGTCGCTGTCACCCGCACGTTCCGGCCGGCCAGCGTCTCAGCGGGGCTCACTGCGACCGTGACGCTGCAGATCCGCAACCTTTCCGCCGTGCCCCTCTCCGGCTTGCGGTGGCGTGACACTGCCGTTGGCGGCGTGGTGCCTCCTGCGGGGCAACCGATGCGGAGGCTCGGCTCGGCCAGGCCCGGCCGCCCGACTCCCACCGACACGGCGGTGGTAAGTTACCCGGTGCGCGCGGCGAGGCGGGGAAGCTATCCCATCGGCCCGGTCTTGCTCGGCAGGGTCGACCCGTTCGGGCTCGCCTACGGCGAATGGCCGGTGGGCACCCCCCACGACTTCACCGTCACCCCCCGGGTGACCCCGCTTCCGGGCGGTGGAGTGTCCATCAGCCGGGGTGAGGGGTCTCGGCACGAGCGCCTGAGGCACCTCAACAATGACTCCGACGAGCTCATTGCCAGGGAGTACCGGCCGGGAGACCCGCTGCGCCGGGTGAACTGGCCCGCCACCGCCCGGCACGGCGAGATCATGGTCCGTCAGGAGGAACAACGCAGTCACCCCGAGGCCAGGGTGCTGCTGGACACCACCCGCGGTGGCATCGGCCCCGTGGAACGCGGTGGACCGCACGGACGGGGCGGGCACCGAGCGGAGTTCGAGCGCGCCATCGAGCTGACCGCATCGATAGCCGTGCACCTTCTCGAGGGCGGGTTCCGGGTGGAGATGGTCGAGATCGGCCCCGCCCAGCTGGTGCCGTCCCCGCTGGCGTCGGCCCGGCCCGGCCCGGGGCAGAGTTCCCTCGGCGCGGACCCCGATGCGGGCAGGCGCGGCGGCCTCCGTGGCGATGAGCAATTGTCGTTCACGGGGCCGGAGGGGACTCGGGCGCTCCTGGACGCCTTAGCACGACTCGAGCAACGCGACCCGGCAGCACCGATCGACGCGGCATCGGAGCTCGCGGGTCCCCGGAACCACAGGGCCGGTATCAGCGGGGCGCAGATTCCCACGTTCGCGGTGCTCGTGAACACCGGCGCCCGGGACACGTCCGACGTGGTCACCCTGCGGTCCCTGTGCCAGCCGGCCGTCGCCTTCGTCTTCGACACCATGGGCGCGGCTGCTCTCGATCGTCTCGGCGAGGCCGGGTGGCAGTGTGTTCCGACGACCGCACTCACCTCAGTGGAGGCGGCGTGGCAGCTGGCAGGCCAGGACCGAGGGGATCCCAGTGACCAGAACTAGTCCGGCCACCAGCACCGACCGGCCCGCCCGACCCGACCCGGCGGCGGGCACCGGTCCCGCCGGCCGCGCCCCCCGGACCGGTTCCGGTCCTGGTCGGCCGGGCGCCGTACGCTGGCCGTTGTCGCTGATGCTGCTGGTACTCCTCCTGGCCGGCTGCACCGCCCTGGGCCCGGTGCTGGCCGGATCGGCGTGGTGGTGGGTACTCCTCGTCGTCGCCGGCGTCGTCTTCGCCTCGGCCGCCGGCATCCGGCGGGCACGGGCCCCGGTCGCGCTCGTGCCGTTCCTGACGGCCGGCGTGCTGGTGATCCTGCTCACGCTGCTCTTCGGCGGTGGCACCGGGCTGCTGTGGCTCATCCCGACCGGCGACACGCTGTCGGGTTTCGGCGACCAGGCCAGGGCCGGCATCCTGTCGATCCAATCACAGGACACCCCCGCAACGGTGGAAGGCGGCATCCTGTTCCTGCTGGCCGTGGGCGTGGGTGTTCTCGCGATCCTGATGGACACCCTCGCGATCGGCCTCCGATGGCCGGCGCTGGCCGGGATACCGGTGCTGGTGCCTGTCATGGTGCCCGGTTTCGTGGTGACGGACGGCGCAGACTGGACCGCCCTGGTCGCGACGACGATCGCCTACCTCGTGCTCCTGCGGGTCGAAGTGCATCTGCGCCCGGCGCCGGGCTCGGAACGCGGTGCTCCCGGCGGCGGCCCGGGCTCCGGCGTCATGATGCGCAGCACCGTCACCATCGCCGCTCTCGGCATCATCGCCGCACTCGTCGTCAGTGCCAGTGTGCCCCCGAACGCCGGGGGCGGACCCAACGGGTCGTCGGCCAGCGGCCTGTTCGGTTCGGGAATCACCCCGATGATCGACCTCGGCCAGGACCTGCGCCGGCCGAAGCCGGGGCCCGCCCTGCACTACCGCACCACAGCGACCGAGCAACCGTATCTGGCGGTGCTCACCCTGGACGACATCAGGGGCACCACCTGGTTGCCGCGGGCGGTGGCCGTGGACCCGGACAAGACCGTCGCGGACATCGCCGACCCACCCGGGCTCTCCGACCGGGTGGCCAGGACGACGGTGACCACGGTCATCGGCATCGACGGACTGCGCACCTTCCGGTTGCCCGTCCCCGTTCCGGCCAAGAGCGTGGCCGGGTTGACAGGCGACTGGTTCTGGAGCAACAGCACCCGGGTGATTTCGAGTGCGGGCAGCAACACGTGGGGCCAGCGCTACACCGTGACGTCCCTCGAGGTGCAACCGACGAGGGAACAGCTCCGGGAATCCGGCGGCCGTTATCCCGTGGGCATCGAGCCCAGTCTGGGCCTGCCCGAGGACACCCCGGAGATCGTCGGGCAGACCGCGCGCACCGTCACGGCCGGCGCGGGATCGAAGTACGACGCCGCAGTGGCGTTGCAGGACTACCTGCGGGGGAACGACTTCAGCTACGACACCGAAGCGCCGGTCGAGGACGACTTCGACGGGGGCGGCGCGGATGTGATCGGCACCTTCCTCGAGACGAAACGCGGCTACTGCGTGCATTTCTCCTCAGCCATGGCGATGATGGCGCGAGCCCTCGATATTCCGTCGCGAATCACCCTGGGGTATCTGCCGGGCACCCGCACGACAACGGTCATCGGCGGCTATAACCGCTACGAGGTGGATTCGCACGACCTGCACGCCTGGCCGGAGCTCTACTTCGTCGGCATCGGCTGGGTGCCGTTCGAGCCGACACCGGGACGAGGGACCGTTCCGGACTACGCGCTGCCGGAGAGCCTGACGGCGCCGGGTCAACCCGCCGGGGGTGCCGCATCACCGGTCGCACCGCTGACGGACCCGACCAGGGGACTCACGCCGGAGGGCCTCGACGCCGGGGCGGCGGCCGAGGAAGACGCCACGGGAACCCTCACCCGCATCTCGCTGGTCGCTGGGGGCCTGCTGGTGGTGCTGCTGATCCCGGCCGTGTGGCGGCGGCTGCGGCGCCAGCGCCGGCGGGCGCTGCTGGGGGCCGGCCGGGCGGATGCGTCCCTGGCCTGGCGAGAACTGGCCGACACCGCCCTCGACCATGGAATCGCCGTCGCCGAGACGGTGACCGCCAGGGCACTGGCCGCAGGAATCCGGGAGCGCCCAGGCGTGGGCGACACGCCGGAGGTGCTGGAAGCGCTCGAGCGACTACTGGTCGCCACCGAACGCATCCGGTACGGCAGGAGCGCGGCTGCCACGGAGGCCGGGGCAGCCCCGCTCCTGGCCGACCTCGACGTCGTGCTGCGGGCCGTCCGCGGCGGCGCAAGCATCCTGGAGCGGGCGCGGGCGCTGCTGGTTCCGACCTCGTTGAGCTCACCCATCCTGCGCCGGATGGGCCTGGCCAGGGATGCGACCTACGCGCAGGACGGGACGGGGAACGTTCGCACCCCAACGGACGCGTAGAATTTTCTCTTGTGAACAAGTTCCAGAAGACCCCGTACAAGGTTGACGTCCGCGACGTCATCAACCGCCCGGGAACGATGTATGAGCGCAACATCGACATCGTCGTCCCCCACGACCTCGGTGAAGCGCTCGTTGCCGTGAAAGCCGGCTCCACCCTCGAAGCCGATCTGCGACTCGAATGCATCCACGAGGGCATCCTGGTGACCGCCGATGTGACCGGAAAAGCCGCCGGAGAGTGCGGAAGATGCCTGATTGACATCGAATTGCCTGTCCGAGTTCATTTTGTCGAGCTTTTCGCGTACGATCTAGACGAAGCTTATGAGTGTGCGGTTCAAGATGACCACGTGGATCTTGAACCACTAATCAGGGATGCAGTGGTGTTGTCACTGCCGTTCCAGCCGGTTTGCCGGCGGGATTGCCCAGGTCTCGACCCAGAGACCGGGGAACGGCGTGCCACTTCCCCTGAACTTGAACCGAGTGACGTGCAGGATCCCCGCTGGTCCGCACTATTGGAATTCCAAGCTTCCGAAAGCATCAGCATGGATGAAGACATCCAGGCTGTACCGGATAGAGAAGAGAAGTAGTCATGGCAGTCCCGAAGCGCAAGCAATCACGCTCCAACACCCGCTCACGCCGTTCCTGCTGGAAGGCCGAAGCCCCCACCCTGGTGAAGACCATGGAAAACGGCAAGGTCGTCTACAGCCTCCCGCACCGCGCGAAGGTTGTCACCGACGCCGCCGGCACGGCACTCTTCATGGAGTACAAGGGCCGCAAGGTCGCTGACATTTAGTCAGAGGGTGGTGCGCGCAACCGTGTCAGGTTCTGACGCCGATCCCACCACAGCCGCTACTCCTGCAGGCACGAACGCTGCAGGAGTTTCTGCTGTCCGGGGGACGGGTTCGACAGCTACCGCCTCGGCGTCCCTGGCGGCGCTGCAGGAGGTTCTCGGTCTCCGGATCGATGAGAGCCTGCTCGAACTCGCGCTGACGCACCGCTCCTTCGCGTACGAAAACGGCGGCCTGCCCACCAACGAACGCTTGGAATTCCTCGGCGATTCGATCCTGGGCCAGGCCGTCACGGTGATGTTATACCGCGAATACCCACACCTGCCGGAGGGTGACCTGGCTAAGCGCCGGGCCAGCCTGGTCTCCAGCGCCGCACTGGCCGAAATCGCCCGCGGGATCGGGCTGGGCGCATTCGTGCGCCTGGGAAAAGGGGAAACCCTCACCGGCGGCCGGGACAAGTCCTCGATCCTGGCCGACACCGTCGAAGCGGTCATCGGCGCGGTCTACCTCGATACCGGGGCCGACTCGGCGACGGCGTTCGTGCTACGCCTCGTGCAGCCGCTTCTGGCCGACCCCGGGCACTTCGGAGTGTCCATGGACCCCAAGACCAGCCTGCAGGAAGCCGCCGCCCGCCTCGGCGCCGGGGTCCCGGTGTATTCCGTCGCCGAGAGCGGTCCCGACCATTCGAAGGTCTTTATCGCCACGGTCACGGTGGGCACCAGCGTGAGCGCGACAGGCCAGGGCACCAGCAAGAAGCACGCCGAGATGTCCGCGGCCCTGCAGGCCTGGAGCAGCCTGCGCTCCCGGCGCTGACGAAAAGGGCTGCCCGTGCCAGAACTCCCCGAGGTGGAGGCCGTCCGCGCCGGCCTTGAGCCGGCCGTGTCGGGCTCGACCGTCACCGGCGTCGAGGTCTTCGACGAACGGTCGTTGCGCCGCCACGACCGCACCCTGGGCGATTTCGAAGCCCTGCTGACCGGTGCGCGCATCGACTCCGCCGTGCGACGGGGCAAGTTCCTCTGGTTCCCCCTCGCTGCCGCGCCAGGCGACGAGCCGCCGACACGAGCGCTGGTGGCCCACCTGGGCATGAGCGGCCAGGTCCTGCTGCGGGCACCCGGCATCGAACCCGAGAAGCTGCTGCGCATAAGGCTGATGTTGCAGCACCCGGAGCATGGCGAGCTGGCCCTGCACTTCGTGGACCAGCGCATCTTCGGCAGCATGGCCGTCGACCGGCTGCAGACCACCCGGGACGGCCGTGCGGCCGGATACTCCGGCCCCGGCCTGGCCCCCGGGCCGCCCGCCGCTGGCACTGCCGCCTCGGCGTCGGCGCTGATTCCGAGCCAGGTGGCACACATCGGCCGGGACCCGCTCGATGCGAACTTCTCGGCGCCGGAGTTCTACCGGGCGCTCACCCGGACCAGGTCCGGCATCAAGCGGGTGCTCCTGGACCAGCAGACGGTCAGCGGCATCGGCAACATCTACGCCGACGAGGCCCTGTACGAGGCCCGGGTGCACTTCGACCAGCCGGCAGCGTCACTGTCGGCCGCGACCGCCCGACGGTTGCTCGCCGCGGTCCGCGCGATCCTGTTGCGAGCCCTGGCCGAGGGCGGCACCAGCTTCGACGCCACGTACGTCAACGTCAACGGCCAGTCCGGGTACTTCTCGCACAGCCTTAACGCTTACGGGCAGCACGGTCGCCCGTGCCCCCGCTGCGGGACCGAACTCGTGCGAATGAAATTCATGAATCGGTCGTCGCACCTCTGTCCGCGCTGCCAACGGTTGCGGTGATCTTGCGCCAGGCGCCTTCGTACCCCATCGGCACGAATCCGAGGGCCTCGTTCACGTCCAGCATGTGCCGGTTCTCCTCGGCGTTGAAGGTGGTCACCGACGGAACCTCGGGGAACGTCTGCGCGAGCTGATGCAGGTTGGCGAGCTTCAGCAGCATGCCCAGTCGGCGGCCGCGGTGTTCCCGCAACATCAGTGTGTCTTCCTGACTGGCGGCCCGGCCGGTCCCCGAAGGGACCGATAACTCGGTGAAGCCGGCCAGGTGACCGCTCGGCCGGTGCAGGGCTGCCGTGACCAGTGTGGTGCGGGGCCCGGTGGCGGCGGCGGCCTGGTCGGCGATCAGTCGCTCGACGCTCCAGTGATCTTCCGGTTCCTCGAGCCCAGCGGTCGGGGCGTCCGTTGACATGCGGGTGTACAGCGCCGCGAAATCCTCGAGCCAGCGTTCCGGTGTCCGGCCGGCCCAGGTCACCATCGAGTAGTCGTCCCCGGCTCGCTCGGCGGCGGTGCGGTTCAGCTCGGCGAGTACCCCGGGATCGACCGGCAGGGCCAGCCGGCTGCCGCGCTCGACCTGCTCGAGCCGGTACCCACGATGCAGCAGGAACAGCACCTCCGGGTTGTCCAGTGGAATCGAACCGAAGCCCGTCGGCGTAGTGAGGCGTGCGGCGGTCGAGCCTCCGGCAGTAACGGAAGGGTCGGCCGGGACGGCGGATGGAGCGGCCTCGTCCGTGTCGGAGCGCTCAGGCGATACGGCGTACACCACCCGGTTCGGCCGATTCTCGGCGTCGGCGATGGCTTCCAACTGTGTAGCCAGAGAACTCCCGATGCCGCGCAGCCTGAACTCCGGCAGCACTTCCGCGGTGAACCAGGCATAACCCGACGCGGGATCGGCGAGCGTCTCATAGACGGCGCGGCCCACGACGGCGCCGTGCAGCCGGGCGATCAGCAGTCGCCGGGGTGCGTGCTCGAGAGTGTGCCAGCCGGGCAGCAGCTCCTCGGCCGTGAAGGCGAGTTCCTCGGTGCCGTAGGCGGCAGCCTCCACGGTGTTCTTCACGTCGACCGAGGCGGCAAAATCCGGCCAGCCCGCACCGTGCGGCTCCGCGGGGATGGGGAGCTCCTCGATTGTGAACACGTCACCGGTCATGCTCGATCAGCGTACCCTCGCGGTACCGCACGCAATAGGCTGGATCTCGCACATCCACCTCGCCCGAAGGCGGGCCGATCCCAGTGAATCAGCGCCAGTCGGGTACCGTTAGCCGTGACCAGGCGGTGATGGTCCGGGACAAGGAAAGGCGGGCGGGGTGTATCTGAAGAGTCTCACCCTCAAGGGGTTCAAGTCTTTCGCCCAGCCGACGACCTTCGCGTTCGAACCCGGCGTGACCTGCGTCGTCGGACCGAACGGCTCCGGCAAGTCCAACGTCGTCGACGCGCTCGCCTGGGTGATGGGCGAGCAGGGTGTGAAGACCCTGCGTGGCGGCAAGATGGAAGACGTCATTTTCGCCGGTACGTCCACCAGAGGGCCGCTGGGCCGGGCTGAGGTCACCCTCTCGATCGACAACAGCGATGGTGCCCTGCCCATCGAGTACGCCGAGGTGACCATCTCGCGCACCCTGTTCCGCAATGGCGCCAGCGAGTACGCGATCAACGGCCGCACCTGCCGGCTGCTGGACGTGCAGGAACTGCTCAGCGACTCCGGCCTCGGCCGGGAGATGCACGTCATCGTCGGCCAGGGACAGCTGGACGCGGTGCTGCGCGCGAGCCCGGAGGAACGACGCGGCTTCATCGAGGAGGCCGCCGGGATCCTCAAGCACCGTCGCCGCAAAGAGAAGACGGTGCGGAAGCTCGAGGCCATGCAAGCCAACCTCACGCGGCTCAGCGACCTCGCCGGGGAAATCCGCCGTCAGCTCAAACCGCTGGGCCAGCAGGCGCAGGTGGCCAGGCAGGCGCAACAGATCGCGGCGACCGTGCGCGACGCGCGTGCCCGGCTGCTTGCCGACGACGTCGTCGTGCTGCGCCGCGCCCTGGATGCCCACGGGCGTACCGAGAGCGAGCGGCACTCGGAGCGCCTCGTGATCCAGGAACAACTCGACCACAACCAGGTGCGCGTGCGCCGGTTGGAGGACGCGCAAGTCGGCGACGCCGTCGACGGCGCCCGGCGCACCGCGTTCGGGCTTGAGTCCGGTCAGGAACGGCTGCGCGGGCTGTACACCCTCGCCAACCAGCGCCTGGCCCTGCTGGGCAGCCAGGCCGAACCGGGGGAGCGGGCAGGCGGCGTGACGCCGCACCGCGTAGCCGAGGCCACCGCGGAGGTGGAGCGGCTGCGGGCGGGCATCGCCACCGCCGAGAGCGCCTGGACGACCGCGCGCACGGCGGCAGCGTCGGTTCGCCGGGACCTCGATGCCGCGGACGAGGAGATCTCGGCGCAATCCGCCCTGGTCTCCCGCCACGATCTCCGGGTGGCGCAGCTCGCCGGGGAAGCCGACACCGCGGCATCCAGGCTGGCGGCCGTCCGGGGCGAAGTGCTGCGCCAGCACGGCGCCCTCGACGCGGCCCGTGATCGGTTGGCCGCCGCGCTGGCCCAGCTCGCGGATCTCGACGACCACGAGGACGCCGAGGCGATCGAGGTTGACCTGGCCGGGGTCGCCGACCGTGCCGAGGCACAGGTCGTGCAGGCCGGTGCCGAGATCGACGGGCTCAGAGAGTTGCTACACGGCCACGAGCGCGAACGGGAGGCGCTTGCGGCCCGCACCGGCGCCCTGAGCCTGGCGCTCGGCCAAAAGGACGGGTCGTCCGGCCTGATCGACGCGGGCCTGCCCGGCGTCCGCGGCCTGGTCGCCGAGGGCATGAGCGTGCAGCCCGGGTTCGAGCGCGCGATTGCCGCGGCGCTCGGATCACTCGCCGACGCTGTCGCCGCCGACGACCGGGATGCCGCCGTCGCCGCCGTCCGGCACGCCGAGGCCCTGGACCTGGGCCGGGTGGAACTGGTGCTCACCGGGGTTGCTGGAGAGGCGGCCCCCGCGCGGTCCGGCCTGTCCGGAGCGGTCGCCGCTTCCACCGTGGTCGACGCGCCGGCCGGAGTCCTCGCGCTTCTGGCCGGCACCATCATCGTGGCCGATCTCGCGGCTGCCGTGGCAGCATCCGACGCCCGTGCCGCGTCGGCATCGGGGGAGTCCGGCCTCCCGTCGATCATCGTCACCCGCGCCGGCGACGTCCTCACCGCGTGTTCGCTGCGCGGAGGAGCCGGTGCTCCGCCGAGCAAGCTCGAGCTCGTCACCGAACGGGACACGGCCGAACACCGTCTGGGCGAGGTGACCTCGCTCATCGAGCGGGTCGCCGGTGACCTCGGCGAACGTCGCGGCCTGCTGGCCACCGTGCGCGAGCAGGCCACCTCGGCCCAGGCCGCCCTCCGCGAGCGCCGAAGCCTGCAGGCGGCGCGCACCGACCGGCGCAACCGCCTCACCGTGCAGGCCGACGCCGCGTCGGCCGAATTCGATCGGCTGTCGGCCGCCGCGGACCTCGCCGCCGCCGGCGTCGCCGAAGCCGAGGGCGCCGCGGCCGCCAGCGCCGCCGCACTGGACACCGCGCGCTCACAGCCGAGACCGATCCTCGATGTCAGCGCACGTGACTCCCTCTTCGCCGAGCTCGAGCGGGCCAGGGAAACCGAGATCGAGGCCCGCCTGCAAGTAGACACCGCCAAGGAGCGCTTGCGTGTCGGGCAGGGCCGGGTCATCACGCTGACCAGGCAACTCGAAGCCGACCAGGCCGAGGCCGATGCCGCCGCCCGGCGGGCCGTCCTCCGACGACGGCAGGTGGCCGCCGCATCCGCTGTCGCCGATGCGTTGCCGCCGGTGCTCACCTCGGTCGATGCCGCCGTGGCCGAGTCGCGCCAGCGCCTGGCCGCCGCCGAGGCCCAGCGCGCCAGCCAGAACGCCGAGCTCAGCGCCCTCCGGCGGGCGGATAGCGATCTGCGCACCAGGCTGCAGGCCATCACGGAGAACGTGCACGGGCTCGAACTGGCGATCTACGAGAAGAAACTGCAGGTCTCGGCGCTGCTCGAGCGGGCCGCCAGCGAGCTCGGCCTGGTGGAGGACGTGCTCGTCAGCGAGTACGGGCCGGACCAACCGGTGCCGGCCGAGGACGAAACGGGCGCAACAGATGCCACCGTGACCCGGCGGTACGACCGGGCGGCCCAGCAGGCCAGGCTCGCGGCCGCGGAGCGCAGCTATGCCCGCCTGGGGCGGATCAACCCGCTCGCGCTCGAGGAATTCGCGGCGCTTGAGCAACGCCACAAGTTCCTCACCGAGCAGCTCACCGACCTCACCACCACCCGGACCGACCTCCTGAGCATCATCGACGACATCGACCTGAGGATGGGCGCCATCTTTGCCAGCGCCTTCGACGACACCCAGGCGGCGTTCGCCGAGGTGTTCCCGGTGCTGTTCCCCGGCGGCAGCGGCAGCATTCGGCTCACCGACCCGGAGAACATGCTGACTACCGGTATCGAGGTGTCGGTGAAACCGGCGGGCAAGAAGATCGAACGGCTCTCGCTGCTCTCCGGCGGCGAACGGTCACTCGCGGCGGTGGCGCTGCTCATCGCAATTTTCAAGGCCCGGCCGAGCCCGTTCTACATCATGGACGAGGTCGAGGCCGCGCTCGACGACGCCAACCTGGGCCGGCTCCTGACCATCTTCGAGGACCTGCGGGCCACGAGCCAGCTGATCGTGATCACGCACCAGAAACGCACCATGGAGATCGCGGATGCGCTCTACGGAGTCTCGATGCGCCAGGACGGCGTGTCGGCCGTTGTGGGCCAGCGCATCGTCCGCGAGGCCGAACAGGCCTCCTGAGGTGCCGGGTTCGGCAACCGGTGTTCGGCACCGGCCGGTTGCAGCGCAGACGGCTCAGTCCAGTGCGGAGGTCGCACCGCCGCCGGGCTGCGAACCGCCGGGCGTTGTGCCACCGGGCAGTACTCCACTCGGCAACGGCCGGTTGCTGCGAAACAGGTTCTCCGGGTCCACCCGGCGCTTGAGGCCGGCCAGGCGGTCCAATTCCGCCGGGGTGAAGGCGCTGCCCAGATCCTGGCCGCTCGTGAGCATCGACGGGACAACCCGCGGAACACCGACGGCTTGAACCGTGTCGTCCAACGGCTGGAAGAGCAGATGGCGATCCGAGGCGGGCGGCTGCGGAGCGCCCGGCGGCAGGATCGCCGCCGCGAAGAGCAGAAAACCGGCGTCGAGGTGGCCGACCAGTCCGTCGTCGCCCACGGTGGCATCGCCGATCATCCCTCCCAGCGGGCGCAGCTGCAGCATGGTGAGCCCGGCGTAGCTCGCGGTGTGGAAACCCTCGACAAGCGACGCGATCGTGGCAGGGTCGAGGTCGCTGACGGTCCGCGACCAGTCAAGCGATCTCGAGGGCTCCTGCGGTTCCCCGGACACGTCACCCAGGTGGCTGATCGGGAAGGTGCCGCACAGATTGGCGATGACCGGCGCGATCGACAGGAGCGGCGCCAGGAGATCCTCCCCGGCGTCCGCCGGCCCCACGAAGACCGCATCCACCTGGGTGAAGCTGCGGCCGCGGAGGAGTTGGGGCACCCCCTCGACGTCGGGCAGATTGATCAGGCCCAGGAACAGGCTCAACTCCGGCGGCGCATCCAGCAGGATCTCGGCGGCGGCGCCGAAGACAACTTCGGCCGCCTCCGCAGGGAACAGGATCTTGCCGCCGAAGAGCTCCGGCGCCGGATACAGGTCGACTTCGAGGGTGGTCACCACACCGAACAGCCCGCCGGCGCCACGCACGGCCCAGAGCAACTCCGCGTCGCTGTCCCTGGTGACCCGGCGCAGCGCCCCGGTGGCATCGACGAGTTCGACAGCCCGAATCGAGTGGGCCGCGAGCCCCTTCCACCGGCTGAACCAGGAATGCCCGCCGGACAGCAGAAAGCCGGCGACGCTCACGTCGGGGTTGCTGCCGGCCAGGGCAACCAGGCCGGTGCCGTCGAGGCGGTTCAGCAGCGTGCCCCACGGCACCCCGGCGCCGACGCGCGCGAACCGGGCGACGACGTTCACGGTGACCTCGTCGAAGGCGGTGGTGCGCACGAGGATCCGGCCGACGAGGTCATCGCTGGCACCGTGCCCCCTGGGTTGCACGGTCACACCCAGGCCGGCCTCCCGTGCGGCGACGATGACTTTCCGGAGGTCCCGGACGGACCTCGGCCGCACGACGGCGCTCGGCCGCTGGTCGACGGCGAGATTCCAGGCTGCGCGGGCGGCATCCCAGCCCGGATCGTCGGGCAACACGATCGTGCCCTCCAGCGTTTCGGACAGGGCCGTCAGGACCTGGTGGGGGCCGGACGTCGAAGCAGGAGTGGGGCTCATGACGGTCCTTTCGCGAGGGGCGCGGCCCGGCCGCGCTGCGACTACCGTGACGATACCCAGCACCGGCCGGATCCCGCGACCCCTCCGGTGGTCGGAGTGACGAACACGCCGCGGCCGCTTGGGTGGAAGTCGTCGTGCCGCGGTCCGCCCGGCCGGTCGAGCCATAGGCTAGGGGCATGGCAGAACGCACCCCGTGGTCCCTCTCCGGCGCATTGCGCGGAGTATTCGCGAAGAAGACGATCGACGCAGATACCTGGGATGACCTCGAGGACTCGCTCATCACGGCCGACTTCGGACCGGACATCACCGACGCGATCGTCACCGAGCTGCGGGCGAAGGTGGCCAGGTACAGCACCACGGACCCCAAGGACCTGCACCGGATGCTCCGTGAGGGCATCGAGGAACGCCTGTCGAAGCTGGACCCCACCCTGAACCTCAGCGCCCGGCCCGCCGTGGTGCTCGTCGTGGGTGTCAACGGGGTCGGCAAGACCACCACCATCGGCAAGTTCGCCAAGTTCCTGCGTGTCTACGACCGCAGCGTGCTGATCGGCGCCGCGGACACCTTCCGGGCAGCCGCCGTCGAACAGCTGGCCACCTGGGCCGAGCGGGCCGGCGCCGACATCGTGAAGCCGCAGGCGCAGGGCCAGGATCCCGCGTCGGTGGCCTTCCAGACCGTTGAACGGGCCATCAACACGGGCACCGAAATCGTCATCATCGACACCGCGGGCCGGCTGCAGACCAAGGGCGGCCTGATGGACGAACTCACCAAGATCCGCCGGGTCATCGAGAAGCAGACCGCGATCTCGGAGGTGCTGCTGGTGCTGGACGCCACGACCGGGCAGAACGGCCTCGCCCAGGCCGAGGCGTTCATCGAGCACGCCGGGGTCACCGGCCTGGTGCTGACCAAGCTCGACGGGTCGGCCAAGGGCGGGTTCGTCCTGGCGGTCCAGGAGAAGACCGGCATTCCCATCAAACTCGTCGGGCAGGGTGAGGGCATCAACGACCTCACCGGCTTCACCCCGCACGTCTTCGCACAAAAACTCGTCGGATAGGACGTCCCATGACCATCGAACACGATTTCTTCGGCATTCTCGGCAGCGACGACGACAGCGGTGACGTGTACTGGTCCGACACCGCCGAACTGGGCGACCAGAACATCGAGATCGACGTCAGTTCCCCCGATGAGGAATCGGTGTCCGCCGAGGCCTTGGACATCGTCGCCGCGATGATCAATGCCCTGGAAGACCTGGACTCGCAGGCCCGGGAATCGCTCGTCGCCGACCTGAGCGCCGAGGTCTCCGTGACGAGCCAGTTCATCCTCGCCCAGTTCGAGGAACTCGACGGTGAGGTGCTCGAGGACGCCCTCATCTGGGACTCCGGCGACAAGCAGATCGACTTCCTGCGCTCCATCCAGTTGCAGCGCATCGGGTTCCACCCGCACCACATCGGAAGCGACCAGCACTTCGCCGTGCTCGACTACTCGATCAGCCCGCACGAGACGGACGCCCTGCTCGTGGTCACCCTTGACGTGCACGGCGACACGATCGTCATCGCCGCCGACAGCTGACCCCGGCGCGCCCACGACGGCAGCGCCGACGCCCCACCCACGAGAAGGCCCCCGGATTTCTCCGGGGGCCTGTCCAGTGCGGCGAGCCACTATCAGCCCAGGTGCACGGCCGCTTCCTTACCCAGCAGGTCCTCGGCACGCGGGCGCACCATGACCTACGCCACCGGAGCGGCCAGGAACACGCCGACCGCGGCCCAGAAGAACGCGGCCTGGTAGCCGTCGACGAACGCCTGCAGCTGCGCGACGGGGGTGCCGTCGCCGCCGGCGAGGGAGGCGGCGACCGCCGACGTGTAGAGCACGGTGAACACCGCGGAACCGATCGACCCGCCGATCTGCTGCACCGCGGTGACGGCGGCGCTGGCCGCGCCGGCGTCATGCGCATCGATCCCGGCGAAATCGACGTTCTGCAACGGCACGAAGATCATGGCCAGGCCCAGCCCCATCAGGAGCAGTCCGGGCAGCACCTCGACGGCGTAGCTGCCGCCGACGGTGATGCGCGACAGGTACAGGAGCCCGGCCGCGACGGCAACGGGTCCGACGGTCATCGGCAGGGAGGCCAGCCCGGACTCCAGGGGCGAGAAACCCAGCACGATCTGCAGGTGGAAGGTCAGGAATAGCAGGCCGCCGAGCAGGGCGGCACCGGTCAGCGTTCCGGTGATGAACGCGCCGCCGCGCACCTTGTCGGCCAGGATCCGCAAGGGCAGCAGCGGGTGGTTCGAGCGGCTCTCCACGAGCACGAAGAGGGCGAGCATCAGGACGCCCAGCGGGATGAAGACGAGCACCTGCCACGACGACCAGCCGTTCTCGGCCTGGGCGAAGCCGAAGACCAGCGACCCGAGTCCGAGGGCGACGAGGATGGCGCCGGGCACGTCGTAACGGGTGTTGCCGTGTGCCTTGCTCTCCTTGATGATCGGGACGGCGGCCGCGATCGCGACGATGGCGATCGGCACGTTCACGAGGAGGCACCAGCGCCAGCTGGCGTACTCGGTGAGCACGCCGCCGAGCACCAGTCCCACCGCGGCGCCACCACCGGCGATCGCGCCCTAGACCGAGAACGCCTTGATGCGGTCCTTGCCGCCGGGGAAGTTCACGGTCAACAGCGCCAACGAGGCGGGCGCGAGGAGCGCGGTGAACAGGCCCTGCAGGCCGCGGGCGGCGAGGAGCTCCCAGGTGCTCTGCGCCATGCCGCCGACAGTGGACGCTACGGCGAAACCGGCCGTACCGACGATGAAGGAGCGTTTGCGGCCCCAGTAGTCGGCGATCCGGCCGCCGAGCAGGAGCAGGGCGCCGAAGACCAGTGCATAGAGGGTGACGACCCAGGTGCGGTCGCCGTCGCTCATGCCGAGGTCGGACTGGGCGTGGGGGAGCGCGATGTTGACGATGGTGCCGTCGAGCACGACGGTGAGCTGGGCGAGGGCGACGATGGCGGGCAGCCACCACCGGCGCGGGTTGTAGGCTTCGGCCGCGGGGGAAAGGACTCGGGGACTGACGGGGTGGAAACCGGAAGGACGCCGGTCGCGCTCGTCTTTAACATGCCGAGAACTCTACCAAACGAACTAGTTCGTTTTGATACACTCGCGGCCATGGATACCGCCGATCTCCCCACCGGAGCGCCCCCGAAGGACCTGGAACCCACCCGCCAGCGCATCCTCGAGGCGGCCAGGGCCGAATTCGCAGCGTTCGGCCTCGCCGGCGCCCGCATCGACCGGATCGCCCGGAACGCATCCGCGAGCAAGGAACGCCTCTACACCTATTACCGCAAGAAGGAGGAGCTCTTCAGCGCGGTGCTGGAGCTCAATCTGACCGAGTTCGCCGCGGCCGTCGCCCACCAGGGAGCGGACCTGGCCGAGTTCGCGGGCATCCTGTACGACCATTCCGTCGCGCATCCCGAGCACTTGCGAATCATCGACTGGGCACGCCTGGAGCGCCAGGAGGCGAGCGACCCGCCCAACGCGCTGGTCGACACGTTCCACGCCGAACAGGTCAGGGGAATCCTGTCCCTCCAGGCGGCCGGCAGCGTCGATCGTGCCTGGGCCGCCGACCACCTCAGCGCGCTGGTCTTCGGAATCGTCTCCTGCTGGGTCCACGAGCCGGCGTCGGCGTTCTCCCCCCAGCCTGCGTCCGGCGGCGCCGTGATCGCCGCCCGCCGCGCGAGTGTGGTGCGCGCCGTCCGGCGACTGATCGAACCGGCGGCCGGTTAACCGACGGCTCGGCCGCTACGGGATGGCGCCCTTGGCGGGGTCTCCCAGCGGCACGTTCTCGAGCACGCTCACCTCCGCCGGGCCGGTCACATGCCCGGCAAGCAGCGCGTTGAGCTCGCCGATCGGCGCGCCGGAGGAGTGCGCGGCCAGGTCGGCCCCGGTGGTCCACCGTTCGACCATGATCACTCGGGCGGCATCGTGGTGCAGGGCGTAGAGTTCGCAGCCGGCCTCCTCGTGTACCTTCGGCGCCACGATCGAGAACGCGTCGATGACGTCCTGGTTGTGCCCGTTGAGCGGGGTGATGACGGCGACGACGACAACTGGCATTGGTTCTCCTTCAGATCACGAAGCACTCACGGTACGCCGTTGAGTCGCCCAATCGCGGCAATGAGCAGCGATGCGTCCGCGAGCCGGTTAAACTAGGTTCATAATGGCTACTTTTGGAAACCTCTCAGATCGCCTCGCCGAGACGTTTAAAAATCTCCGCACCAAGGGCAAGCTCAGCGCGGCGGATGTCGACGGCACCGTGCGCGAAATCCGTCGCGCCCTCCTCGACGCCGACGTGGCGCTCGAGGTCGTCAAGGACTTCACCGGCAAGGTGCGCGAACGCGCCCTCGGTGACGAGGTCAGCAAAGCGCTGAACCCGGCCCAGCAGGTCGTGCAGATCGTCAACGAGGAACTCATCCAGATCCTCGGCGGCCAACAGCGCCGCCTCGAGTTCGCCAAGAAGCCGCCGACCATCATCATGCTGGCCGGGTTGCAGGGTGCCGGTAAGACCACCCTCGCCGGCAAGCTGGCGAAGTGGCTGGCCAAGGACGGCCACACGCCGATCCTCGTGGCCGCCGACCTGCAGCGCCCCAACGCCGTCACCCAGCTCGAGGTCGTCGCGGCCCAGGCGGGTGTCGCGGTGTACGCCCCCGAGCCCGGCAACGGCGTCGGCAATCCGGTCAAGGTGGCCCGCGACGGCGTGAAGTTCGCCCAGCAGAAGTTGCACGACGTGGTCATCGTCGACACGGCCGGGCGTCTGGGTGTGGACGCCGAGATGATGAAGCAGGCGGCGGACATCCGCAAGGCCATCGACCCCGACGAGGTGCTCTTCGTCATCGACGCCATGATCGGCCAGGACGCCGTGGTCACGGCCAGGGCGTTCCAGGACGGTGTCGATTTCACCGGTGTGGTGCTCTCCAAGCTGGATGGTGACGCCCGCGGTGGCGCGGCTCTGTCGGTCGCCTCCATCACCGGGCGCCCGATCATGTTCGCGTCGACCGGTGAAGGCCTGGACGACTTCGAACCTTTCCACCCCGACCGCATGGCCAGCCGCATCCTCGACCTCGGTGACATCCTCACCCTGATCGAGCAGGCGCAGGGCGCGTTCGATGAGGACGAAGCCCGCAAGATGGCGGAGAAGTTCTCCACCGACTCATTCACCCTCGACGACTTCCTCGGCCAGATGCAGCAACTTCGCAACATGGGCTCGATCAAGAAGATGATGGGCATGCTGCCCGGCGCCGGCGCCATGAAGCAGCAGCTGGACGACTTCGACGAGCGCGAGATCGTTCGTACCGAAGCCATCATCCAGTCGATGACCAAGGCGGAGCGGGTTACCCCGAAGCTGCTCAACGGCTCTCGTCGCCTGCGCATCGCGCGAGGCTCCGGCTCCAGCGTCACCGAGGTCAACCAGCTCGTGCAGCGCTTCGAGCAGGCCGCCAAGATGATGAAGACCGTCGCGAAGGGCGGCATGCCCAATATCCCCGGCATGGGCCCGATCCCCGGCGGCATGGGCGGCAAGCGCCCCCAGGTGCAGCAGAAGAAGAAAGGCTCGAAATCGGGCAACCCGGCCAAGCGGGCCGCGGAGAACGCCGCGATCGCCTCGGGTGAGAAGCTCGGCGGCGCACCCGCAGGCGGCTCCGGGTTCGGCCTCGGCGGGGGCGCCAAGGCGCCAGCGGGCGGGCCGACGCCCGAGGAGATGGCTGCCCTGCAGAAGATGCTGGGCCGGTAGTCCCGAGCCGCACAACGGCGCCATCGGTGCCGTGCCCGGTGCGGGCGGGGAATAGGATTCTGCAATGACCTCTCCCTCCGCCCGCCCGGTGCGCCTCGGCGTACAGATTGCCCCGCAGCACGCCGACTACACCTCCATTCGCGACACCGTCTCTGCAATCGAGGCCCTCGGCGTGGACATCGCCTTCAATTGGGACCACTTCTACCCGCTTAGTGGTGACCCGGAGGGGCAGCACTTCGAGTCGTGGACGCTGCTGGCCGCGTGGGCCGAGCAGACCAGCGTCATCGAGGTGGGCGCCCTGGTGAACTGCAGCAGCTACCGCAACGCCGACCTCCAGGCCGACATGGCCCGCACGATCGACCACATCAGCGGCGGCCGCTTCATCTTCGGCACCGGCTCCGGTTGGTTCGAGCGCGACTACGACGAGTACGGGTTCGATTTCGGTACCGCCGGCACCCGCCTGGACGCCCTGGCCGACGACCTGCCCAGGGTCGAGGCCCGCTGGGCCAAGCTCAACCCCGCACCCGTCCGGGACATCCCCGTGCTGATCGGCGGCGGTGGCGAGAAGAAGACCCTGCGCATCGTGGCGAAGCACGCCGACATCTGGCACTCGTTCTCGACACCGGACGTGCTTGTCCACAAGCTCGGGGTGCTCGGCACCTGGTGCGACACCGTGGGCCGCGACATCACCGAGATCGAGATCTCCACCGAGCTTCGCGGCAAGACCACCGAGGAGGCCGACGAACTCTACGAGCTCGGCACCACCCTGTTCACGCTGGGCATCTCCGGGCCCGCCCACGACCTCTCTCCGGTAGAAGACTGGCTCGCCTGGCGAGACGCCAAAAACGCCTGATCCGTCTACGCGAGAGCGGGGAAACGGTTGCTTCCCGGGTGGGAGGCAACAGTTACGCCGCTTTCGAGGGCTGGATTCAGGGGGTTGCGGGGAGCAGGCCCTCTCGGAGCTCGCGGGCAAGGGAGGCCACTACGGCGGGAAGGTCTCCGTCGTTCAAGGCCGCGACAGCCAGCTGTCGCTGATAGCTGGCGCCGTGGTCGAGGATCAGGTTCAGCTGTCGCAACTCCGGAAGGCAGCCCAGGCGCTCGGCGGTGGGGGAGAGCACCTCGACCAGGCGGCGCACCTCGTCGGTGACCATTCGTTCGGTGCCGGTGGAGTTCACGATGATCTCGGCCGCCAACCCGTAGCGGGCCGCCCGCCACTTGTTCTCCCGCACGAACCAGGGCTGCATGGTGGGCACCGGGCGCCCGTTGTCGATCTCGGTCGACATCCACTCGACCAGGCACTGGATGAATGCGGCGATCCCGCCGAGCTCCTCGACGGTGGAGACTCCGTCGCAGGCGCGCACCTCGATGGTGCCCCAGCGCGGGGAGGGGCGGATGTCCCACCGCACCTCGGTGGCGTCCTCGATGATCCCGGTGACCGTGAGGTCGTTGACGTAGTCTTCCCACGCCGACCAGTCCTCGAGCCGCCACGGCAGGCCGGCGGTGGGCAACTGCTGGAACATCTGCGCTCGATTGGAGGCGTATCCGGTGTTGACGCCCGCCCAGAACGGGCTCGATGCGCTCAACGCCTGCAGGTGCGGCACGAAGCTGAGCAGACCGTTGAGGATCGGGATGACCTTGTCGCGGTCCTCGATGCCCACGTGCACGTGGATGCCCCAGATCATCATGTTCCGGCCCCACCACTGGGTGCGGTCGATGAGCTTGTGGTAGCGCTCCTTGTCGGTGACCGTCTGGTCGAACCACTGGCCGAATGGGTGCGAGCCCGAGCAGATCGGGTCAACACCCCGCGGCTCGGTTATGGCGCGCACCTCGGCGGCCTGGTCGGCGACGTCCGCGACGGCGCCGGCCACGGTGTGGTGCACTCCGGAGACAAGCTCAACGGTGTTCAACAGGAGCTCCCCGGTGATGTGCGGGTGCGGGGAGCCATCCGGGCCGCGGAGGGCGTCGAGGACCTCGTCGGCGATCGAGACGAGGTCGCCGGTTTCACGATCGACCAGGGCGAGTTCCCACTCGATGCCGACCGTCGATCGCTCGGAGCGAGCGAACTCGATTCCCACGGTTTCGCGTCCCACAGTGCTGCCCTTCGTGCTTCGGTGTCCCGGAGGGGGGACGATCTGGCCCAATCCTGACAGCTAATCGGCTTCCGCGCCGCCCGGCGCGCGCGACGGGGTCATCACGCGACACGGTACTTCGGAACTCGATTATCACAAAGTGGGTGATGTCTGACACAATGATTAGTCGAGTTCTGTTGCGCCCGACCCTCTAATCCGGCGTAGCAAGAACCTTATTGAGCTTGTGCCGAGTGTGCCCCCACGCTCACGGCTGTCAGTTCGCCAAACATCTAAATCACAGGAGAATTGTGGCTGTCAAAATCCGTCTGAAGCGCATGGGCAAGATTCGTGCGCCGTACTACCGCATCGTTGTCGCCGACTCGCGCACCAAGCGTGATGGTCGTGTCATCGAAGAGATCGGCATCTACCACCCCACGCAGGAGCCTTCGGTCATCGAGGTCAAGTCCGAGCGTGCCCAGTACTGGCTCTCCGTCGGCGCCCAGCCGACCGAGCAGGTCGCGGCACTCCTCAAGCTGACCGGCGACTGGGGCATCTTCAAGGGCGACAAGAACGCCGTCTCCACCGTCAAGTTCAAGGAACCGAAGGCCGCCTTCGTCGCCGACGAGAAGAAGAAGCCGGTTCTCAAGCCCAAGGCCGAGAAGCCCGCGGACAAGGCCCCGACCGAAGAAGTTGCCGCTGAGGCAACCGAAGAGGACAAGGCGTAATTTTGCTCGCTCCCGCGCTTGAGCACCTCGTCAAGGGAATCGTTGATCACCCGGACGATGTGCACGTTGTAGCCCAGAACTCACCCCGTGGTGAGGTCCTCGAGGTTCGTGTGAACCCCGAGGACCTCGGCCGGGTGATCGGCCGCGCCGGTCGCACCGCCAAGGCGTTGCGTACTCTCGTGGCCGCTCTGGCCGATGGCAAGCGCGTGCGGGTCGACGTTGTCGACACCGACTTCTGAGCGGGCAGTGGACCAGCCCCTCATGAGCGACGACAGCATCACCCCGGCCACCCAATTACGGGTGGGGCGCCTCACCAAGGCTCACGGCCTCAAGGGCGCCATCAAGCTGGAGCTGTTCACGGACGACCCGGGACGACGTTTCGTCCCGGGCGCCGTGTTCACCCTCCAGGTGCCGACCAGCTCACCCTGGCACGGCAAGACCATCGAACTCGTCGAGCTGCGCTGGTACAACCAGCACGCCGTCGGGTTCTTCAAGGGAGTGCCGGACCGCGAGGCCGCCGAGACCCTGGCCAAGGCCATTCTCTGGATCGACCAGGACTCCGCCGAGCAGACGGACGAAGAAGACGCCTGGTACGACCACCAGCTGGTCGGCCTCGCCGTCGTGCGGGACGGCGTTCAGATCGGCACGCTCACGCGCCTCGAACACCTGCCCGCCCAGGACCTCCTCATTGTGAAGACCGCCAACGGCGAGGTGATGATCCCGTTCGTCAAGGCGATCGTCCCCTCGGTCGACGTGACGGCAGGCATCATCACGATCACCCCGCCACCCGGCCTGCTCGAAGAGCTCCCGGACGAGCCGGACACGGACGAAACGGACGCCGTCGAACCGGCAGCGGACCCCGAATCCCCGGAGCAGGCAGCGACGCCGACTCCCGACGGTCAGGGCGCATAGCCGCCCCTGACCCAGTTCACGGGGAGAGGCGCGCCGCGCCACACCTACTTCACGTTCGTTGACACGCGGCCGTTGAAGAGGAGTACCGCCGCATGTCCTACGTGAATCCGGACCACCTGATCGATGAACTCGTTCACTCGGGGGTCGTCAAGTCCAACCTCACCGCCCGACAGATGTTCCTGCGCGGCGCCCTGTCCGGGGCGATCCTCGGCGCGGCGACGTCACTGGCGCTCACCGCGGCCGCCCAGACCGGGCTGCCCATCGTGGGCGCCATCCTGTTCCCCGTCGGTTTCTGCGTGATCCTGATGCTGGGCCTCGAACTGGTCACGGGCAGCTTCGCGCTGATCCCGCTGGCGGTCCTCGAGGGCCGTACCACGGTCGCCAAGGCGCTCAAGAACTTCGCCATCGTCATCCCGGCGCACATCGTGGGCGCCGGCCTGTTCGCGGTGCTCTATGTGGGCGTGATCACCTACCTCGGTACCGACACGACCGACCCGGTGATCCAGGCGATCATCCATATGGCCGAGCACAAGGTCCTGCCCTACGAAGCCGTCGGCGCCGGCGGCATCCTGGTCGCCGTCATCAAGGCCATGCTGTGCAATTGGATGGTGGCGCTGGGCACGATCATGTTCTACACGTCGACCTCGGCTGCGGGCAAGATCGCCGGCATGTGGCTGCCCGTGCTCACCTTCTTCGGCCTGGGCCTGGAGCACGCCGTGGTGAACATGTTCGTCATCCCTGCGGGCATGCTGCTCGGGGCGGACATCAGCTTCGGCGACTGGTGGGGCTGGAACACCGGCCCGGTCCTGATCGGTAACTTCATGGGCGCCGTGCTGTTCACCGCCCTGCCCCTGTACTTCTCGCACCGCAACACGGTCAACCGCGACGCCGTGAGCCACGACGAGGCCGACGCGGCCCGTCCGACGGAACTCGCCGCCAGCCACTCGTAGACTTGCCGATATGCGCATCGACATCATCAGTATTTTTCCGGAATTCTTCGGTGTGCTGGACATCTCCCTCCTCGGCCGCGCCCGGCAGGCCGGCCTGATCGACCTCGCCGTGCACAACCTGCGCGACTTCACCCACGACCGGCACAGCACCGTCGACGACACCCCGTACGGCGGCGGCGCCGGCATGGTGATGAAGCCGGAGCCCTGGGGCGAGGCGCTGGACAGCATCCTTCCCGCGGCGCCGGAACCGGGCGTCATGCCAACGGGAGCCGGCACCGGCCCCGTGTTGATCTTCCCCTCACCCGCCGGCGAACAGTTCACCCAGGCCATGGCCAGGGAACTGGCAGCCGAGCCGCACCTGGTCTTCGGCTGCGGTCGCTACGAGGGAATCGACCAGCGCGTCGTGGACCACTTCGCCGGCCGGGGCCGCGTGCGGCTGGTGAGCCTGGGCGACTACGTCCTGAACGGGGGAGAGGTGGCCGTGATGGCCATGATCGAGGCCATCGGTCGGCTCATCCCCGGCGTGGTCGGCAACCCGGAGAGCCTCGTCGAGGAATCGCACGAGGATGGCCTGCTCGAGTACCCGAGCTACACCAAGCCCGCCAGCTGGCGCGGCCTCGACGTGCCGCCCGTTCTGCTCAGCGGCAACCACGGCGCGATCGCGACGTGGCGCCGTGAGAAGCAGCTCGAGCGCACCAGGGCGGTCCGGCCCGACCTCCTCCCGGCAGACATGGCCGATGCGGAGCTTCTGCCTCCAGCGAACTCCAAGGCTCGGCGGGGCTCGCGCGGGTAATCTGGGCACTGTGATTCTCCGCAGGGTCTTCTACTACTGGCAGTTCGTGGCCGTCGGCGTGCTGCCGCTCTGGCTGATGATCGCCGCGTCCATTTTCGGGACCTCCGCCTGGCAGGTGCTCGGCGCGGCGTTCGGGGCCATCGCCATCGGCTTCGGGTTGCTCGTCGTGGCCTCGCTGTTCCTGGCCCGCAAGGAGGTGCGCCTGGCCAAGGCCGTCTCCTGGGCCGACGTGGGCGTGCTCACGCTATGGCACCTGATGATCGTCCTCATGGGCGTCTTCTCGGTGACCGCGCCCTGGCTGTCGGTCCTGGTGGTCCTGGTCGGCATCGGCGCCTTCTGGTTCGCGGCCTGGGAACTCTACGCCGCCGCCCGCAAGCGCGTGCGGGAGGCCTTGGCGTACCTCGACGAGACGGCCCGTTACGGTACAGTTCCGGCCGGTGGGTCCCCGTTCCCGACGGTGTCGAACCCCGCTGCGAACCCGGCCGCATCGCGCTCCCAGCCGGCCAGCCCGGCATCCGCCGACCCGAGCGTGATCATCATCCAGGAGAAGCCCGGCGAACGCTGAGCACGCCCTGTTGGCGCGCCGCGGCATTTCGTGGCAGAATAAGCGTTTGTGCCGCGGCAAGTCTCTGCCACAGGGGAGCTGCATCGACATCGGCACGCACACACTCAATTGGTCGCCACCAGCTCACAGAACGTGAGCGGGCGGGGCGCCACTAAAACGTCCTCGACCTGTGGCGGGTACAGAGAGCGAATAACATGCATATTCTCGACCAGGTGGACGCAGCATCGCTGCGTTCAGACATCCCGGAGTTCCGCGCGGGCGACACCGTCAAGGTCCACGTCAACATCGTTGAAGGCGCACGCTCGCGTGTCCAGGTCTTCCAGGGCGTCGTCATCGGCCGCTCCGGCGAAGGCGTTCGCGAGACCTTCTGCGTCCGTAAGGTCAGCTTCCAGGTCGGCGTCGAGCGTACCTTCCCGGTGCACTCCCCGGTGATCGACCACATCGAGGTCGTCGTCCGCGGTGACGTGCGTCGCGCCAAGCTGTACTACCTGCGCGGTCTGCGCGGCAAGAAGGCCAAGATCAAGGAAAAGCGCGACTAACAGCGCCCGCCTCGAATCCGCTTCGGCTCGTGCCTGAGCGTCTTCGCAGCCCGCTGGATTTCCCCCTGAGCTCCTCCCCGCTAAACTGGGCGAGGAGCTCAGGCGGTTAAATGACAGACAACATTCTGCCCTCGCGATCGCATCGCCTGGAATCAGATTCGCCGCGCAAGAAGCGCGGCATCGCGATATTCATTCGCGACCTTCTCATCATCTTCGTGGTGGCATTGCTCATCTCGTTCCTGATCAAGACGTTCCTGGTGCGCTCGTTCTACATCCCGTCGGGGTCGATGGAGAACACCCTGCTGGTGCAGGACCGCATCATCGTCAACCAGCTCGAACCCGGCCTGGTGCCGGTGTCCCGGGGCGATGTCGTCGTCTTCCGGGACCCGGGCGGATGGCTGCCCCCGCAGGCGCCACTCGAGCAGAACCCCGTCGTCGCGGCCCTGGATTGGACCATGTCGGTGGTGGGCCTGTCCGCCCCGGACAGCAACGACCACCTCATCAAGCGGATCATCGGGCTGCCCGGTGACCACGTCGTGTGCTGCAACGCCCTCGGCCAGATGAGCGTCAACGACGTTCCGCTCAACGAGCCCTATGTGCTGTTGCCCGCCGGCCAGACCAGCGCCTCCAAGGACGCCTTCGACGTCGTGGTGCCCGAGGACTCCCTCTGGGTGATGGGCGACAACCGCTACGACTCGCTCGACTCCCGCTACCACCCGGACACTCCCGGGAAGGGTTTCGTGCCCATGGACAACGTCGTAGGCCGCGCCATGGTGATCAGCTGGCCGCTGAACCGCTTGAGTTGGCTCGGCGATTACCCGGACGTCTTCAGAGGGGTCGAAGAGGCCGAGAAGTGATGGAGCAGGGCCGAGAATGATGGCTGTCGTCGAACCCACCCTCGAGGTGGAACTCGCCATGCTCGCCGGCGGCGCCAGCTGCGTCATAGGCTGCGACGAAGTGGGCCGTGGCGCCCTCGCCGGCCCGGTCGCGGTGGGCGTGGCCGTGGTGACGGCGGCCGTGGGCGCATTCCCGGTCGGGCTGCGGGACTCGAAGCTGCTCAGCGAACCACGCCGGGAACTGCTCGCTCCGCTGGCCGCCGCCTGGGCGCAGCACAGCGCCGTCGGTCTGGCCTCCCCGCAGGAGGTGGACGCGGTGGGCATCATCGCCGCGTTGGGCCTGGCCGGCAAGCGCGCCCTGGCGCAGCTGCACAGCGCCGGCGTCGACATCCGGAACGCCGTGGTGCTGCTGGACGGCAACGACGACTGGCTGAACAAGGCACTGACCACTCCACTGGCCGTCGTTACCCGCATCAAGGCCGACCAGGATTGCGCGTCGGTTTCGGCGGCATCCGTCATCGCGAAGGTCCATCGGGACCGGCTCATGATCGAGGCCGACGTCAGCACGCCGGGCTACGGCTGGAAGGGCAACAAGGGTTACGGGAGCGCCGAGCACATGGCGGCCATCGGAACCCTCGGAGCCAGCGGGCAGCACCGTCTGAGCTGGCTCAAAATTTCGCCGTAGCTTCAGCGCGTAAGATTGACTCACCATGGAAGAAGACGAATTCGAGGACTACGACCGCGAGGTCGAGTTGGCCCTGTACCGCGAGTACCGAGACGTAGTTGGCCAGTTCCAGTACGTCGTCGAGACCGAACGCCGGTTCTACCTCGCGAACGAGGTCGAGCTGGTGCGGCGGGACACCGAGCACGACTTCTACTTCGAGCTGACGATGAAAGACGTCTGGGTGTGGGATGTCTACCGCTCCGACCGGTTCGTGAAGTCCGTGCGCGTGCTGACCTTCAAGGACGTGAACGTGGAGGAGCTCGCCTCCAAGGAGTTCGAGCTGCCTAAGGAACTCGCGCTCGACGAGTAGCCCGTGACGGTCCGGCGCCGGGCTGCTAGCGTGTCGGGATGACCGCAGGCCCGAACTCCGACCGTACCGCTGGCCAGTCCACGGTTGACGAGGCGCTCGAGCTCGCACCGCTGATCGACGGCCACAACGACTGGGCCTGGGAGTGCCGCGAGAACCGCGGCTACTCGGTGGAGGGCCTGGACGGTGCCCTCGACACGGACACCGACATCGACCGGTTGCGCGCCGGCCGGGTCGGTGGCCAATTCTGGTCGGTGTATGTGGCGGACACCCTGCCGGGTGCGGACGCCGTGCAGGGCACCCTGGAGCAGATCGACTGGGTGTACCGGCTCGCCGCGCGCTACCCGGAGACCTTCCAGATCGCCACCAGCGCCGCCGGGGTGGAGGCCGCCAGGGCCAGCGGGCGCATCGCGTCGCTGCTGGGCGCCGAGGGGGCGCACAGCCTCAACGACTCGCCCGCCGTGCTGCGGATGCTTGCCAGGCTCGGGGTGCGCTACCTCACCCTCACCCACGTGCACAACGCCAGCTGGGCCGACTCCGGCACAGACGAACCGGTGCACGGCGGCCTGAGCGACCGGGGGGTGGAGTACATCCGGGAACTCAACCGGCTGGGCATGCTCATCGACCTGTCCCACGTCTCCCCGGCCACCGCGCACGCCGCCCTGGACGTCACGACGGCCCCGGTCATCTTCAGCCACAGCTCCTGCGCCGCCGTCACGGCGCATCCGCGCAATGTGCCCGACGACGTCTTGCGGCGCCTGGCGACAAACGACGGGGTGCTGATGGTCACCTTCGTGCCGCAGTTCGTCTCGGCCGAGCACGCGGCCTGGTTCGACGGCGACCGGTCCGGGCCCGAACCCCGGGTCACCCTTGACCAGGTGGCCGACCACGTTGAGCACGCCCGCATCGTCGCCGGCGTGCGGCACATCGGCCTGGGCGGCGACTTCGACGGTACCGATGAGTTCCCCGACCAGCTCGAGGGCGTCGACGGATATCCCGCCCTGCTGGAAGAACTCGCCCGGCGCGGCTGGAGCGCCGCGGAACTGGCCGCCCTCGCCGGCGCTAACGTCCTGCGGGTGTTGCGGGCCACGGATGCCGCCTTCGCCGGGAACGATCCAACCCTCACCGCACTGCCGGTCTGACTGCATCCGATTGGTTATTTTCCGCCCGTGTCGAAGCGGAGGCTCCGGCGTAAAATCCGTCGTAAGTTCTCTTCTCGAAGGAGTGGATCGCAATGAAGCGTTCCGTTGCACTCATTCTGAGCGCAATAATGGGTGCCGTATTTCTCACCGCCGGCACGTCCGCCGCGACGGCCGCCCCGTACTGCGGGATCACCTGGGGGTCTTTAGCCGATGTCCAGAGAGTCGCATCCGAGGCGGCGGTCACCAACGTTCGTGCCGGCGAGCACGCGTGCTTCGATCGCCTCGTGATCGACGTTCGCGGCGACCTCGCTGGCTTCGATGTCGCCTACACCTCGGTGGTCATCAAGGACGGGTCGGGTATCCCCGTCCCGCTCCGCGGTGCCGCCGACCTGCAGGTCATCGCGTACGCCAACCCCTACGACAACAGTGGCACAACCTACGACCCCGCGAACGACAGCGAGGCAGTCAACGTCACCGGCTACGACACGTTCCGCCAGGTCGCCTATGCCAACGGCTGTGAAGGGCAGACCAGGTTCGGGCTCGGTGTTCGCGCCCGGCTGCCGTTCCGCACGTTCATCCTCGACGGCCCCGGGAACGGAAGCCGGCTCGTGGTGGGCGTCGCGCACCGGTGGTAGCCGATTCGGCACCGCCCTCGATCAGGAGCTCTGCGCAGTGGGGTGCGGCCCTCGTGACGGCGTGCGCGGCTCGCAGATGACGACCGGGATGTCCCTGGTCGTCCTGCGCTGGTAGGCGGCGTAACCGGGATACGCGCGCACGATCCTCGGCCAGAGTTCGGCCTTCTCGGCGGCGCTGGCCGTGCGAGCACGCATCGGGCGGGTGACGCCGCGCTCGGACAGCTCCACGTCGGGCTGGGCGACGAGGTTGAGGTACCAGGTCGGGTTGCGGTCGTCGCCGCCCTTCGACGCGACCAGGACCGCGCGGTCCTGGTCGTGGATCGGGGCGGTGAGCATGGTGGAACGCTGCACGCCGCTCTTCCGCCCAGTGGTATGCAACTCCACCACCGCCATCGGCCCCACCCGCCAGCCCACCCGACCGCGCGAGAGCGCCAGCACGGCCCGGTGCACACCGTTCATCACCCGCATCGACAGGTCGGTGACGCGGTTGCGGATCATGGGACCAGCCTACGACCGTGTCCGTTGCGCTCCGGGACGGTCGCTGCAGGGCCACTCCTCCACAGGGAGCCGAGCTCCTTCGCGCCGCACAGGATCGCTCTGCGGTCCCTCGCAGCAGTGCCCGCCGACGCACGCTGGTGGCGGAGGTGCTCATGGCGCTCAAGGACGAAGTGGGCCGACGCGGTGAAGACTGCGCGGCGGAATACCTGTTGGAGGCCGGTTACACGCTGGTGGAGCGCAACTGGCGCTGCGACCGTGGGGAGATCGATCTGATCGCGACTCGGAACGGCGACATCGTCTTCGTCGAGGTGAAGACCCGCTCCGGCATCGGGTACGGGCACCCGTTTGAGGCGATCACGGTGGCGAAACTGGCCCGGTTACGGCGTCTGGCCGGTACCTGGTGCCGCCAGTCCGGGCTGCGTGCCCGCCACATCCGCATTGACGCGATCGCCGTGATCAACCGGCCGGGCCGAGACCCCCTCATCGAACACCTCGAGGGTGTCCTCTGATGGGCCTGGCCCGCACCCACTCCGTCGCCCTGGTCGGACTGGCCGGTTCACTGGTCGAAGTGGAGGCTGACATTTCCAGCCAGCTGCCGGGGATGAAGCTGATCGGCCTGCCGGATGCGGCCCTGGCCGAGGCCGCTGAGCGAGTGCGAGCGGCGGCGAAGAATTCGGGCTGCGCCCTGAACGGGCACAAGCTCACCGTGAATCTTTCGCCCGCCGCCCTGCGGAAGCACGGCTCCGGGTTCGACCTCGCCATCGCAGTGGCCTGCCTTGCGGCGGACGATGTCATTCCCGCGGACTCCGTGGCGGGGGTCGTGCACATCGGCGAGCTTGCGCTCGACGGGCGGCTTCGGCCCACGCCGGGCATCCTTCCCGCGGTGATCGCCGCCGCCCGGGTCGGGCGGCGCACGGTGATGGTACCGACCGGCAACGCCGACGAGGCTGCCCTGGTGCCGGGCGTCCGGGTGATCGGGGTGGCCTCGCTTCGCGACGCCCTGATCTGGCACGGCGCGCCGCTGGAGCCCGTCGACGTCGACGTGCTCCGCGCACCGGCCGAGGACGAGCGGGTCGATGACACGCTCGACCTCCTCGACGTCATCGGAAATGACGAGGCGATCCTCGCGCTGCAGGTTGCGGCGGCCGGCGGCCACCACGTCTTCATGCTCGGCCCGCCCGGGGCCGGCAAGACCATGCTCGCCGCACGGCTACCCGGCCTGCTTCCCGACCTCGGCCCGGCCGCCTCCCTTGAGGTGAGTTCGCTGCGTTCGCTGAGCGGCCGCCCGGTCGGTCGGTCCCTGATCACCCGGCCGCCGCTGGAGGCACCGCACCACACCATCACGGCCGCCGCGATGGTCGGCGGCGGCACGGGGCAGATTCGGCCGGGTGCGGCGGCGCGGGCGTCGCACGGGGTGCTCTTCCTCGATGAGGCACCCGAGTTCAGCGCCGCCGTGCTCGACGCGCTCCGGCAGCCACTGGAATCCGGGCAGATCAGCATCCACCGGGCGAACGCCGTCGCCCACTTCCCGGCACGGTTCCAGCTGATCCTGGCGGCGAATCCCTGCCCGTGCGGCCAGTACGGCGCCGGGCGGGCCGGCCCCGGCGACCCGGAGTGCAGTTGTCCGCCGCAGGCGAGGCGACGCTACCTCGCCCGGCTGTCCGGTCCGTTGCTGGACCGCATCGACATCCAGCTCACCGTCAAGCGGGTGAGCATCGCCGAGCTGCGGCTGGCGGTCGACGGCGGCCGGCTCTCCAGCGCCGTCGCGCGCGAACGGGTTCTCGCGGCCAGGACCGCCGCCGCGAAGCGGCTCGCCGCCACGCCGTGGGCCCTCAACTCAGAGGTGCCGGGGCCGTGGCTGCGGGGCGTCGACACGCGGTTGGGCGGCCAGGTCACGGCGATGCTCGACCGGGCTCTGGAGCGCGGCGCGATCACCATGCGCGGGTACGACCGCATCTTGCGGGTGGCCTGGTCGATCGCCGACCTCGCCGGGGCGGCCCGGCCGGGACCGGACGAAGTGGGGCAGGCACT
Source organism: Cryobacterium sp. (assembly GCF_025463825.1). Taxonomy (GTDB): domain Bacteria; phylum Actinomycetota; class Actinomycetes; order Actinomycetales; family Microbacteriaceae; genus Cryobacterium. The sequence continues at coordinate 62,165 of NZ_JAODBG010000059.1, forward strand.
GTACCTGCGGAAGGGAATGACGTCATGACCGTGTTCGGGCTGGATGAAGCCGTGGTGCGGAATGCCACCGCGCCCGTGCGCCCGGATGTCGCTGGGGCCGCCCAGGATGATCCGGACGGACCCGAGAACCCGGGGGAGGTGTTCGCCCGCGCAGCCTGGACCAGCATCGCCGAACCGGGCGACGGGGTGGCCGGCGCGGTGGTGGGGATCCTCGGCGCCGCCAGGGCGCTGACTGCCGTGGTGGAGGCGTGGCCGGCCGAACGCCTCACCCGGAGCCTGGCGGCGACGGTCGACGAGAACGGGGCGGGTGATGCCGGGGGGCTGCGACTCGGCCTCGAACAGGCGCTGGCCCGCTGGCGGCCCCGGTTGTCCTCCGCCGAGGTGATCCGGTCGCTACGGCAGGCGCAGCGCACCGGCACCCGCTTGCTCCTGCCCGGCGACCCGCAGTGGCCGACCGGCGTGGACGACCTCGGTCAGCACGCCCCGCTCGCCCTGTGGTGGCGCGGCCGCACCGAGGCGCTCGACGCGCTGTGCCACTCGATAGCGCTCGTGGGCGCTCGCGCGGCGACCGGATACGGCGAACACGTGGCGATGGAAGCCGCCGCGGGGCTGGTCGACCGGGGGCTCGCCATCGTGTCTGGAGCGGCCTACGGCATCGACGGCATGGCACATCGATCCGCGTTGGCCAGCAAGGGCACCACCGTGGCGTTCCTGGCCGGGGGAGTCGACCGCTTCTATCCCAGCGGCCACGACGCCCTGCTCACCCGAATCGTGGAGGCCGGCGCCGTGCTGAGCGAGCTGCCCTGCGGCGCGGCGCCCACCAAATGGCGATTCTTGCAGCGCAACCGGTTGATTGCGGCGGTGAGCGGGGCCACGGTGGTGCTCGAAGCCGGCTGGCGCTCCGGGTCGCTGAACACCGCCGGGCACGCGGCAGCCCTTGGCCGACCGTTGGGCGCGGTGCCCGGACCCGTCACCTCGCCCACCTCCGCGGGCTGCCACCGGCTGCTGCGCGACTACGACGCCATCTGTGTGACCACGGCCGCCGAGATGGCGGAACTGATCGGGGTGGGGGTCGAGCTGAAACTCGACCTGACCGGCGCCGACGGTGCGGTGCCGCGAGAACGCACGAGCGAGCAGGTGCGGGTGTTCGACGCCTTGAGCGTGCGGGCGCCCCGGGTGCCGGCGGACATCGCCCGGCGCTCCGGACTGTCCACCGCCGCGGTGCTCGGCGCCCTGGGCACCCTGGACTTCGAGGGCTCCGCGCGGGAACGGGCCACGGGCTGGGTGCGCGTGACCTGACCGGGGCCGACTCATCGCGCAACTGTTCCCCATCCGGGCAATTGCACCCGGCGCACGGGGACCAGTTGTCCGGTGCGGTAACAGTTGCGGGCGACGGGGCCGGGGCGACGCGTCGGGGCGCCGTGGCGGGTGGGGTCGGTGGGTGGCCGTAGGGTGATTCGTGACGGCGTGACACCTGGCACGCCGGTACCGGAGCCCGCCGAGAGGGGTCAGTCATGACGGGAACTACACCGACCGCCGCGCAGAACACAGGCCTGCCGGCTCCAGCCGAGCAATGGGGCCAGTACCCGGCGGCCACCCACCTCCTCGCCCACCTCAGCGACACGCACTTCCTCGGCACGGCCGCAGACGGCAGCGGCCGTCTGCTCTACGACACCGTCGACACCGACAGCACCGTGCACCGCGCCATGGCGCAACTCGAGCGCTCCGGGCTCGGCATCGATGCGCTCGTGTTCACCGGCGATATCGCGGACCTCGGCGAACCGGATGCCTACCGTCGGGTGCGCGACATCGTCGAAGCCGCTGCCGACCGGATGGGTGCCACACTGGTCTGGGTGATGGGCAACCACGACGAGCGGGCCGCGTTCCGCACCGAACTGCTGCGCGTGGAGGCGAACGATGCTCCCGTCGACAGGGTCATCGACGTCAACGGGCTGCGGCTGATCTCTCTGGACACCAGCGTGCCCGGCTACCACCACGGTGAGGTCACCGCCGACCAGCTCGCGTGGCTGGCCGACGTGCTCACCGAGCCCGCGCCACACGGCTCGCTGCTCGCGCTGCACCACCCGCCGGTGCCGACGGCGCTGCCGTTGATGACCATCCTCGAACTTCGCGAGCAAGCCGCCCTGGCCGAGGTGCTCGCCGGCAGCGACGTGCGCGCGATCCTCGGCGGTCACCTGCACCACGCCACCACCGGCCTGTTCGCGGGTATCCCGGTGTCGGTCGCGGCCGCCACCTGCTACACGATCGACGCCGCGGCACCGCCGCGCAAACTCACCGGCGTCGGCGGCGGCCAGTCGATCAATCTGGTGCACGTCTACGCCGACCAGGTGGTCCACTCGAACGTGCCCCTGGGCTCCTTCGATGTCGTCACGCGCTTCCCCCCGGACTACCTCGACCAGATGGAGGCCCTCAGCCCCGCCGGCCGCGTCGAGGCATTCTCGCGGCACTCCGCCTAGCGGCCCCCACAGCCCAGGCACGTCCCCGAGTCGCTGCCCGACATCTGCCGCCCGTAAGGAGAAGCTGGACCCATGCACCTCGACCCGGCGATCGACGGCTACGCCCGCTACCTCAGCGCCGAACGCGGGTTCTCGGTGAACACCGTGCGCGCCTACTGCGCCGACCTCGCCGGCCTGGCCTCGTTCGCCGAAAGCAGGGGCGCGACCCAGGTGGAAGACCTCGGCCTGGAGCTGTTGCGCGACTGGTTGTGGACCGGAACCGAAGCGGGCCTTGCCCGGGCCACGATCGCGCGGCGCTCCGCCTCCGCCCGGGGGTTCACCGCCTGGCTGGCCCGGGAAGGTACCCTGCCCAGCGATCCGGCCGTGCGGCTCCGGTCGCCGAAAGCCGGCCGTACCCTGCCCCGGGTGATCAACCGCAGCCAGATGCAGGACCTGTTGGACCGGCTGGAGGCAGCCGCGCAGACGGGAGAGCCCGGCGCCGTGCGGAACCTGGCGATCATCGAACTGCTCTACGCGTCCGGGCTCCGGGTCTCCGAACTGGTCGGGCTGGACGTGGGCGACGTGGATCTCTCCCGGCTCACCCTGCGGGTCACGGGTAAGGGTGGCAAGGAACGCGTCGTTCCATTCGGGGTCCCCGCGCAGGCCGCCGTCGTGCGTTACCTCACGGTGGCGCGACCGGTCCTCTCGAAAGCGCCGACGGGCCCGGCGGATGCGCCCACCGCGCCAAGCGGAGCGGCACGCAACCCGACGGCCCTGTTCCTGGGCAGCTCCCGCAATCGACTGGGGGTGCGAGCCGTCTACCGCACGGTGGCGGCCCTCCTTCAAACCATGCCGGGCACCGGGCCGGCCGGGCCGCACGCCCTGAGGCACACCGCCGCCACGCATCTACTGGACGGGGGAGCGGACCTGCGCGCGGTGCAGGAGATGCTCGGGCACGCCAGCCTGGGTACTACTCAGATCTACACGCATGTGTCGGCCGAGCGGCTGCAGCAGAGTTACCGGCTCGCGCACCCGCGGGCCTGACCCGCCGCGCTCCGGGTCGGTGCGGCTCAGCCTGCCGGGCCCAGGGGGAGCAGCACCGCTCGGTCGACGCCGCCGAGGAAGAGCATCGGTGAGATGTACTGGCCGTGCCGGCGCACCCCGACATGCAGGCAATGGCCGGAGCAATGCGCCCCCGTTCCCACCACGCCCACCACCTGACCGGCACTCACCGGATCGCCCGCGGCCACCGAGGCGGTGACCGGTTCGAAACTCGACACCAGGTCGCCCGCGTGCTGGATGGACAGCACGGGCCGATCGACCACGACACCCGTGAACGACACCACCCCGTCTGCGGGCGCATGCACCGGGGCACCAGTTCCCACGACGATGTCGATGCCACGGTGCCCGGCGCCGTACGACGTCGCCGGTGCCTGGAAGGATCGCTGCAGCTCGTGAGAGGGCCCGACCGGCCATGTCCACTGCGCCGAGGGCGCCGTGCCCACTCGTGCCCCAGGACGTGGGCCCGCGGCCACCGGACCCGTGCTCGCCACCGGGCGGGCGGATGCGGTGGAGGCGGGCGGGGCGGCCACTGCGACCGGGGCCGCCGACACGGTTGGCGCCGCACGGGCAGGGGCCGCCCCGGGTGCCGTCGGAGTCGGCACCATCACCGTGAGGAGCACCAGCACGATGGCGCAGACCCGCGAAACACCGAGACGGTGACCGGGAAAACGTGAACTCCTCATGCGCCGATCCTCGGCGCATCCGGCCCCCGGCGCCGGCAGGGCAGCTGCCCGGTGTACAACGCCCGGCGTTGCCCCCTGTGCAGGACGGGCGCGTCAATGGGTCCCTGGAGCGGCGCGGGCACGGCGCCGGTGCGCGGCTGGCGCGCCACCCGCGTAGCGGCGCCTGACCCGCGTGAGCGTTCCCGGGGTCGGGCGGGTGCTAGAGTTCTCTGAGCAGCGCTTTGCGCGCTGACTACGCGTGCCCATTCGGCCACCACACCCACTCGGTCCTGACTTTTCACGAAGTCGGGCGGGATGTGCGCCGGGCACCAGGAGTAGTGGTCATCCGATCACGACACAAACCGATGGGCGTTTTCTGCTGTGCAGAAACGTCGGATAAGGAGTACGGCTCATGGCCGTCGTAACCATTCGCCAGCTGCTCGACAGCGGCGTGCACTTCGGGCACCAGACCCGCCGTTGGAACCCGAAGATGAAGCGATTCATCTTCACCGAGCGTTCCGGCATCTACATCATCGACCTGCAGCAGTCGCTCGGGTTCGTTGACAAGGCCTATGACTTCGTCAAGGAGACCGTCGCCCACGGCGGCACCATCCTTTTCGTCGGCACCAAGAAGCAGGCGCAGGAATCGATTTCGGAGCAGGCGACGCGTGTCGGCCAGCCCTACGTCAACCAGCGCTGGCTCGGTGGCCTCCTCACCAACTTCCAGACCGTTTCCAAGCGTCTGGCCCGCATGAAGGAGCTGGAAGAGCTCGACTTCGAGGACACCGCCAAGAGCGGCTTCACCAAGAAGGAAATGCTCATCAAGAAGCGCGAGCTCGTCAAGCTGCACAAGAGCCTCGGCGGAATCCGCAACCTGACCAAGACGCCGTCCGCGCTCTGGGTTGTCGACACCAACAAGGAGCACCTCGCCATCGACGAGGCGCGCAAGCTCGGCATCCCCGTCATCGCGATCCTCGACACCAACTGCGACCCCGATGACGTCCAGTACCCGATCCCGGGCAACGACGACGCCATCCGCTCCGTCGGCCTGCTCACCCGCATCATCGCGGACGCCGCAGCCGAGGGCCTTATCCAGCGTCACCAGAAGCCGGAAGAGGGCGCCGAAGTCGAGCCCCTCGCCGCTTGGGAAGCCGAGCTGCTCGCAGCTCCGGCCGAGACCACGCCCGAGCAGTCCTCCGCTGACACCGAGAAGGTCGCCGACGAAACCGTCGCCACCGAGCAGGTTGCAGAAGAGACGCCCGCCGCTGAGACCGAAGCCGCAACCGAAGAGGTTGCAGCCGACGCTCCCGTAGCCGACACCAAGTAAGGACTTCAGGGATGGCAAACTTCAACCTCGAATCCGTCAAGATCCTGCGCGAGCGCCTCGGCACCGGCATGGTCGACACCAAGAACGCACTCGTCGAAGCCGATGGCGACATCGAGCGCGCGGTCGAGATCCTGCGTCTCAAGGGTGCAAAGGGCAACGCCAAGCGCGCTGACCGTTCCACCTCTGAGGGCCTCGTCGCCGCCAAGGTGATCGGCAACACCGCGTACCTGCTGGAGCTCGCTTGCGAGACCGACTTCGTCGCCAAGGGCGAGAAATTCGGCGCTCTCTCCGAGAAGGTTCTGGACGCGGTCTCCGCTGCCGGTGCCACTACCGTCGCCGAGGCGCTTGCCGCTCCGGCCGCCGAACAGACCGTGGGTGAGCTCATCAACGGCGAAGCCGCGATCATCGGCGAGAAGTTCGAACTTCGCCGCGTCGCAGCCGTCACCGGTGAGAAGTTCGAGATCTACCTGCACAAGACCAGCAAGGACCTGCCCCCGCAGGTTGGTGTGGTCCTGGGCTACGCCGGTGAGGATGCCGCCACCGCTCGCAGCATCGCCCAGCACATCTCGTTCGCGAACCCGGAGTACCTGGCTCGTGAAGACGTCCCCGCGGAGGCCGTCGAGGCCGAGCGTCGCATCGTCACCGAGATCTCCGAGAACGAGGGCAAGCCGGCCGCCGCGCTGCCGAAGATCGTCGAAGGCCGCGTCAACGCGTACTTCAAGCAGGTCGCCCTTCTCGAGCAGGACTACGCCAAGGACAACAAGTTGACCGTGTCGAAAGTTCTCGCTGACGCGGGCGTGACCGTTTCCGGCTTCGCCCGGTTCAAGGTCGGCGCGTAACCAGCACCGTACGACAGACAGAAGGAGATCGGATCGCCTAGGCAATCCGGTCTCCTTCTTCTCTGCCCAGCGAGGCGCAGTACAGCCCGCCGGTGCTCAACCGGTAGTTTTAGAAACAGGAAACAACGGAAGGACGCTTACGGGCATGTCAGATACGGGTACGAAGCGCAGGGTCCTCCTCAAATTGTCGGGTGAAGCATTCGGGGCGGGAAGCCTCGGCGTCAACCCCGACGTCATCAGCAGCCTCGCCCGCGAGATCGCCGAAGCGGCCAAGACCGTTGAGATCGCCATCGTCGTCGGCGGCGGCAACTTCTTCCGCGGTGCCGAACTCTCCCAGCGCGGCATGGACCGTGGCCGCGCCGACTACATGGGTATGCTGGGCACCGTCATGAACGCGCTCGCCCTGCAGGACTTCCTCGAGCAGGCCGGCGCTGAGACTCGCGTGCAGTCCGCCATCGCCATGACCCAGGTCGCCGAACCGTACATCCCGCGTCGCGCCGAACGCCACCTCGAGAAGGGCCGCGTCGTCATCTTCGGCGCCGGCGCCGGTCTGCCCTACTTCTCCACCGACACCGTGGCTGCCCAACGCGCCCTCGAAATCGGCGCATCGGTCGTGCTCGTGGCCAAGAACGGCGTCGACGGGGTCTACTCCGACGACCCGCGCACCAACCCCGACGCACACAAGATCCAGAGCATCACCTACCAGGATGCGCTCCAGCGCGGACTCAAGGTCGTCGACTCGACGGCGTTCAGCCTGTGCATGGACAACAGCATGCCCATGCGGGTGTTCGGGATGGCTCCGCACGGCAACGTGACGGCCGCCATCCTCGGCGCCGAACTGGGAACCCTCGTCTCCAACTAGGATTATTGAAGCCACCGAAGAAGGAGTCACCGTGATTGCGGATGTCCTGTCCGATACCACTCAGCGCATGACCAAGGCGCTCGAGGCCGCGAAAGAAGACTTCGCCACCGTGCGAACGGGTCGCGCGAACCCGCAGATGTTCCAGAAGATCCTGGTCGATTACTACGGAACGCCCACCCCGCTGGGTCAGCTCGCGTCGCTGCAGAACCAGGAAGCCCGCACGCTCCTGATCACCCCGTACGACAAGAGCGCCCTGCGCGACATCGAGAACGCCATCCGGGACACGCCGAACCTCGGCGCCAACCTCGGCAACGACGGCATCGTCATCCGGGCGTCGCTGCCCGAGCTGACCAACGACCGGCGCAAGGAATACGTCAAGATCGTCAAGACCAAGGGTGAGGACGCGAAGATTTCCGTGCGCAACCTTCGCCGCAAGGCCAAGGACGAGCTCGACGCGCTCAAGAGCGAGGTCGGCGACGACGACGTGGCCCGCGCCGAGAAGGAACTCGAGCAGATCACCAAGACGCACATCGACGGTATCGACGAGGCACTCAAGCGCAAGGAAGCCGAACTCCTCGCCATCTAGGGGAGACCAGCACATGACCGACGATTCAGGGCCCACCAAGCCGCCTCCCCGCGGGCGGGGCGCGACCCGCGCAGAATTCCGGGCGCAGGTGCAGTCCACCAAGGCTGACATCGAACGTCAGATGCAGGCCACCAAGGCACAGCTGGATGCCACCAACGAACGTATCGAGGCGCGCACCGGTCGCAACCTGATCCTGGCGACCCTCATCGGGCTGGTGCTCGGCGGGTCGATGCTGGCGAGCCTGATTTTCTACAAAGAACTGTTCATGATCGTCGCGTTCGTGATCGTGGGGTTCACGGCGTTCGAACTGGCCGAGGCTTTGCGCCGCGGCGGCCGGAACGTGCCCCGGATTCCGGTGCTCGTGTCGGCCGTGGCCGTGGTGCCCTCCGCGTTCTACTGGGACGCCGGCGGGCAGTGGCTCGCCACCCTGGGCGGGATCGCCCTGATCACCCTGTGGCGACTGATGATGCAGGCCTTCCCCCGCCATCGGACGCCGCGCAGAGTGGTGCTCGCCGATCTCGGCGGCGGCTTTCTCATCCAGGTCTATGTGGTGTTCCTGGCCAGTTTCGCCGTTCTGCTGGTCACCCAGGACGGCGGCCAGTGGTGGGCGCTGGCGTTCCTGCTGCTGGTGATCTCGGCCGACACCGCCGCGTACGCGGCCGGCCTGTCGTTCGGCAAGCACCGGATGGTGCCCTCCATCAGCCCCAAGAAGACCTGGGAGGGGTTTGCCGGCGCGTTCATCGTGTGCATGGCCGTCGGCGTCCTGCTGGCGATCTTCATGCTGGGGGAGCCGTGGTGGTTCGGTCCGATCTTCGGCACAGTGATTCTCATCACGGCGACGTTCGGTGACCTTGCGGAATCGCTGATCAAACGGGACCTCGGCATCAAGGACATGAGCTCCTGGTTGCCGGGACACGGCGGATTCCTGGACCGCCTCGATTCGATCCTGCCGTCGGCGGCTGCGGCCTACGCCCTCTATCTGATCTTCGCCTGAGCCCTCGGGTTTCGACACGGCGGCGCTCGTGAGGCAGAATAAGGCGGTGAGCACTACGTTTCCGCGGACCAATAAGAAGACTCTCGGCTACAACCTGAAGCAGGTGGAAGAGTTTCTCGAGTCGACCCGCCAGGCGTACGACCAAAACGACGCGGCCGCCCAACTGAGCGCAGCGGACATCCGGCACACCGCCTTCGCCATGGCGAAGGGCGGCTACTCGCCCGTTCATGTCGACGCCGCCCTCGAGCGCCTCGAAGACGCCTTCGCCGCGAGGGAACGCGACCGCGCTGCCAAGGCGCACGGCGAGCAGGCCTGGATCGACCAGGCCCGCAGCACCGCCCAGGTGCTCATCAACCGCCTCGGCCGCCCCGCCGGGCACAGGTTCGATCGCACCAGCTTCCTGACCACCGGATACCACCGCGGCGATGTCGACCGGTTCTCGGCCAAGCTCGTGAAGTATTTCCAGGATGGGCACCCGGTGACCGTGGACGACGTGCGCACCATCGTGTTCCGGCCGCAGCGGGGCGGCTACCGCGAAGCCCAGGTCGACCTCGTGCTCGACAGCGTGGTAGACGTGATGCTCGCCGTCCGGTGAGAACTGCGTGTCGTTATCGGTTTGTGACCCGTCATCTCCGATAGGGTCGAAGAATCGTGGGTAGACATGTGAACACTTCCGCGCCTGTCAGGGGCGCATCCTCGGCGACCGGCCTCGCCGCACGCCCGTACCGCGCGGCCGCGCGC